>JAODBO010000136.1 GCA_025464005.1 Acidimicrobiaceae bacterium | reverse complement strand
GCCGTGGGCTCGAGCACGAGGCCGCCTACCTCGCGGCGCTGGAGCGAGAGGGTCTCGACGTCCTGGCGATCGACGACGGAATCGCGCTGATAGAGCGGGTGCGGGCGACGCTGCTGGCGTTGGCTGCCGGGCCCGATGTCATCTATCAGGCGACATTTCTCGACACATCTGGATCCGGCCCAATCTGGCGGGGCCATGCAGATTTCCTCCGCCGAGTCGACGAACCGAGTGCGCTCGGTGCTTACTCCTACGAGCCCGAGGACACCAAGCTCGCGCGACACGTGCGGCCCTCGGCCGTCCTCCAGCTCTGCAGCTACGCCGAACAGCTTCAATTGGCCCAGGGGATCGCCCCGCGGGAGATCCACGTCGTTCTCGGCGGGGCGCTCCGTGTCTCGCTCCGTCTGGCGGGCTTCGCCGCCTACTACCGCTTCGCCAAGGCCCGCTTCGAAGCGGCGATCGCGAAAGGGATCGACGCCTATCCGGTGCCGGTCGCTCACTGTGCGATCTGCTCTTGGCGCACGAGCTGCGACGAGCAGCGCCGCGTCGATGACCATCTGTCGCTCGTTGCCGGGCTCCGAGCCGATCAGGTCGCGAAGCTCGAGGCGGCGGGCGTCCGCACTGTCGCAGCGCTCGGTGCCCTTGGCGACGAATCGGTCCCTGGACTGTCGCGATCGACCCTCGACAAGCTGCGCGATCAGGCGCGCCTGCAGGTCGCCGCCCGGGACGACCCGGGCAAGCCACCGCCGTACGAGCTCCTCAGGACGTCCGATCCCGGCCGTGGACTCGGGGCGCTGCCCGCTCCGTCAGGCGGCGACCTGTTCTTCGACATCGAGGGCGACCCGTTCGTCGGCGCCGGCGGGCTCGAGTACCTGCTCGGCGTCGGCTGGGTCGATCACGACGCCAACTTTGCCTATCGCGCCTTCTGGGCCCACGGCCCCGAGGAAGAGAAGGCGGCCTTCGAGGAGTTCATCGATTTCGTTGCGACACGCCGCCAGCTCGATCCTGAGCTCCACGTCTACCACTTCGCCCCCTACGAGCCCTCCGCGCTCGGTCGGCTCATGGGGCGCTATGGGACCCGCGAGGATGAACTCGACGACATGCTCCGCGCCGGGGTATTCGTCGATCTGCTGCAGGTCGTGCGACAGTCGGTCCGGATCGGCACGCCCTCCTACGGGCTGAAGAAGCTCGAGTCGCTCTACATGACCACGCGGACCGACTCGATTACTGACGCCGGCTCCTCGATCGTCGAGTACGAGCGCTACCTCGAGAGCGGCGAGCAGGTAATCCTCGACGAGCTCGAGCGGTACAACCGGGTCGACTGCGATTCGACCCGCCAGCTTCGCGACTGGCTCGAGCTGCGCCGTATCGACTACGCAGCCCAGTTCGGCAAATCGCCGCCACGCATGGCGCTGCGCGACGGCGATCCTTCGGAGGACGCAGTGGTCATCGTCGCCGAGAACGTCGAGCTGAAGATGGCACTCGCTGCGCATTCCTCGGGCGAGCAGGACGCAGCGGACGCGAGTTGGCTCCTTGGTGAATTGCTCGACTGGCACCGACGCGAGGACAAGCCCGAGTGGTGGCGCTACTTCGACCGGGTACTTCGCTGCGAGGAGGACGACCTCTACGCCGACACCGAAGCGGTCGCCGGACTCGAGTACGAAGGACGAGTCGGTCAGGTCGCGCGATCGGCGATCCACCGTTACCGCTTCGACCCTGCCCAGGAGAACAAGCTCCGCCCCGGCTCGAGCTGGACCGATCCCGCGACGGCGCGCGAGCAGTTGCTCGGCGGTGACAACGTCCCGGGGCCGGGGACGGTCGTCTCGGTCGATCCCCAGGAGGGCTTCCTCGAGCTGAAGCGCGAGCTGACCTCGGCCGCTCCCCATCCGCGTTGCCTCATCCCGGGCGGGCCGCTCAAGACACCACAGCAGCGCGAGGCACTGCGGCGAGTGGCGCGCTCGACGGTCGCTACCGGCATCGACGGCGACGGCCCGTACCGGGCAGTGCGCGATCTTCTTCTCCGCCGGCCGCCGCGCCTCGGGCTCTCCGCCCCGGCCGGACCGCTCAAGTGGCCAGGCGAGCTAGCTCGTGACGCGGTGATGCGGATCGCCTGCTCGCTCGACGGCGGGTGCCTCGCCGTCCAAGGACCACCGGGGTCTGGGAAGACCAGCACAGCGGCCCTGACGATCCTGGCGCTCGTCGATCAGGGAGCGACGATCGGCATCACGGCGAACAGCCACGCCGTGATCACGAACCTGGTGAAGGAGACCGTGAGGCTCGCCGAGAAGGCCGGTCGACAGCTCGCAATCTCACAGAAGTGCGACGCCGGCGAGGGACTCGATCATCCGTGGGTGACCCGACGAACGACGAATGAGCAGATGGCGGCCGACATCGAGTCAGCAGACATTCTCGCCGGCACAGCGTGGCTCTTCTCGCGACCCGAGTTCGACCAACAGCTCGACTTCCTCGTCGTCGACGAGGCGGGGCAGCTTTCGCTCGCCAACGTCGCCGCCGTCGGGACCTCTGCGCGCAACCTGCTACTGGTCGGCGATCCCCGTCAACTCGCGCAGCCGTCGCTCGGCACGCATCCACCGGGCGCCGACAGCTCGGCCCTCGGCCACGTGCTCGGCGATGCGGAGACCATCCCGGGGGACCTCGGGATCTTTCTCGACATGACGCACCGGTTGCACCCATCGATCACGAGGTTCATCTCCGAGATCGTCTATGACGGTCGCCTGGAATCCGAGCCGGACTGTGAACGCCAGGCGGTCTCGGGAGGTGGCCCGCTGTCGGGGTCGGGTCTGCGTTTCGTGCCTGTCGAGCACCGGGGGAATCGGACGTCGTCGCTCGAGGAAGTCGCAGTCGTCAAGCGGTGCGTCGAGCAGCTGGTCGGCCGCACCTGGACCGAGCGCGGCGGCGGGTCGCGACCGCTCGATCTCGACGACATCCTCGTCGTCGCTCCCTACAACGCTCAAGTCAACCTCCTGCGGTCGGCTCTCCCTCCAGGCGTCCGCGTCGGGACCGTCGACAGGTTCCAAGGCCAAGAGGCGCCCGTCGTCATCATCTCGCTCGCCGCGTCGAGCGCGGAGGATGTCCCACGCGGCATGGAGTTCCTCTACAGCCTGAACCGCCTGAACGTCGCCGTCTCGCGCGCCAAGGGTCTCGCCGTCCTCGTGTGTGCGCCCGCACTACTCGCAGCGCCGTGCAACAGCGTCGAGCAGCTGCGTCTCGTCAACGCACTCTGTCGCTACGTGGAGCTGGCGGTGACGGTCGAGGTGCCGTAGTCGGCTCAGGTGGGAGCCCGCGGTCGGCGAGGAGGCGGTCCACTCCTCATCTCCCTCGCGGTGCGCAGGTGCTAAGTGGCCTGTCCGATCACCCGTAACGGCAGCGAAGTCCCGGAACCAGGGGAGTGGGCCGTCACAGGGCCGCTGTAACGTCCTCCGCGGGGTCACGTCGGTGATCCTCCTTCTGATCGCCAGCTCTGGGACGCCTCGGGCGTTCCGGCGCGGTCGCTCGCCCCTGCCATGGGGCCGCTGCGGGTATCGCACCGTGCCAGAAACTGGTCCTCGAACGGCAGGCCCTGACGTGCACTCGCTGTACTCGGGGCTGATCTTCTCGGCCCCTCTCTGGCCTCCCAGGTGCATCGCATCAGCACCACATGGAGGCACGATGACCGCGAGCAACAAACACCCGGAGATCATCGCCCAGTTGACGGCAGGGATCAGCAACCTCGCATCGTCTGACGATTGGCAACGCTATCTCGACGTCCAGAGCCGCTTCTACCGCTACAGCTTCAACAACGTGCTTCTGATCGTTGCCCAGTGCGCCGAGGCGACCCGGGTGGCAGGCTTCAACGCCTGGCGAAAGATGAACCGCTTCGTTCGCAAGGGCGAGAAGGCCATCTGGATCCTCGCCCCGATGGTCTACAAGAACGCCGACGCCGAGGATGGCCAGGGCGATCGGGTGATCCGCGGCTTCAAGTTCGTCCCGGTGTTCGACGTCACCCAGACCGACGGCGAAGATCTGCCGTCCACCTGCGATCGGATCGAAGGCGACGACCCTGCCGGGAACTATGCCCAGCTCGTGGCCGTCGCCCACTCCATCGGCTTCACAGTCGAGGACCACGAGTTCAGTGATTCCGCGAACGGAGACTGCACGTACGACCAACACCGCATCCGAGTGGAGGCAACCAACTCAGGCGCGCAACGGGTGAAGCGGAACCTGTCAAGCTCTT
>JAODBO010000076.1 GCA_025464005.1 Acidimicrobiaceae bacterium | reverse complement strand
GAGATCGGCTGGCAGGCGCCCGCCAGGTCGTTGCTCGGTCTCGCCCAGGCGGATCACGGCGTGCTCGTGCTCCAGCCGCCCGCCGTGGGGGGCGAGGCCTTTGTCGAGCGGGTCGCCGAGGAGAGCTGGTCAATCCTGTCGCGCCGCCTCGGTAGTTCGGACGCCAGCTCCCGGGTGATCGTGGGCATCGGTGACCCTCAGGAGGAGCTGAGTACAGCCATCGCGTCCTACCGTCAGGCGCGCCTTGCCGCCGGCGTCGCTGAATCGATCCCCGCCATGGGGTGCCTGGCCTGGTGGCGGGATCTCGGCATCTTCCGGGCCCTCGTCCAGCTTCCTTCGCGTGAGGCGGCAGACGAGTCGATCGATCCGAGGCTGCTCCGACTTCTCGCCCTCGGAGACGAATCGCTCGTCGAGACGCTGGAGGCATATCTCGACCTTGCCGGCGACGCCAAGGCGACCGCCGAGCTGCTGAACCTTCACCGGGGAACGCTGTACTACCGCCTCGAGAAGGCCCGGAAGCTGGCCGGTATCGACCTGCGCAATGGTTACGACCGACTCTCGATCCATTTCGGGCTCAAGCTGGCACGACTGTCTCGTCACCGCAGGACCGCCCGGGAGCCAGAGATCGTGTCCGCAGGCGCGCGGCACTGGCTCGTCGGCGAGTGGCAGGACGAGGGTAGCTAGTGCCACGCCCGGAAACGTTTGCGTTGTTTGACGGTTGCCGGCCGAGCAGCCGAAGAGGGCCCACTCGAGCGCGCGCCCTACGCCACGGCCCCTCGAACGGGCAGGTGCGTAGTACTGGCGAACACCGGGTTTTGGGGCGGGGTTCTCCCGTGCGACCGCCGGCCTGCGCGAGCCTGGCGTCCATGACATCTGAACTGCTCGCCGTACGTGCCCTGTTGGAGGATGAAGAGCTGCTCGGCATGTTGCGGCCGTTCTCGATCCGCAGATAGCGACGTTCCGCTCCCTGTTCGAGCCCCGTCAGCGCCGGTAGAATGAGTGCGGAGGTCATCATGCGTACGCTCACTGTTGATTACACCCGTTACCTCCGATCCCCGGTCGTCGAGGTAGCGCTGTTGCCTTCAGAGCGAGCCGGGCTCCACATCGGAGAGACCGTGTTCGTTAACGGCGAGGATGGAATTCCCGAGCGCCGTGCCACAGTCCTGAGCATCGACAACGGCAAGGCGAAGCTCAAATTCATTGATCCAGTGCAGGCGAGCGCTTAGCTCGTTGATGAGCGCAGTAACGACTCTTCGTCGGTTACAGCCGCCGGCCGTTGCATCAGGTTGAAGAGGTCCACGTGAGCCGGAGCCTCTTGCCTGGCCTCCACGTCGGTGTCCTCGTCGTCACCTGGGGCGACGAGGACCTCAGAGAGGGCAAGGCCCGCGTGCTCGCGATCCGGGACGTGCCCGGTGAGCCGGCGACAGTGCGCCTCGAGTTCGTCGACGCACTTCGCAACAGCGCCTGACTGATTATGGCGAAGGCAAGGCAAGCAACGGCGACGAAGGAGCAGGGCTACGAGGCGACACAGCGGCCCGATCGCTATATCACGAGGATCGAGAAGCCCCACACCACCGAGGAACAGTGGAGCGAGCTGGAACGCAAGATCAAACGCCACGTCGCGGGTGTGCGGTAGCGAGCGAGTGCGAAGGGCACGGTTCCGCTGGTTCCTGTCAGGTGCCGAGAACCACCGTCACCTTCGATCGTCTCCGGAGCCCACGCCAACCCAGCGCAAGGCCTTCGAGCTCATCGAGGTCCCGATCCCGCTCCGCTTCGTGTACTCAGCAATGACTCCCCGCTCGCGACCAAAGTCCCTGGTTAACCAGAAGACCTGCTCCATTGCCGACGTAATTTCCGGCTAGCTGTTCACGACTCGGCCGCTCACCCAGGACAGGTGGCGGGCCATCGCCGTGCCCACAAGCTCGGACGACCCCGTGGCGATCGCCTCCAAGATCTGTTCGTGCTCGCTGATCCCGCTCAACATGCCGCTGGGCAAAGGTTGGTGCTCGAGGGTGATACTCCGCGCCGAGATGAGCATCGGCTCGAGGAGCTCGAGCAGCTTGAAGATGAGGCGGTTCCCCGAAAGACGGACGATCTCCTTGTGGAATGCCAGGTCGTGGGCGAGGAAGCGCTCTGTCGAGTCCGTCGAGGCCTTCATCGCCGCTAGGTGATCGCTGAGCCGCGAGACGTCGTCCGGGGTGGCATGGCGTGCTGCCAGCTCGGCCGCCCGCACCTCGAGTACCGCGCGCATCTCGAGGACCTCTTCGAGCACCCCCTGGACCTGACCCGAGTCGCAGCGCGCCAGCAGGAGCTCGGGGGCGAAGTCGTTCCACGAACTGTCCTCGAGAAGGACCGACCCCTGACCCTGTCGCGTACGGACCATCCCGATGCTCACGAGCGTTTTCATTGCCTCGCGCACAACCGGTCGGCTCACCTGGAACTGTTCGCAGAGCGCCTCCTCGGGCGGCAGCAGCTGACCGGGGACGAAGGTGCCGCGCAGGACGGCGCAGATGAGCTGATGCGCGATCCGATCACGCAAGGTGGCACTCTTCATCGGTCCGAACACGGCGGGGGAGTCGTCGGCACCTGTCGACGCGCTCATGGCCGCAGACCAGTGCCGCCCGGCCAGTCTGGTCGCACTCTCGCAATGTGGGCCAAGAGGCCGTCCTCGCGCATCACGGCCTCGACGTCGTCGAGCTCGAGGGGCGCGAGCGTGGTCAGGTTCTCGATTCCGTCCTCCGTGACGACCACCGTGTCCTCGACCCGAACGTAGAGGTCGACGGCCGGCACCCACATCTGGGGATCGACCGCAAAGACCGTCCCGGGACGCAAGGGCTCGGCCGTGTAGTCACCGACGTCGTGCACCGCCATACCGACCGGGTGTGAAAGGTGGCCGCGAAACTCGAGTGTCGCCAACGCCGCTTGACGATAGATCATGTCGGGGAAATCCGTCCGCTCGATCTGCGCTCGCATGACCGCAGCAGCCTCGTCCATGATCTCACCAGCGAGGCGGCCGGCCCGGATCGCGCCGAGCAGCACTTTGTGATAGTCCACCATGAAGCCGTACAGCAGGCGCTGCAGAGGACTGTAGGTCCCGTTCACGGGCCACATCCGGCCGATGTCACTCGTGTAATAGGCGACGTCGGGCGCGCAGTCCATCAGGACGAGCTCGCCGTCCGCGAGCAGGCTCCCCTGGCGCCCGTAGTGGCCGAACCAGGCGTTGTGGCCGGAGCCGATGATTGCTCGGTAGGCCTCGCCGCGCGCGCCACCCAGCGCGAAACACGCGCCCGCCAACGCGCCGAGCTCGTACTCGGCGACCCCGGGCGCCGTGCTGCGCATCGCCTCCGTGACCGCCTTGGCGCTGAGGGAGCCGGCAAGGCGGAGCAGCTCGATCTCCCGAGGGCTCTTCACGAGCCGCAGCCGGTCGAGCATCGGCGAAAGGTCGCGCACCTCCAGCTGGGGAATCTGGCGGCCGAGCAGCCCGACGAGGTGGCCCTCGACGTTGGCGGGTGCCGCCAAGCCGTCGGCCGTGGCCGATCCGGCGGCGCGCAGCAACTGGTCGCGCGAGCATCGCTCGAGCTCGGCCGGCGCGAATGGCGTGTAGCAGGCGAGCGACCCTCGCTTGAGAACAAGGCGCTGCAGATCGCTGGCAAGGCACTCGAGCGGCTGGACCGACTCGACGCCGGTCAATGCCGCGACCTCGGCCGAGGCGTCCGCGTGCAGGCGCTGGCCCTCGCTCGACTCGAGTGCCGCGTCACGGTGCTGGAGGTAGAGGGTCGAGCGGCCATCGCGCCCGTCGACGAGCAGGTAGGCGTGGGGGACCTCGACGCCGGAGAGGTAGAAGAAGTCGTTCGATTGACGGAACAGGCTGAAGCCCCGGACCGCGGGGGCGCCTTGTGCGAGCGCGACGGCGTCCTCACCGATCTCGGAAGCCACCGCTCGGCGACGTAGCGCCAGCTCGTTGGCTGAGAAGTTTGTCTGGAACAGTGAGGGCACCGGCTCCACGGCCGACCACTTCGACTCGGTCGCCGACGACGATACGGTCACAGTTCCGCCTCCAGCTCTAGATCGACGGGGCGACACCACGCCGGGGTCGGTTCGGAATCAACGGAGTCGCCGGGCACGGGTGACGAGCTCGGGACGAGGACGTAGGAGGCCCCTACTGTCGTCGCGAACGAGCGAACGCCCACCTTGTCGAGCGAGGTGGGTACGCGCTTGCCGTCAAGGAGCACCTCGAGGCGCTCGCCGTCTCGAACGAAGCACCGTGCACCGGCGTCCGAGCGGACCGCCGCTTCGCTCAGCGCGCCACCGGACCAGGTCAGCGAGACCTCAAAACCGCCCCGGGCCCGCAGCCCCGTTGCCCGGCCGGCGGACCATGTGCTCGGCAGCGCCGGGAGCAGCTCGATCGCACCGTCGTGCGATTGGAGGAGGAGCTCGCAGATGGCCGCCACCGCCCCGAGGTTGCCGTCGATCTGAAAGGTGAACAGCGGGTTCGTGCCCTGGGGCGGGTGCATGTCCATCAGATTCGGCTCGGTCTGGTGCCGGAGCAGGTCAAGGAGGTGATCGTGCGCCAGGTCGCCTTCCCCGAGACGAGCCCACAGACCGATCGCCCACGCCCGGCTCCACCCGCTGGCACCACTGCCATTGGCGAGGCGTCGAGCGAGCGAGACCCTCGCCGCGTCGGCAAGGCCGGGCGTCCGACGCGCGCTGATGCCGTCACCCGGGAACAGCGCGAAGAGGTGCGAGTAGTGCCGGTGCCCGGGCTCCCACTCCTCGACGTCCTCGGTCCACTCCATGAGCTGGCCATGGCGTCCGACGCTCATCGGCTGCAGTTCACGGCAGGCCCGTTCGAGATCCGCTGTGAACTGGTCGTCGATCCCGAGCACCTCGGCAGCCATCAGGCAGCGAGCAAAGAGAGCACCGGTGATCTGGGTGTCGCCGGACGGGCTCATGCACAGGGCCACGCGCACGCCGGTCGGGTCCCGGTACCCGTTCTCCGGCGAGAGCGAGGGACCGACGAGGAGCCGGCCGTCGGCGTCGCGAACTGCCAGCCCGAGAAGAAAGCGAGCGGCTTCGGCCATCACCGGGTAGGCGCGCTTTTCGAGGAAGGTCCGGTCGGGCATGAACGCGTAGTGCTCCCACAGGTGCAGGGCGAGCCACGCCGCCCCGAGTGGCCAGAGGCCGCAGTTGACGTTGTCGAGGGGAGCGCAGTCGGCCCACAGATCGGTGTTGTGGTGGGCGACGAACCCGTCGCAGCCGTAGTGCGTCTGGGCGGTCTCGTGCCCGGTGACGCGCATCCGGTCGACGAGGTCGAACAGCGGCAGGTGCATCTCGGCGAGGTTCGCCGTCTCCGCGAGCCAGTAGTTCATCTCGGTGTTGATGTTGATCGTGAACTTGGAGTCCCAGGCCGGGACGAAGCTCTCGTTCCAGATCCCCTGGAGGTTTGCCGGGAGTGATCCGGGGCGGCTGCTTCCTGCGAGCAGGTAGCGGCCGTAGTCGAAGTAGAGCTCGCAGAGTCCAGCGTCGTCCGCTCCGGCGCGGACGCGCTGGAGGCGCTCGTCGGTCGGCAGCGCCTCGAGCTGTTCGTCCGGCTCGCCGAGCTCGAGCGATGTGCGGCAGGCCCAGGAGCGATGGTCGGCGATATGGCGCTCCCGGAGCGCCTCGAACCCGAGGTCCGCCGCAGCATCGACGGTTGCTCGCGCTGCCCCGGCCCAGTCGTCGCTGCGAAAGTCGGTCGAGGTGGCGATGAGCATGGTGATCTCGTCGGCTCCCTCGATGACGAGGTGGTCACCGACCGAGCGCTGCTCGCCGCCGGCGCCAAGGACACGCAGGATGCTTGCGAACCGAGTGCCGTTCGCCCCGGCGCGCCCGTGCAGCTCTATATCGGTGGCCGAGACGGCCGAGGCGAGGGCGTCGTACTTGCGCCAGAGCTCGGTAGCGACGTTGAGTTGCGCGGGGGCGTCGGCGTGAAGGTGGAGGACGATGACGGAGTCAGGCGCGCTGGCGAACAGCTCCCGCCTGTGCACGACGCCGTCAATATCGAACGTGACGCTGGCGATGCCGCTCGAGAGCTCGAGTGAACGCTCGTAGCTCGAGCACCACTCCTCGTGCGCGCCGAGGCTCAGCACCGTCAGATAGGCCAGCAGCTGATAGGACGACTGGGTGTGCGGGATGCCGAACGACCCCGCCTCGGCGAGGAAGTGGGCGCGGCGCACCTGGCCCGACAGCAGAGCATCGCGCACTGCGTCGAGCTCGCCTAACGCGGCCGGATTGTTCCGGTCCGCCACCGGGCGGGTCCAGATGGTGTCCTCATTGAGCGGCACGAGCTCCTTGTGGACCCGGCCGTAGCTCATCGCGCCGAGACGGCCGTTGCCGACCGGCAGGGCGTCAAGCCATCTAGTTGCCGGATGGCGGTAGAAGAGTCGACGGTTCGACTCGCTCATGATCTCCTCCTTCGGTTCTCCGTAAAGCCGCCGGTCATCGCGGGATCATCGGCGCCGGCAGCGGACGGGCGCTCGAAGCGGTGGCACCGGGGATCGACGCGATGAGGCGGGCGGTGTATGCGTGCTCGGGAGCGTCGAGGATCTTGTCGACCGTGCCGTGCTCGACGATCTCGCCCCGGTAACAGACGTAGATCCGGTCCACCACTTGGCGGACAACCGCCAGATCGTGGGTGATGAACAGGTAGCTGAGGCCGAGGCGCTCCCGGAGCTCGGTGAACAGATTGAGGACCTGGGCCTGTACCGATACGTCGAGGGCCGACACGGGCTCGTCACAGATGATGAGCTCGGGCTCCACCGCGAGTGCCCGGGCGATGGCAACGCGTTGGCGCTCGCCGCCAGACAGCCGGGCCGGCAGGCGACGGAGGTAGGAGGACGACAGGCCGACCTCGGCGAAGAGCTCAGCGACCCGTTCGTCGAGCCGGCCCCGGGCACAGCCGTTGGCGCGGAGCGTCTCGCGCACCGAAGAGCCGACCGTCTGGCGCGGGTCGAGGGATGAATAGGGGTCCTGGAAGACGATCTGCACCGTCTTGTGGAGCTTGGCCGCCGGCGCGCCGACCTCGAGGCCGGCGATCTCGATCGTGCCCGACGTCGGGGTCTCTAAGCCCACAAGGCATCGGGCCAGCGTCGTCTTGCCCGATCCGGACTCGCCGACGAGGCCGACGCTCTCGTTGCGGCCGACGTCAAGCGACACGCCGCGCAGCGCTTCGGTCGGCCGCCCCCCACGGTGGGCGAACACTTTGCGCAGATCGCGGACGCGCAGCACCGCGTCGGTGAGATCGACGGGCGCCGGCGGCGGGCTCGCTTGAAGGAGCTCAGCACGGGCCCGGCCAAGGGCGGGTCGGATCTCGGAGATGCGTACGCACGCGCTCTTTCGGGCGGGCCCCACCGTGACGAGCGGGGGGGCTGCGGAGCGGCACACGTCTTCCGCCCAGGCGCAGCGCGCCGCGAAATTGCACTGGTTCGTTACGTCCCCGGGGGAGGGGACCGAGCCCTCGATCATCGGCAACGGAGAGACACGGCGATCGACCGGCGGGTCCGAGACGAGAAGACCGAGCGAGTACGGATGGAGGGGCTCGCGATCGAGTTCGTTCGCAGGGGCACTCTCGAGTACGGACCCCGCGTACAGCACGTAGACCCGTGCGCACACCGAGAACGCAACCCGGAGGTCATGGGTGATGAGCACGAGACCCATGCCGCGCGCGACCTGCGTGGAGCGCAGCAGCTCGAGCACTTCGGCCTGGGTCGTGACGTCGAGCGCGGTCGAGGGTTCGTCGGCCACGAGCAGAGCCGGGTCGCTCGCCAGCGCAGCGGCCAGGGCGACCCGCTGGCGCATACCCCCCGAGAGCTCGAAGGGATAGCTGTTGACGACGTCGGGGTTGTCGATCCCCACCTCGGCAAGGCGGCGCACGGCCTCGTCGCGAAGCGCTCGACGGCGGCCGCGGCGCGTTCCGCCGGGGAGGCCCTCGATGATGTGGTCGCCGCAGCGCAACAACGGGTTGAGCATCGTGAACGGGTCCTGGTAGAGGATCGTCACCCCGCTCCCTCGGAGCGCGTCCATCTGTCGCTTTCGCATCGTCAGGAGCTCCGTGCCGCGAAAGCGCACAGAGCCGCCCGCATGGACCTCTCGTGGCAGCAAACGTGCGACCGCCTTGGCGAGCATCGACTTGCCACTTCCTGACTCGCCGACGATCCCGATGGTCTCACCGAGTCCGACTTCGAGGTCCACTCCGGCAAGGATCGTTCGTTGCGCGCCGTTCTTCGGCCGGTGGACGATCTCCAGCCCGGTGACCTCGAGCAGCGGCGGGCCGCTCCGAGACGGTGACGGGAGCCCCTCCTCGAGCCCGGATGGCGGGGGCATCAACGCCCCCCGATAGCGGACGCGCGTCGTTCGTAGAGCCAGTCGCCGATGAGATTGACCGACACGGCGAGCAAGACGATGGCGATGCCCGGAGCGAGCGCGGCGAACGGGTTCTCGAACAACACCGTCTGGCCCTCGGTGAGCATGAGACCCCAGTCGGGCGTCCCCGGCTCGGCGCCGAGCCCGAGGAACGCCAGACCGGCGAGCGCGACCAACGCGCCGGCGAAGTCTGTGGCGAAGTCGGCGAGCAGTATCGGCAAGATGTTCCGCGCGATGTGCCGGTACATGATCGAGAAACGTGAGATGCCCGTCACCCGGGCGGCCTCGACGTACACCAGGTTCCGCTGCTCGAGCGCGGCACCACGCACGAGGCGGATGTCACCCTGCACGTTCAGCACCGCGAGCACGAGCACCGCGATCCAGTAGCCACCCTGGACGACGGTCACGATCACGATGGCGAGCAGGAGGGCAGGGAGGGCAAACATGAAGTCGACGAAGCGCATCGTGACGGCGTCGAGCGCGCCGCCAAAGTAGCCGGCAGCCACCCCGACGAGGGCCGAGACGGCGAAGCCACTGATGGCGATGATGAGGGGTCCGGTGAGTGCGGTGGTGGTGCCGGCCACCAGCCGGGCGAACACGTCTCGCCCGAGCTCGTCGGTGCCGAACAGGTGCGCGTGTGACGGCATCGTTCCAACGGAGAGCGGGTTCGGAGCGCTCGTCGAGGTGTGGATGAACGTCGGTCCGGCGATTGCACCGACGACAACGGCCAGGATGAAGACCGAGCTGACGACGATCGTTACCGGCACGCGCAGTCGGCTCGTGCGCCTCCCCACAGGAAGAGCCAACCCACCGATCACCGCAACCTCCGAAAGCTCACGCGTGGGTCGATCGCCACGTAGACGAGGTCGATGGCGACGTTGGCCACGATGACCCAGAGCGCCACCAACAGCACGAGGCCCTGGATTACCGGTATGTCGCTGTTCGTCACCGAGCTCACAAGGAGTTGGCCGAGACCAGGTATCCCAAAGACGTCCTCGACAAAGACGGTTGCGGTGAGAGAGGTCACGATGAGCAGCCCCGAGGCCGTCACGATGGGGATCAGCGCATTGCGGACGATATAGGCCCGATAAAGCCTCCAACGGCCGACACCCCGTGCGCGGGCGAAGGCGACGTAGTCCATCTCCAGCTGCTCCAACATGGAGGCGCGCACGATCTTGGTCATGAACCCGAGTGGAGCGACGGCCATGACCACGCACGGCAGCACGAGGTGCTGTGCCTCCGAGGCGAGACCACTTCCGAGGCCTTCCACTGGCAGGATGTTGAAACGGATGCCGAACAGGTAGACGAGCGCGATCGCCATGACGAAGTTCGGCGCGCTACTCAAGAACACCCCGACGCCGACGGCAACACGGTCGATCAGGCCGCCGCGGCGTGCCGCGGCGATCGAGCCGAGCGGAACCGAGACGAGCAGTGCGACGAAGATTCCGACGCCGTTCAGCACGAGCGTTACTGGCAGCCGGCTGCGGATCTCTGAGGCGACCGTCTCGCTCGAGAAGATCGAGCGGCCGAGATTGCCATGTAGCACCTGGGATGCCCAGGTGAGATATTGCGAGACGAGCGATTCGTTCAGGTGGTAACGGGCGCGGATGGCATTCACCTCGGCCGTATTGGTGGCGTGACCGCCGATGAGCGCCGCGACCGGACCGCCCGGGACGAGAGAGGTCAGGAGAAAAACGGCGATGGTCACGGCGAGCACAAGCGGTACGACGAGCAGCACCCGTCGCAACGCATAGCCCGCGAGCCCGGACTGGCGCTTCATAAGAAGAACCGCCCTACAAGAGCTCGACGCGCGAGCGATTGGGGCCGTGACCGAGGGGCGCCGCCCAGAACGGCGGCGCCTCTCGGTCACACGACACCCTTGTCACCTCACGAGTGCTTAGCAGCTCGGCATGTGCCGGCGCCGATCGGCTCAACTTCCCGAGATGTCGTTCACCCAGTAGGTCGCCGGGGTGAAGGCCTGAAGGTTCACCATCTTGAGACCCTTCTGCAGTGCCACGATGCCATCTCGCCAGATCAGAGGCACCACCGAAACCTGCTTCGACGCAGCGATCTCGGCATCAATGGCGAAAGCGGAGGACTTCGCCCCCTCGCTGGCCTGGGACTGCGAGATCAGGCTGTCGATCGCTGGGACCCGCAGGTTCGACGAGTTGTTGCCGTTGACGATCGCCTGTGTACTCGAGAAGTACTCCCAGACCATCTCGGTCGGATCGAGGGCGTCGGGGATGTTCCCGATGATCTGCACGCCGAGGTTCTTCTTGTGGTCGAGGATGATCTGGAACCTCGGTCCTCCGGGCATCAAGCGCAGCTTCAGAGTGACCCCGATCTTGGCCCAGTCGGACTTGAGGATCTGGGCCATGTCGACGTCGTCCGGCGAATCCTCGGGGACGTTGAGCGTGGTCGTGAAGCCGTGCGGCACCGGCGATTCGGCAAGCTGCGCCTTGGCCTTGGCGACGCTGTAGGGCAGGACCTCGATCTTCGAGTACAGGGACTGAATCTGCGCCGTCGAAAGGGTCCCGTCGAAGATGCCCGGCTCGTCCACCGTCGATGACGCCGAGGCATAGCCCGCACCGATGCCCTGGGCGATGGCCTGGCGGTTCGTCGCGTAGTAGAGCGCTTCGCGTACGTGGATGTTGTTGAACGGGCGCTCGGTCATGTCGAGAGTCAGACCGTTCCAGATCAGGCCGGCGTAGCTCTGGACGCTCGCCACCTTCTTGTACTCGGCCGCCTGGTTCGACTCGACGTCGAAGGTCCCGTTGATCTCACCTGAGCGCAGCGCCAGGAGCATTGTCTGGGTGTCGGGGATGATCTTGAAGATGATCTGGTCGTACTTCGGTTTCGCCCCGTAGTAATAGGGGTTGCGAACGAGCACGATCTGGGAGTCGGGCACGTACGAGCTGACCTCGTAGGGGCCGGCGCCGACCGGCAGGACTTGCGGCGTGCCGTAGTCGGCCAGGTTCGCGGCGACCGACTTCTCTTCGTAGACGAGCCCGCAGATGCTCGCCGGAAGCTCGTGGACGAGCGCGTCGGGGCGGATGAGCTTCATCGTCACCGTGTCACCGGAAGAGGTGACCGACTTGACGTTGGCAAAAAGTGAGCTCTCCTGAGAGCCCACCTTCGGGTTGAGCTGCAGGTTCAGGGTGTAGGCCACGTCAGCGGCCGTCACGGGATTGCCGTCGGAGAACTTCACCCCTGGGCGGACCGTGTACTGGTACTCGAGCGGACTGACGGTCGTCGACGACGACAAGATCGCCGGCTGGAGCTGCTCCTTCGGCCCATAGGTGAGCATCTGGCCCTGGATGAGCGTCATCACGAGTTGGGCATCCGAGGAGTAGTCGGTCGGGCCGAAGAGGGTGCGGGGCGTGGCGTTCAAGCCCCAGACGAGCGTGCTGCTCCCCGCGTGGGCGACGCGACTTCGGGCCGTGGACGCTCCCGCCGTGCCGAACGCCGACATGCCGGCGAGCAGAATCGCCCCGCCTAGAACTCCGGCCGCCCCCCCGACCCGGCGACGCCTTACGGCTGGTGAAGACTTCTGCGGCTGAATGAGTTTCAACGAACTCCCCTCTCCGCGGGCCGAAGGCCCGACAAAATTCCGACACGTGTGGGTGTGGGGCTGATTCCTCGTTGAATCCGCTGAGCTACCCCCCGGCCCCAGCATTTATCAACTTATCTGACAAATTTCGGTATGATCAAGAGCCGCCGCCTTCGTAACGCATTGTTCACACATGAGGAGACCTATGCCGGACTCGGACGCAGGCAGTCAGATACAGGAAATCCGTGTCCACACGTACGAACTCACCTACGTGCACGGCACGTACGTCATGTCAAAGGGCCGGGAGATCGCCGCACTGACGAGCATCGTCGTGAGCGTGGAAACTGCCAGCGGCGTCGTGGGCTGGGCCGAGGTCTGTCCACTCGGGCCGAACTACCTCCCGGGGTTTGCGGGTGGCGTACTCGCAGCGATGCAAGAGCTCGCTCCCGCGCTCGTGGGGGTCGACGCCATGAACCTGTCTGCAGTTGCGGACGCGATGCACGGAGCGCTCCGGGGTCACGACTACGCGAAGAGCGTGCTCGACATCGCGTGCTGGGACGCGTTCGGCAAGACAGTCGGGCTTCCCGTCGCAACACTGCTCGGCGGCGTGGTGAATGAGTCCTTCCCGCTCTATCTCGCCGTGCCGCTCGGGGCGCCTGAGGTGATGGCTGAGTTTGTCAAAGAGGCGAAGCAAGAGGGGATCCAGCGATTTCAGCTGAAGATCGGCTCGTCGCCAACCGACGACAGCGAGCGCGTGGCTGCAGTCGTCGACGCCACTGACGACGACGACGTGATCATCGCCGATGCGAACGGCGGCTGGCGCCTGCAAGACGCGATCGTCGCCGCCCGCCTGCTCGAGCAGCTGCCACGCGTGAGATTGGAGCAGCCATGTCCCACGATCGAGGAGTGCATTGCGCTGCGCGCCCGCACCTCGATTCCCATCGTGCTCGACGAGGTGATCACCGACGTACACGCGCTGCTCCGCTGCTTCGACGCCGGCGCGATGGATGCCATCAATCTCAAGCTGAGCCGAGTGGGCGGCCTCACTGCTGCCCGGCTCATCCGTGATCTCGCTGAAAGCCTCGGCCTACGCGTCACCATCGAGGACACCTGGGGAGGCGACCTCACGACCGCAGCGGTCAGTCAGCTGGCGGCCAGCACGTCAGTGCCCGCCCTCTACAGCGCTTCCTTCATGAACGATTGGACGGCGGAGCACATCGCTGGATATGCACCCCGCTCCGCCCATGGCCGCGGCAGCGCGCCCGAGGGGCCTGGGCTCGGCGTGGAGGTCGATCCCTCCGCTCTCGGCAATCCGATTCAGCGCTACTGCTAAGTCCGTACGGCATACCGAGTCGCTGACCTCCCCGGTCGTCGCGGCGCTGCGGTGCCAGACCTCGGCCCGCACATTCGCGATCGCGCGCTTGACCTCGTCCCGCGTCGCCAGCGTGATCTCGTGGAAGGTGCGCCACAGCGTCGAGTCTGAGGCAACGTTGCCGAAGAGGCTCTGCTCGGACGGCAGGAACTCAATCTCGCTGCAGGCCTCGCCGCCGCCGGCGAGCATCGCCATCGCGTGGATGAGCACCTTGCCGTGGTCGTGCAGCGGGGCACGCTCGCGAGGCCGCGGGATCGCGGACGAGAGCTCGTCGCCGAGACCGAGGCGGTCCGCGAACGCGCACAGCGCGTGGAGTCCGACGTGGGCGACGACCCCGCTCCCTCCGGGTCCGACAACGACGGGGCGCGCGCTGGTAGTTTCCATCTCGGAGATGCCTTCCGGGGTGGGTTGACTGTGGCGTAGGAACCAACAGTTTCCCCTACCAGGAGGGCATTTTCGCGGATACGCGCAGCTCAGCTCACGAGGACTCGTGAATGATCGGAGCTAACTGATGGATTTCACGATCGCGAGGCGCTCGTAGTCGATCTGCAAGTATTCGATTGCGATCGCATATTCAGAAGTCACCGAGAGGTAGCGTTCATCGCCGTCGACGCAAAGCGCATTCGGCGGCGGCCCGCTTAACTTAAACTGTTCAATCCACGTGACGACCGGGGCCAAATGAAAGAGATTGGGCTTCTTACTGAGCCATGCCTTCAGGGTACCCTCGTAATGGACCCTCCAGTTCGGTTCAGGTGGAGGCAGTACGGCGCCACTCCGCGACTATCTGCTCAGGAGATTGCTGCTTTTGGATGGCCTCCTGAATCGTCCCATCTGCGACCGCTGCTCGCATCCGTTTTACCCACTCGTCAGCCAGTGGGTCTCGTCTCGCTTGAAACGCTCGGAGCTTCAACTGAACACTATTAAGGACGGGAGCGATAGATCGGCGGCCAACCACAAGAGTGCGGGCCAGGCCACCAGCCAGTAGAACCAGCATTGCCTGATCGAGCGAGCGTCCCCCACGGATCTGAATCGCCATGTCGCGTAGTGTGGCACATCGCTGATTCGGGCGCGCGGACCTCCGCTCATGTCGGTGTCGGTCGAACTGACCCACTACCGGCTACTGGACGCGCTGGCGGTCCGGCGCGATCTTCAGGATGACCCGCTCGCTCTGGATCGGGTTGGCATAGGGGGCGCCGGTGTACTTCTCGCTGAGCTTGTCGATGTGGGCACGCGCCTCGTCGCCGACCACGGTCTCGACGACCCGCCCGCGCACCTCCGCGTAGTGGTACGGGTTGGCCTCGTCGAAGATCGCCACGGTCGCTCGCGGGTCGCGCTGGACGTTCTTGAACTTCTGCCGGTGGACCTCGGTGTTGATGAGGATGTGCTCGTCGTCGGCGTCGACCCACATGATCTGGGTCTGGGGCTGGCCGTCGGGCAGCAACGTGGTGAGCGCGGCGAAATGCTTCGACTGCGCGAGCTCCTTGACGGTGGGATCGATCATCTCCTGAGAGTACCGTCGGCCCCGATATCCGTGCCGGACCGTCCTCGCGGCCGGCTGCTCGTAACATGAGCGCGGTGGAGGAAGCCGGGCGTCTCGCCAAGGTCACCCGCCTCGTGCGGTCGTCGCTCACCCAGCTCCTCGACCAGTCGAAGCCCTTCGGGCGCCTCGCCCTGGTCCACACCCTCCAGGGAGCCGGCAGCACGTTCATCACGGTCTCGCTCGCGGGATCGTTGTTCTTCTCGATCTCGCCGGACGCCGCGAAGAGCAAGGTGCTCCTCTACCTCCTGCTCACGATCGCGCCGTTCGCCCTCGTCGGTCCCGCGCTCAGCCCCCTGCTCGACCGGGGTCGCCAGGCGCGCCGGGCCTCGGTGGCCGTCGCGAATGCCGGATCGGCAGTCCTCTGCCTCTTCATGGCCCGCGACATCCATTCGCTGCTGCTCTTCCCCGAGGCCTTCGGCATCCTCGTCCTCGCGAAGCTCTACCTCGTGGCGAAGGCCTCCCTCGTGCCGGCCCTGGCCGATCCGGGGGACGACTTCTCGATCGCGAATGCCAAGCTCGCCGTGCTGGCCTCGCTGAGCGGCTTCGCCGCCTTCCCCTTCGCCCTCGCCGCGTTGAAGATCGGCCCCCAGTGGGTGCTCGGGCTCGGATCGCTCGTGTTCGTCGCCGGCACGGTCGCCGCGATACGGCTCCCGCGCGTCGGCGAGGGCGTGTCCGTCGCCTCGGTTCCGGGCGAGCCGAGCGACCCGGCCCCGTCGTCTTCCCCCGTCGACGATCCCTACGGGCTCGGGGTCGCCGGGATCGGACTCGTGGATGTCGGCGATTCCGACGAGAGCCGGCGAGGTGGCACGACGCGTCCCCGAGGCACAGCACGGTCTCGGGCGTCGTCGGCCGGCCACGGTGGCGCCTTCACCCGCATCAAGGACGTACGTGCAGCACGACTTCGTCACGGGCTGCGCCTCTACCCACCGGAGGTTCTCGCCGCGATCAGCGCGATGTCGGTCGCTCGGGCGACCGTCGGCTTCGTGGAGTTCTTCCTGGCCTTCGGGTTGCGGCGGATGGGCCACCACGGTCACGGGGCCGCGACGTGGTGGTACGGGCTGCTGCTCGTGGCGACCGGTGCGGGTTCCCTGATCGGCTCCATGGCGGTGCCACGGCTGCGGCGCTACCTCTCCGAGAGTCGGATCATCGTGGGCGCGCTCATCTCCATCGTCGTCGGCAGCCTGGCGGCCGCGGCTGCCGGCGGGCTGTGGGCGCAGGCGTTGCTCACGTTCGTGGTCGGTGTGGGCCCGACGAGCGCGAAGCCGGCTCTCGACTCGATCGTGCAGCGTCACGTCCCACCGGTCCTGCTCGGACGGGCATTCGGCCGGCTCGAGACCCGCCTCCAGCTGATGTGGGTGCTCGCCGCCCTCGTCGCGGTGATCATCCCGTTCTCGCTCCAGTGGGGGGACATCGTGATCGCGGTGACCTGTGCGATCGGCGCTGTGTCTTACGCCACCTTCTCGGGCAGGGTCGCCCGTGCCGCGCACATCTCGCGTTCGCCCGGCGCCCCGCCGGACGCCGATCGCACGTTGAGGGACCGACCGGCCTGAGCCGACCACTGCCGGTGCCGAAACGCCCCGACCCGCTCGCGTAGGCTCGACCCGTTCCCATGCGCATCCGACCTGTCGCGACCGTCGTCGCGCTCGCATCCGTCGCCCTCGGCCTCGTCGCCCTCCCCGTGTCGCAGGCCACGACGACCGTCGCGCTCGCGGCCGTCGGCCCGAGGTGCCCGTGGGTGACGTCGCCAGCAGGCCAGAGCGACGCGGAGCTTGCCGACGAGGTCGTCGGCCGTATGACCCTCGCGCAGGAGCTCGACGTGGTGACGCTTCTCAGCACGAAGGCGTACGAGAACAGCACGACTGCGGTGCCGGCGCTGTGCATTCCGGCGCTCACCCTGCAGGACGGCCCCGACGGGCTCGCCTACGGCGACAGCGGTGTCACCCAGTTCCCCGCCGCGATCGCCCTGGCCGCCTCGTTCGACCCGTCTCTCGCCTACGAGGAGGGACGCGCCATCGGGGAGCAGGCCCGGGCGCAGGGCGTGGATGCCGTCCAGGGGCCCTATCTCAACCTCGCCCGGGTGCCCCAGGCCGGACGGGTCTTCGAGGGCTACGGCGAGGACCCCACGCTCATCTCGGCGATGGGCGTCGCGGACGTCGAGGGCATCCAGGCAGCCGGTGTGCTCGCGGACGCGAAGGACCTCGGGATCTACACCCAGGAGAGCAATCGCGACTTTCTCGACCAGGTCGTATCGGAGCGAGCGCTCCAAGAGCTCTACCTCGCCCCGTTCCGCGCCGTCGTCGAGAAGGCGGGGGTGGCCTCGATCATGTGCGGCTTCGGCAAGGTCAACGGGGTCGGCACCTGTCAGGACGCGGCCGTGCTCGGCGACGTCCGGTCGTGGGGGTTCGCCGGCTTCGTCCGCGACGACATCAACGCGGCCCCCGACGGGCCGGCGGCCCTCGCCGCGGGCCTCGACCTGTTCAAGCCGTCGCCTTGGGCAGGCGGGTCCGCCGCGCCGATCGACGCGACCGAGCGCGCCGAGATCGGCGCCGCCGCGCGCACTGTGCTCGCCGAGATGTTCCGGTTCGAGCTGATCCAGAAGCCGCGCACCGGGCGCACGTCGAGCGCGGTCCAGACGCCGGCCGAACAGGCGACAGCGCTGTCGGTGGCCGAGCATGGCGCAGTCCTGTTGAAGGACAAGGCGGGCGCCCTCCCGCTCTCCTCTGGCGTGTCGTCGATCGCCGTCGTGGGCGCCGGCGCGAACGCCAGCCCGATCACCTCCGGCGGGGGCAGCTCGCACGTCGCGATCAGCACGATCGCGACACCGCTCACGGCGATCGAGCGGCACTGGCCGAAGGCTCGCGTCACGATCGCCCCGGGCGAGCCCTCGGCGTCGCCCGCGACCGAGATCCCGAGCGCGGACGTGTCGCCTCCGTTGCCGGTCCCGCCGCCGTCGCCGGCCCATCCCGTCTACCACACGGGGAGCCCGCCGACGGGTAGCTGGCGTACCTGGACCGGTGTGCTGCGCGCGCCCGTGACCGGGCTCTACCGGCTGTCGGTGCTCTCGCACGGCGACACCGAGCTCGCCATCGGCGGGAGGCGGCTGCTCGACGATCCGGGCACGCACGGCCCGACGATGATCCAGCTCGCCCATAGCTTCGTGGCCGGGCGGCGCTACGCCGTGTCGATGCGCTGGTTCGACTACGACGGCAACGTTCCCTCTCTCGGCTGGCAGGACGTGACGCCGATGATCGAAGCGGCGGCGACGGCCGCGTCGCACGCGTCGGTGGCTCTCGTGTTCGTGGGTAACCAGAGCACCGAGGGCGCGGACAGCCCGTCGCTCGGTCTCGCAGGTGTCCAGGACGCGCTCGTGGAGGCAGTCGCGAGGGCGAATCCCGACACGATCGTCATGCTCGACACCGGCGGGGCGGTCCTCATGCCGTGGCTGTCCTCGGTGCGCGCGGTGCTCGAGGCGTGGTACCCGGGCCAGGTGGACGGCAGTGCGATAGCAGCGCTGCTCTCGGGCGCCGTCGACCCGTCCGGTCGCCTACCGATCACGTTCCCACGATCGAGCGCCGCGACGTCGGTCGCGTCGCCCGCGCTGTGGCCGGGCGTCGGCGGCACGGTGAATCTCGGGGCGGCCGGAGGCGGTGGTCTCGACGTCGGCTACCGCTACTACCAGGCTCATGACGTGAAGGTGCTCTTCCCCTTCGGTTATGGCCTCTCCTACACGAACTTCTCACTGGCATCGCTGCGGGTGGCGCCGGCCGCGGGAGCCAACGGCGGCTATAGCGCCTCGGTCGCGGTGACCGACACCGGCACTCGCGCGGGCACCGACGTCGTCGAGGCCTACCTGCACTACCCGGTGGCGGCCGGTGAGCCACCCCGGGGGCTCGTCGCGTTCGCGACCGTCTCGCTGCGCCCCGGCCAGACAAAGGACGTGCGGCTGCAGCTCGCGCAAAGCGCGTTCGAGACCTGGGGCGCGCACGGCCTCGCCACGGTGCCGGGCCGCTACGAGATCGAGGTTGGTAGCTCCTCGGCCAACCTCCCGCTCGGCGCGGGGCTCATCCTCCACTAGAGCTTCCTTGGGCCGAAACGCTTGACGTTGCGACAGTTTCCGGTGGCCGTTCGAAGGGCGCGCGTCCGTGACGTAGTGCGCGACGGCGTGGTCGATCGTGCGAAGGCTGGCGCGGTGGAGCGTGTGCTTCGAGCAGGGGTCGGAGCAGCCGCGAGAAGGCGCTCTTGCTCGACGTGGTGACGTCCGCCGTTGACGCCACGACGGACGCCATTGGTGGCCGCCAGCGGCCGGGCCACCGGTATTGATCCGCTTTGCGGATGGGGGAGGAGTACAAGTGGCTCCTCGCCGACCGTGAGCGGCTGATGTTGCGGATGCAGGGTTTCGCATCCTGCGGCGATCGGGAGGCCTGCGTCACGGTGCGCCGCGTTCGGCTGGCTGTGGGGTCGCGTGGACGAGATCAGCGCCCCCGACGCGCTGAGGTAAAGACCTTCATCGCCTTCAGCATGCCGCACGATGATATAGCAGCGCTGGACACCCGCGGCTTGCGTTCGCAATGGTCGAATCAAGCGCTAATGGCCGTGTTCCGCCAACTCTGCGATTTCGGCACAGAGCAACTACGAAGTAGACGCTCCAAAGCGTCGCCCGACGCAGAGGCATCTGCCCGACCGTTGACCTTCACTTCCTTATTGCACGATGAACTCATCGGTCGGTGCACGGTCCCAGTCATGATGACTGTCGCTCGCCAGCTTGATGGGACCGTCTCGTCGCCAGTCACATGGGACCGGGTCCGGGGTCAATCAGTGCGGCGCTGTGATGATGACCGGCGGTTCAGCTGCGGTCAAGCACGCCGGCCAGAACGA
>JAODBO010000053.1 GCA_025464005.1 Acidimicrobiaceae bacterium | reverse complement strand
TCATCTACGAGGTCATCGTCGAGCGCCACCGCAACGCGGCCACGGTGACGACCTCGAACCGCGAGCCCGTCGAGTGGCTGGCGCTCATGGCCGACGGCCTGCTCGCCCAGTCCGCGATCGACCGGCTGCAGTCAGCTGCCTACGAGCTCGTGCTTGACGGGGAGTCCTACCGGCACCGGCAGCGGCCGGCTGTGACTGCCACGTCTGACGGCCCTGTGGCGGCTCGTTCTGGCCGGCGTGCTTGACCGCGGCTGAACCGCCGGTCATCATCACAGCGCCGCACTGATTGACCCCGGACCCGGTCCCATGTGACTGGCGACGAGACGGTCCCATCAAGCTGGCGAGCGACACTGGTGAAAGCGCTAGTCGTCGCGGGGCTCGCCGCGGTGTTCGCGGGGGCCAGGGGATCGATATCGATCTCGCGAGCCTCCTCGACCCACCTTCCGACGCCGTTCGTCGGCGCGGCGTCGTTCGCAGGTGCGGGGAACCTCGCGGTGGAGTCGAAGGGATCCTTTGGGTGATGCTCAATGGTGAGACGTGTCCAACAGGGCGAAGCCGATCAGCAGGGACGCCGCTTCAAGAAGGCCGGCCAGAACTCGCTCGTAGAGCGAACGCCCGTATCGCGATCGGCGAGCAATGATTCGTGAATCGCCAATGGTCGATCGATTCTCCGGGTACTGAGGTTGCCATAGTCTTTACCCGGCCCCGTGGTTCAAACGTGGCGAACTCAGAATTGCGCTTGAGCACGGTCGCGAGTCTGTCTTTGCGTGCAGGGCAGTCCAGGCCACTTGCCTCACTCATGCCGATCCGGTCATCCAGGTCAGGTCAGTGGTCGATACTCCTGGCACAGTTCATGACCGATCGCAGGCGTGCTGGCTGGCGGTTCATCGCAGGTCGTAGGCGTTCGTCTCGCTCGAGCTCGTCCCGGATCCACCAGTAGTTGCGAAACCAGTAGGCAACCATGGCAGTGCCGAGTAGCCCGCGCTCAGCGTTGCCGCCGTATGCGTCGAAGACGACCTCGACCACCCGTTCGACCGGCAGCGAAGACCACATCAGCGCGCCGGACACCGCCTGGGCAATGTCGGTGACGACCGGACCGGTGGAGCAGAACTGCCAGTCGAGTACCCCCACGAAGGCGCCTCCCTCCGGCCTATCGACGAGCAGATTCGGTGTCGACCAGTCGCCGTGGAGCAGCTGGCACGGTGCGGCCTCGATGTCGGCGAGGCGAGGACGCAGCCATTCGGCCGTCTTGAACACGAGAGGGCGTTCCTCGGCGTCGTCAGTCGCGGGTTCCCATGGATGGCCGAGAGTGCGTTCAAGCATCGGAGAGACGTCGGCGAGCAGGGGAGCCGACACGGCGAGGTCGATGGGAATGTCTCGGAGCAGCCGATGGAGATCTCGGAGAATGCTCGCCGATCCCCGGTATGTCTCCAGCCGCTCGTCATAAGGACGAACGACCTCGATGTGTTTGGTTGCTCGACAGACGCGTTCCCGATAGGTGAACAGATCTGTTCCATTTCGATTGGGGAGTACCTCGGGAATCTCGATCTTCAAGTTCGTCGCCGCGCATGCGGATCGAACGGCTCCAAGCAGGACATTCTCTCGGTGCAGAACGAACGCTCGGTCGTCCTTGGTCATAGTCAGCCACAGGTCGTGGCCTGCTCGCCACGTTTGCCGACCTAGGCCGAGGTGTTCGGCGGACAGCGATTCTCGACGTCCCCATCCGCTCTCTAGGGCCTGCTCGGCCACCCTTGCTTCGTCTGCCCCGCCTACCTCACCTCTCTCCACCCTGCAAGCCTGTCAGAATCGGGAGTGCTCGTCCGTGCCGGCGTCCGCCGCGGAATCTCCGCCCCAGACAGCCGATGAGGTGGTCTGCTTGCCTCCGTTTACCCAGCGGTCTGATGGCGCCAGACCCTTCCGCCGTGCCGACGGGCGGATGATCCCGAATTGCTCGAGGCACTACCGGCGCGAGAGTGCCGCCGCCTTGCCGGCTGAGCACTTGGTCTCGGGACACGGCGACGAACGCCGTTCCTGAGATCGACGTCGAGAAGCTCCGGCGCTTTGCCAAGCGCCGCGTCCCCGAGGAGTTCGCCGACGAGGTCCGTCTCGAAGTGAGCGTGAGGGCAAAGCGCGTCGCTATCCACGAGCTGCGACCGGTCTGGCGAGGCGCGCCCGGGGAGTGGACCTCGATGCCGATCGCTCAGGTCCGCTACGACGGCGGCGGGCTCTGGACGCTGTACTTCGGCGACCGCTACGGCAAGTGGACCCTGTACTTCGACCTCGATGCAAAGCAGCCCATCGACCCCATCATCAAGGAGCTCGACACAGACCCGACGTCGGTCTTCTGGGGCTGACCGCCCCATCATCAACTGACGCCGACATCCTGCGCTCGAGGCAAGCCGAAGGTCACTCCTTCGCGGCCTCGTAGCCGCTCGGCTTTGCCGACCATCTCGAGCCCGCCTGGTCGTGATGCTGGGGCCCTGCTCGGGCCATCCCTCCCGGCCGTGTGGTTGCGCACAGCCCACCCGGATTTCCAGCGATCCACGTGACGTCGATACCGGTCGGAGGCGCCGACAACATCTCGTTAAGGCTTTGTTTCGGCGCTATTAAGTCAGTATCAGACCAGCTCGCTAGCTTGACAGGCTCACTCTGAAATACTAGTTGTTTACCGGGAATCAGAGGCCTCCCCGTCGCCAGAGGCCTGCCAACTCAAGAACATGCGTCTCGTAGCTGCTGAGCACTCGCCTACCCGGAGGACACGTCATTGCATCGTTTTTCCTGCATTGATTTATGTCTCCCTGGGCGATCCATCGACCCAATCGTCGCTGTAATTCGGAAGGACCGTGGACACTCGTGAGCAACTTCAAAGCCCGTAGCGCCACCGCGGGTGCGGCGGCGCTGACCGCCCTCGGTTTGCTGGTCGGCACCCTCGGGACGGGGACCTCCGGAGCATCTGTTAGGAGCTCGAGCTCCGGCGGCAGTCCGGTGAAGGGCGGCACCCTGACCCTCGCAGGTCAGGGCGACATCGACTTCATGTACCCCCCGGCCGGGTACAACACGACGACCCACACCGAAGAGCGGGCGTGGACCCGGCAGCTCTTCACATACCCGGCGAGCACGAACACGACCCAGCTCGACACGCCAGCTGCTGATGTCGCTGCCGTGATCCCGACGGTTGCAAATGGTGGGATCACTGCCGGCGGGGCCGTCTATACGATCCACATCCGTCCCGGGGTGATGTGGAACACGACTCCGGCCCGCGCCGTCACGGCCGGCGACTTCGTCCGCGCGTTCAAGCTGCTCTGCAACCCGGTGGCTCCGGTGGGCGCGCCCGGATACTTCACGAGCAGCATCCAAGGGATGGCTTCCTACTGCAAGGCTGAGGCCCAGATCACCGGGACGGTCTCGGGAATCGCCAGCTACGTCAACACCCACAACATCTCCGGCGTGCAGGCCACCAACAGCTCGACGTTGGTGTTCCACCTGGTGCATCCCACGAGCGACTTCCTCGACATCATCGCCGAGCCGTTCGCGTCGGCGGTGCCGGTCGAATACCTGCAATACCTGCCCAACAGTGCGGCCTTCGACGCCCACACGCTCTCCGACGGACCGTACGAGATCCAGCAATACACGCCAGGGTCCAGGATCGTCCTCGTCCGCAACCCGGTCTGGAAGCCAAGCACCGACCCCATCCGCAAGGCCTACGTCAACAAGATCGTCATCGAAGAGGGCATGACTCCCGAGGCCGTCCAGCAGGCGATCCAGACAGGCGCTGCCGACATGGAGTGGGACATCACCCCACCGACACCGGATCTGCCGGGGCTCGCTGGAAATCCGCATCTCACGGTGAACTCGAGCGGTGAGGTCACTTACCTCGTCGTCAACCTGCAGAGCCCGAGCGTCCATGGAGCGCTGAAGAACCTGAAGGTCCGCCAGGCCCTGCAGTACGCCATCGACAAGACGGCGCTCAGCCAGGTGCTGGGTGGTTCGAAGATCGCGACGCCGGCCAACCAGATGCTGACGCCGATCGACATCGGCTTCAAGGACTTCAACCTCTACCCGACGCCGAACAACAGCGGCGATCCGACGAAAGCGAAGAAGTTGCTCGCCACCGCCGGATACCCTCACGGGCTCACCCTGAAGCTCGCCTATTCGAATACTGGCGAGACACCTCAGCTCGCCGCATCCATCCAGAACTCCCTGGCCAAGGCCGGCTTCAAGATCCAGCTGGAGCCTGCTACGCAGACCAACTTCAACGACAAGTACGTCGGCAATCCCGCGGGTGCACGCACCGGGCTGTGGGACCTCGCGATCGACATGTGGGTGCCCGACTGGTTCGGCAACAACGGCCGCTCCGTTCTCGAGCCTATGACGGACGGACCGGGGTATGGACCGCAGACGGTGGACTATGCGGACTACAACAGTCCGAAGGTGAACAGCCTGGTCGCACAGGCGCTGTCTCTCCCGGCCGCGGACCAGGCGCAGGTTTCGCAGCTGTGGCACGAGATCTCGATGCAGACCGCGATCGATACTCCCTACGTTCCGCTTGTAAGCGTGAATGTTCCGCTGTTCACCTCCACCCGAGTCATGAATGCGGTCTACCTCCCGATCAACGAGAACTTCGACATCACGAACATCTGGCTGAAGGGCGATGCCTGAGCAGGTGGATCACCTGTTCTGATGAGCACGTCTTCGACGGCAAGGAAATTCCATGGCACTGCTTGAGGTCGACGATCTTCGAGTCTCCTTCTCGACCCCGGACGGCGTCCTCCAAGCAGTGCGTGGGGTGAGCTTTTCGGTGGACCCCGGTCAGACGCTCGGGGTCGTCGGAGAGTCGGGCTCGGGCAAGAGCGTGTCCATGCAGGCCATCCTCGGTCTGTCGCAGGGAGCTCGGGTCTCCGGATCAGCGCGCTTTGAGGGCAGGGACTTGGTGGGGATGTCTGCCGGCGAGCTGCGCCGAGTCAGGGGTGCCCAGATCGCCATGATCTTCCAAGACCCGTTGTCCAGCCTCCATCCGCACTACCGGGTCGGCTGGCAGATCATGGAGATGATCCGCGCCCACGACAAGGTCGCCAAGAAGCAGGCCAGGCGCCGCGCGGTGGAGCTGCTCTCCTTGGTCGGCATCCCGACGCCAGAGCAACGGGTGGACGACTTCCCTCACCAGTTCTCGGGGGGCATGCGTCAGCGGGCGATGATCGCCATGGCCCTGGCGCTCAACCCGAAGCTGCTGATCGCGGACGAGCCCACGACCGCCCTCGACGTCACCGTCCAGGCTCAGATCCTGGAGCTGATCCAGCGGCTCCAGAAGGAGTTCGGAACGGCCGTGGTCATGATCACCCACGACCTCGGGATCATCGCCGACGTGGCGGACAAGGTCATGGTCATGTACGCGGGCAAGCCCATGGAGTACGCCGACAAGCGCACGATGTACTACAAGGCCCACCATCCTTACACCGTGGGGCTCATCGAGTCTCTTCCTCAGCAGGGAGCAGCGGGCGACCGGCTCAGGCCGATCCCGGGGCTACCCCCGAGCCTCCTCCGGGTGCCGACCGGCTGTCCGTTCCATCCGCGCTGTCGCTACGCCATGGACCGATGCGTCGTCGACGAGCCGCCGATGCAGGAGGCGTCCGGGGGCGCAGCGCATCGCTCGGCGTGCTGGTTGCCTCCCGACCTGGTCGGGCTCGGCCCGGACGTCGCCCTGCGCCGCGAGCAGGTGGCCGAATCTGGCCGCGACGCGTCGGCCCAGACGGCAACCGTCGCGCAGAGCCAACCTGGGCGCCGATGACGGCGGAGCTCCGCGACCCCTCCCCGCGGACGGACGAGGACGTCTTGCTCCGTCTGGAGGAGGTCGTGAAATACTTCCCCGTCACCTCCGCGAAGGTGTTCCGTGGAAAGCGCGACCACGTCCATGCCGTCGACGGGGTCAGCCTGGACGTCGCGAGGGGAAAGACGATCGCCCTCGTGGGCGAGACCGGCTGCGGAAAGTCGACCCTGGCACGGTGCATCACTCGCCTCTACGACCTGACCTCGGGCAAGGTCGTGTTCGACGGCGAGGACATCTCCAACCACTCGCGGCGACGCCTTCGTCCGTATCGCCGCAAGATGCAGATGATCTTCCAGGATCCCTACGGCTCGCTCAACCCCCGCCGGCGGGTCGGGTCGATTATCGCGGACGCCTTCACGATTCACGGCGTGGCCGAGGGAGAGGAGCGCAAGGCCAAGGTCCAGGAGCTCATGGAGCTGGTCGGGCTCAACCCCGAGCACTTCAACCGGTTCCCGGCCGAGTTCTCCGGTGGTCAGCGACAGCGCATCGGCATCGCCCGAGCCCTGGCGCTCCATCCCCAGCTCGTGGTGTGCGACGAGCCCGTCTCGGCCCTCGACGTGTCGATCCAGGCTCAGGTCATCAACCTGCTCGCCGACCTCCAGGACGAGCTGGGCCTCACCTACGTCTTCATCGCTCACGACCTTTCCGTCGTGCGTCACGTGAGCGACCGGATCGCGGTCATGTACCTCGGTCGGATCGTAGAGATCGCCGACACCGACGATCTCTACGCGCGGCCTCGTCATCCCTACACCAACGCCCTCCTCTCGGCGGTCCCGGTCCCGGACCCCGACGTGGCCAGCCGTCGGGAGCGGGTCCTGCTCGTCGGCGACGTGCCGTCGCCGATCCATCCCCCGACCGGGTGCCGCTTCCATCCTCGTTGTCCTCGGGCCCAGGAAGTCTGCGCGGTCGAGGATCCAGTCCTGAGCCTCCAGCAAGGTGACCGGACCGGCCACGCCGTCGCGTGCCACTTCCCCCTGACCGACGGGGAGGCCCACGCATGAGCCAGCTCGCTGCGGAGCTTCTCGAGCCGATCACGCCGCCCTCCGGCCAGGTCGTCGCGTCGGAGGCGATCCAGGGCCGCGGTCCGTGGCAGCTCGCGTGGGCCCGCCTTCGTCGCGACAAGGTGGCGATCGGCTCGTCACTCGTCATAGCCGTGATCGCCTTGGCGGCGATATTCGCCCCGTTGATCGCCCGGCTCATCGGGCACGGGCCGGACACCCAGTTCCAGTCCACCGGGCTCAGCCCTCAGGGAATACCGGTCGGTCCGAGCACGAGCTTCTTCTTCGGCACCGACGATCTGGGTCGGGATGTGTTCATCAGGGTCATCTACGGCGCCCGGATCTCGCTCCTCGTCGGGGTGATCGCATCGGGGATGGCAATCATCGTCGGCGTCGTCGTGGGCCTTGCAGCCGGGTATCTCGGTCGCGCCGCGGACACGGTGCTGTCCCGCCTGATGGACGTCATCTTGTCCCTCCCGTTCCTGGTCTTCGCCATCGCGCTGGTCTCGGTCGTCGGGCCAAGTCTCACGATCACCGTGGCCGTGATCGCCTTCTTCTCCTGGGCGTCGGTCGGTCGGATCGTCCGAGGTCAAGTCCTTTCCATCAAGGAGAAGGAGTTCGTCGAAGCGGCTCGATCGCTCGGAGCCGGCGATCTGAGGATCATGTTCGTCGAGATACTGCCGAACGTCCTCGCCCCGACCATCGTCTACGCGACGCTCCTCATCCCGCTCGCCATCGTGTTCGAAGCCACGCTGTCGTTTCTCGGGATCGGCGTCATCCCTCCCACGCCGACGTGGGGCAACATGCTGTCCGAGGCGATGCCCTTCTACCGGGTTGCCTGGTGGTTCGTGGCGTTCCCCGGTCTGGCACTGGTCGTCACGACCGTCGCCTTCAACCTTCTCGGTGACTCGATCCGGGACGCCTTCGACCCTCGGGGGAGCCGTTCCTCGTGAGCAGAGAGAGGTAGGAGCTCCCAGCCATGCTGCGCTTCCTCGCGCGCCGGATCACCTTCGGTGTCATCGTGATGTGGATCGTCGCCACGGTCGTGTTCGTCTTGTACTTCCTGGCGCCGAACGACGTCGCGAGGACCCTTGCCGGGCGCGAGGCGAGTCCTTCGACGGTGGAGGCCATCCGCCACAATCTCGGTCTCAACCGTCCCCTGCTGACCCAGTACGGCAGCTTTCTCTGGAAGGCATTGCACGGCAACCTCGGCTACTCCTACATCAACTCGGTCTCGGTCGTAACCCTCATCGCCCAGCGCATCTGGGTGACCATCTCCCTTGTCGCCGGCGGGGCCGCCATCTGGTTGGTCCTCGGGGTGGGCGCCGGCGTCGTCTCGGCAATCCGGCCCCGGTCATTCGCTGATCGGGCCACGACCGGCCTCGCGCTGTTCTTCTACTCGATGCCCACATTCCTCCTCGGCGAGGCGTTCCTCCTCCTGCTGTTCTTCGAGCTGCACCTGGCCGGCCTCAACTGGTTTCCCGGCAGCGGCTACGTGTCCCTCGCGCAGAGCGTCGGGGGTTGGGCTCGCCATCTGATCCTCCCCTGGCTGACCATCGCGCTCGTCACGGCGGCCACCTACACCCGGCTCACGCGGACTTCCATGCTCGAGGTGATGGGTGAGGACTACATCCGCACCGCCCGGGCCAAGGGGCTCACCGAACGCCGCGTGACTCTCCGGCACGGGCTGCGCGCCGCGCTCACCCCGGTGGTGACCCAGTTCGGGATCGATGTCGGCACACTGCTCGGCGGCGCGATCGTGACCGAGAACGTCTTCGGCCTGCCGGGTCTCGGTCAGCTCATCATCACTTCGATCCTCGATCAGGACCTGCCGACCATCATCGGGCTGGTGCTGCTGGCCTCGGCGTTCGTCGTCGTCGCCAACATCGTCGTCGACTTCCTCTACGCGGTCCTCGACCCTCGTGTCCGTCTCACATGAGTCAAGACACCCAGACCTGAGCCAAGAAGGCGCCGGCACTCGCCGGCGAGAACGCTCCTTACGAAAGGTTGGACATCCATGGATCTGCAACTCACCGGCCTGCGTGTGCTCGTCACCGGGGGCACGAAGGGAATCGGACGGGCGATCGTCGAGACATTTCTCGATGAGGGTGCGGCTGTGGCCTTCTGCGCCCGCAACGCTGACGAGATCGTCGCCACCGAGAAATCCCTCGCGGAGCGCGGCGTCGCCTTTGGTACGGCTCTCGACGTGGCTGACACGCCGGCGCTCACCGAGTGGGTGGGTCTGTCCGCCACGCGCCTCGGCGGTATCGACATCGTCGTCTCGAACGTGAGCGCGATGGTCACGGCCGACACTGCGGAGAACTGGGCCCGTTGCTTCGAGATCGACGTCATGGCCGCGGTCAACCTGGTCAACGCGTCGCTCGGCTATCTCGAAGCGAGCGAGGCGGCGTCGATCGTCACCGTTTCGAGCGTGTCGGGTCGGGAGATCGACGTCTTTGCCGGCCCCTACGGGGCGATGAAGGCCGGGCTCGTGCACTACACCCAGGGCCTTGCCTACCAGCTCGCCCCGAAGGGGATCCGTGCCAACACCGTTTCGCCGGGCAACACCTTCTTCGAAGGCGGGAGCTGGGACAACATCCAGCGCAACGCGCCGGACCTCTACGCCACGACGCTCGGTCTCAATCCCATGGGGCGTCTCGGAACTCCCGAGGAGATGGCTCGCGCCGTCGTGTTCTTGGCCAGTCGCGCCTCGAGCTTCACGACCGGCACCAACCTCGTGGTGGACGGAGCCCTGACGCGGGGCGTGCAGCTGTGAGACGAGCATGCGTTTCGGTCACACGGTCGGGAGGCCTCGGCGACCGAGCAGCCCGAGCAGCCCGAGCAGCCCGAGGCGCTTGGTGGCTCGCCACCCTCCGGACCGTGTGACCGGCCAACACTTGTGGGGGCGTGCCCCTCAGACGGCGAAGACCTGCGAGTCGTCGGCAAATGCTTTGAACTCCAAGGCGTTGCCGGCCGGGTCGTGCAAGAACATCGTCCACTGCTCCCCTACTTGGCCCTCAAAGCGAAGATAGGGCTCGATGACGAATTTGGTCCCCGCGGCGCGCAGCCGGTCCGCCAGCTCGTGGAACTCCGGGATCGTGAGAATGAGCCCGAAGTGAGGCACCGGCACGTTGTGACCGTCCACCGGATTGTGGGCCGCGCTTTCGATCCTGGGCGCGAGGTGGGTGACGAACTGATGTCCGCGTAGGTTCCAATCAACCCAGGTGGCGTCGCTGCGCCCCTGCGCACAGCCCATCGACTCGCCGTAGAACTCCTTGGCAGCCGACAGATCGTCGACGGTCATGGCCAGATGAAATCGAGGGAGACGCGATTCGTTCGTGGTCATTCTGCTCCTTATTTTCATTGCGTACTGCCAGTTAATCTAGCTGCTGAGGACCCGTGAACACTCCGCTCAATATTCTCATCTGCTCCTATCTCGAGGATCCCCTCGTCGAACGCATCAGGGCCCATCCGGGCGTCGAGGTGCTCAACGCTCCAGAGCTCCTGCCGCTGCCCCGCTACCCCTGCGAGCACCACGGTGTGCCGCGTGACCTCGACGAGGTGGCTCGGGCGCGCTGGCGCGAAATGTTGGCGTCGGCCGATGTCTGTTTCGACTTCGACTGGGAGGACCCGGCGCGCACTGTCGAGCGTGCTCCGCGTCTGCGCTGGATCCAGGCGACGAGTGCCGGGATCGGACAGGTCATGACCGACAGCGGTCTGAGCGCCAGAGCGATCACGGTCACCACCACCGCGGGCATCCATGGCACCCCATTGGCCGAGTGGGTGCTCACCGGTCTGTTGCACTTCGTCAAGGACGTACCCGATCTGCAGGCTCGCAAGGCCGCCCATCGCTGGGAGCGGACGGCGATGAAATCCCTCGCTGGCCGCCGCGCGCTCGTCGTCGGCCTCGGCAACGTCGGCCGGCGCATCGCCGCCAGCCTGGTCGCTCTCGGCGTCGAGGTATGGGGCGCGGGCCGTCCGGGCCGGACCTACGACGTCCCGGGGTTGACCCGAGTCGGCACGACGGCCGATCTCGGCGCACTGCTCGAGCAGTGCGACGTCGTCGTGCTTGCTTGCCCACTCACCGCCGAGACCGCTGGACTGCTAGGTCGGGTCGAGCTGGCGCTCCTGCCACCGGCCGCCATCGTGGTGAATGTGTCGCGCGGTCAGGTGATCGACGAAGCGGCCCTGGTCGATGCTCTTTCGGAGCGACGTCTGCTCGGCGCCGTGCTCGACGTGGCGGCCACCGAGCCCTTACCTGCCGACTCACCACTGTGGGATCTCAACAATGTGCTGCTGAGCCCTCACTCGGCCTCGACGGTCGAGAGCGAGAACGCCGCGCTGGTCGAGCTGTTCCTGGACAACCTCGACCGGTTCCTCGCGGGTACGCCGCTACGCAATCTGTTTAGGGCCGATCTCGGCTACTGACCCCGCCGCAAGAGCGCCTAGTCACTGCGGGAGATCGGCACGCTCGGGGCGGCGATCTCGCCGTGGCCTTGGGATCGCTACGCTGCAGCCGGACCGAGGAGGCCGTCGATGGCGAGCACGGCAAAGGGACGGCGTCGGGCACACGCCGATCCCGCCATCGGCGCCGCCGACTCCGACAGCGCCGCCCAGGCGGACGAGGTCCTGTTCCGACCCGTACGCGCGGGGAACGCGTTCGAGGAGACCGTCGAGCGACTGCTGGGCGCCGTAAAGCTCGGCCTCGTCACTGAAGGCCAGCGTCTCCCCGCTGAGCGGGACCTCGCGGCGCGGCTCGAGGTGAGCCGGATGACCTTGCGAGAGGCGATCAGGGCGCTGCAGCAGGCCGGCTTCGTCGAGTCTCGCCGGGGCCGTCATGGCGGCACGTTCGTCACGGCGCGCCTCCACGACGTCGACGCCGCGGGGCTACCGCGCCGGGCGATCTTGAGCGCCCAGACGGTCTCGGACACCCTCGCCTTCCGGGAGGTGGTCGAGGTCGGTGCGGCGGGAGTCGCGGCCAGGCGAGCGCCAGGCACGAGCGACCAGGTGCCGCTCACCATGCGCCTCGGGGAGTGTGAGGACGCAGATCTCTCTGGCTACCGGCGCGCCGACTCGCGGTTCCATCTCGCCATCGCCGAGGCGACCGGCTCACCGTCGATCGTTGCTGCCGTCGCCGACGCGAGGATGCGGGTCAACGATCTCCTCGACCAGATTCCGCTGCTCAGCGCCAATCTTGCTCACTCGAACGAGCAGCACCGGGCGATCGTTGCCTCGGTACTGAAAGGTGATGAAGCTCACGCACGTGTCGCCATGAGCGACCACCTGTCGGGCTCGGCGGCCCTGCTGCGCGCCTTCCTCGCGTAGGACCCAATCCGGCACGGCCATCGAAATTGCTTGACACCCTGCACGGTCACTGCGACAGTGTCCAGATGCTGAGTTAAGGACCACCACTGGTCCATTGGTGTCGTTGCCGTTCCGCCGAGTCCGGCGGTGTGGCCTTCTGCGGGGAGGGTGCTGTGGCAACGGTGGACGAGGTACCAGCTGGAACGAACGCGGCGATGGATGCCGACGTAGCTCGGCTCCACGCGCTCGGCTATGCACAAGAGCTGCGCCGCAGGATGGGCGGCTTCTCGAACTTCGCGGTGTCCTTCACGATCATCTCGATCCTATCGGGCTGCCTGACGCTCTACGGCTACGGGATGAACACCGGCGGACCGGCCGAGATGGTCTGGGGATGGGTGTTCGTCGGCGTCATGACGACAATCGTCGGCCTCGGGATGGCAGAAGTCTGCTCCTCGATGCCGACCGCCGGTGGCCTCTACTACTGGTCGGCCAAGCTCGCCCGCCGCAACGGCGCCGCCTGGAGCTGGTTCACCGGCTGGTTCAACCTGCTCGGACAGGTGGCAGTGACCGCCGGTATCGACTTCGGCATGGCGCAATTTCTCGGCGCGTTCCTCAGCCTGACGACCGGCTACACGGCGACCCGCGGACACACGGTGGGCCTGTTCGCGTGCATCTTGTTACTGCACGCATTGCTGAACATCTTCGGCGTCCGGCTCGTGTCATTGCTGTCGGACGTGAGCGTCTGGTGGCACATCCTCGGCGTGCTCGCGATCGTGATCACGCTCTTCGTCGTGCCGGTGCACCACGCGAGCGCGAGTTTCGTGTTCACCCACTTCGTCAACAACACTGGCTTCAAGTCGAGCCTGTACGTCGTGCTCATCGGCCTGCTCATGGCGCAGTACACCTTCACCGGTTACGACGCCTCGGCACACATGTCGGAGGAGACGCACGACGCCGAGCGCGCCGGTCCCCGCGGCATCGTAAACTCGATCCTCGTCTCCCTCGCCGCCGGTTTCGTGCTGATCGTCGGGATCACCTTCGCCATCCACGGCAACTACACCTCGGCACTCGCCTCCTCGACCGGCGTGCCACCGGCACAGATCTTCCTCGACGCCGTGGGGAGGCGCGGAGGTGAGCTGCTGCTTCTCATAGCGATCGTCGCCCAAGGGTTCTGCGGGATGGCCTCGGTGACAGCGAACTCGCGGATGATCTACGCCTTCTCGCGTGACGGCGCTATCCCCGGCAGCCGCATCTGGCACCGCATCAACCCTCGCACGCGGACGCCCACCAACTCGATCTGGTTCGCCGTGGTCTTCGCCTTCCTCCTCGGCATGCCTTACTTCTGGAGCCCGGTGGCCTACGGCGCCGTGACGTCGATCGCTGTGATCGGCCTCTACATCGCCTACGTCATACCGACGCTGCTCCGGCGGGTTAACAAGGACATGTTCACGCCGGGACCGTGGAACCTCGGTCGTTGGAGCGGTGTGATCGGTTGGATCGGCGTCGTCTGGGTGGGCGTCATCGTGATCCTGTTCATGCTGCCGCAGGTGGGGCCGCTGTCCCACGTCACGTGGGCGACCTTTAATTATGCGCCGATCGCCGTCGGAGTCGTGCTGCTCTTCTCGGGAGGCTGGTGGGTGCTGAGCGCCCGCAAGTGGTTCACCGGTCCGCGCGCCCAGGGTGACCTCGCAGCGATCGAAGCCGAGCTCGACGCCGCAGGTGCCGGCCGTCCGTCCGTCGTCCTGCAGGGCGCAGATTGACGCCATCCCCAGGGCGGCTTTCACTCGAGGAGCTCCGCGGCCTGGTCGACGCCGGTGACATCGACACCGTCATCGTCGGGATAACCGACATGCAGGGCCGCCTACAGGGAAAGCGCTGCGCGGCCCGCTACTTCCTCGACCAGGTCGTGAGCCACGCCACCGAGGGTTGCAACTACCTCCTCGCGGTGGACGTCGATATGAACACCGTCGACGGATACGCGATCTCGTCATGGGAGCGCGGCTACGGCGACTTCGTGATGCGGCCGGACCTCGCCACGTTGCGCAGGATTCCGTGGCATCCCGGGACCGCGATGTGCAGCGCGGACGTCCTCTTCGAGGACGGGACACCTGTGGCCCCCTCGCCTCGCCAGGTTCTGCTACGCCAGGTCGAGCGGCTCGATGCACGGGGCTGGCACGCGCTGGCGGGCACCGAGCTCGAGTTCATCGTGTTCCGCGACACCTACGAGCAAGCCTGGACGGCCGGCTACCGCGGCCTCACCCCGGCGAATCTCTACAACGTCGACTACTCGATCCAGGGCACGGGGCGCATCGAGCCGCTGCTGCGGCGGATCCGGAACGAGATGGGCGGGGCCGGCATGGTCGTCGAGTCCGCCAAAGGGGAGTGCAATCTCGGCCAGCACGAGATCGCGTTCCTCTACGACGACGTCGTGGAGAAGGCGGACGAGCACGTCGTCTACAAGACCGGAGCCAAGGAGATCGCTGCCCAGGAGGGCTACAGCCTCACCTTCATGGCCAAGTTCGACGAACGCGAAGGCAACTCGTGTCACATCCACCTGTCGCTTCGAGACGGCGACGGCACCCCGGTGTTCGCCGGCGACGGCGCGGGCCTCGGCGGTCCAGGGACCTCTGCGGTGTTCGAGCAGTTCCAGGCCGGGCTGCTCGCGACGTTACGCGAGCTGACCCTGCTGCTCGCACCCAACGTGAACAGCTACAAGCGATTCGTACCCGGCTCGTTCGCCCCGACCGCCGTGGCCTGGGGCCGGGACAACCGCACCTGCGCGTTCCGCGTCATCGGTCACGGCCCCTCGCTGAGGATCGAGACGCGGGTGCCCGGTGGCGACGTGAACCCTCACCTCGCTCTCGCGGCGATCATCGCCGCCGGGCTGCACGGCGTCGAAGCCGGCCTCGAGCTCGAACCGCCCTACGACGGAAACGCCTACGCTTCGGACGCTCCCCGGGTGCCGGAGTCCATCGCAGAGGCGGCGGCGCTGTTCGAGCAGAGCACGGTGGCGCGCGCCGCCTTCGGTGACGACGTCGTCGACCACTACGTGAACATGGCAAGGATCGAGATGAGCGCGTTCGCGACGGCGGTCACAGACTGGGAGCGCTACCGCTGCTTCGAGCGGCTCTGAGCTAAGGATGCAGCGCGAGATGTGCAACACGAACACGGACCCGACGCGATGAGCGCGACCAGCGGCGAGCTGCGGATCGTCAATCCGGCGAACGAGCAGACAATAGCGACGATGCCCCCCGCCGGGCTCGAGGAAGCGGACGAGGCCATCGCTCGCGCCGCGGCCGCCGGCCCGGCCTGGCGGGCCGTCTCGCCCGGCGACAGAGCCCGGCTGTTGCGGCGCTTCGCGGAGGCCGTGGACGGCGCCATCGAGGAGCTGGCGGCTCTCGAGGTTGCCAACGCGGGCCACACGATCGCCAACGCGCGTTGGGAGGCGGGCAACGTGCGCGACGTCCTTGCCTACTACGCCGGGGCCCCCGAGCGGCACTCCGGCCGCCAGATCCCGGTGACCGGCGGCGTGGACCTCACCTTCTACGAGCCGCTCGGCGTCGTCGGCATCATCGTCCCGTGGAACTTCCCGATGCCGATCGCCTCATGGGGCCTCGGGCCGGCGCTCGCTGCGGGCAACACGGTCGTCCTCAAGCCCGCCGAGCTGACGCCGCTCACCGCGGTCCGCCTCGCCGAGCTCGCTCTCGAGGCGGGCATCCCCGAAGGCGTCTTCGAGGTCGTGGTCGGACCCGGCAGCGTCGTGGGCTGGCGGCTCGTGACCCACCCGGCCGTGCGCAAGGTGTGCTTCACCGGTTCGACGAGCGTCGGCAAAGCAATCATGGCGGGCTGTGCGGAGCAGGTGAAGCGGGTGACACTCGAGCTCGGCGGCAAGAGCGCGAACGTCGTGTTCGCGGATGCCGACCTCGAGCGGGCCGCGGCGACGGCGCCGTACGCGGCCTTCGACAACGCCGGTCAGGACTGCTGCGCCCGCTCGAGGATCCTGGTGGAGGAAAGCGTCTACGAAAGGTTCATGGAGCTCCTCGAGAGCGCCGTGAAGAACGTCGTCGTCGGTGCACCCACCGATCCGTCGAGCGAGATGGGTCCCTTGATTTCAGCCGATCAGCGCGACGTGGTCGCCGGCTACGTGGACGGATCGACCGTGGCCTTTCGCGGCAACGCGCCGGAGGGCCCGGGCTTCTGGTACCCGCCGACCGTCCTCGCGCCGGTCGGGCGGGACGAGACCGCGTGGCGGGAGGAGATCTTCGGTCCAGTCGTCGCAGTGGTGCCCTTCGAGGACGAGGCGGACGCCATCCAGCTCGCCAACGACACGGAGTACGGCCTCTCGGGATCGCTGTGGACGCGCGACATAGGACGAGCGCTCCGCGTCTCCCGGGCGCTCGAGACCGGGGCGCTCTCGGTCAACTCGCACTCTTCGGTGCGCTACTGGACGCCCTTTGGTGGGTTCAAGCAGTCCGGGCTCGGCAGGGAGCTCGGGCCGGACGCGCTGCACGGGTTCAGCGAGCTCAAGAACGTTTTCATCTCGACGGAAGGGTGAAGTCATGGTGCCAGGACGGCTCGAGGGCAAGGTCGCGGTCATCACCGGCGCGGCGAGCGGCATCGGCAACGCGAGCGCGCGCCGCTTCGTCGCCGAGGGCGCTCTGGTGGTCGTCGCCGACATCGCCGACGACGCCGGAGCAGCGCTCGCCAAGGAGCTCGACGCCACCTTCGTCCACGCGGACGTCACCGACCCGGCGAGCGTGGACGCGCTCTACGACGCGGCGGTCGCCACCTACGGCGGCGTCGACGTGCTGTTCAACAACGCCGGGATCTCACCGCCCGACGACGACTCGATCCTCGAGACCGAGCTCGACGCATGGAGACGGGTCCAGGAGGTCAACCTGACGAGCGTCTACCTCTGCTGCAAGTACGGCATCCCCCGGCTGCTCGAGCGGGGCGGCGGCTCCGTCGTCAACACGGCGTCGTTCGTGGCGGTCCTCGGCGCGGCCACGTCGCAGATCTCCTACACCGCTTCGAAGGGCGGGGTGCTCGCGATGTCGCGTGAGCTCGGCGTCCAGTTCGCCCGGCAGAACGTGCGGGTGAACGCGCTCTGCCCGGGGCCGGTCAACACGCCGCTGCTGCAGGAGCTGTTCGCCAAGGACGCCGAGCGCGCCGCGCGCCGGCTCGTCCACGTGCCGATGGGGCGCTTCGCCGAGCCCGAGGAGATCGCGTCGGCTGCTGCGTTCCTCGCCTCCGACGACGCCTCGTTCATCACCGCGACGACCTTCATGGTCGACGGCGGCGTGCACGCCGCCTACGTGACTCCGCTGTGAGGACGTCACGCCTATGAGGACGTCGCAGCGGCGCCAGTGAGCTCCTCGAGCGGCGGGCACGTGCAGAACAGGTTTCGATCCCCGTAGGCGTTGTCGATGCGAGCCACGGGCGGCCAGTACTTGCGCGCCCGGGTCCCGGCGGTCGGGAAGATCGCCGTCTCGCGCGGATACGGGCGGTCCCACTGCGTGACGGCCAGCGCCAGCGCCGTGTGCGGCGCACGCCGCAGCGGGCTCGCCGCCACCTCCATCCTGCCGGCATCGACCTCGGCGATCTCGGCGCGGATGGCGATCATCGCGTCGCAGAAGCGGTCGAGCTCGACCTTCGGCTCGGACTCGGTGGGCTCGATCATGAGCGTCCCGGCCACCGGGAACGACATCGTCGGCGCGTGGAAGCCGTAGTCGACGAGGCGCTTCGCGACGTCCTCGGCCGTGACGCCCGTCCGGGCTGTGAGTGGCCGCAGGTCGATGATGCACTCGTGGGCGACGTAGCCGCCGCGGCCCGTGTACAGCACTGGATAGTGCTCGCTCAGGCGTCGCGCGACGTAGTTCGCCGCGACTACGGCGGCTTTGGTGGCAGCCGTCAGGCCGTCGGGGCCCATCAGCCGGATGTAGGCCCACGAGATCGGCAGCACCCCGGCCGAGCCGAAGGGCGCGGCCGATATGGCGCCGCCGGTCGCGCCGGGACGGGCTGCCGCGACGACGCGACTGCCCGGCAGGAACGGCGCGAGATGGGCGCGGGCTCCCACCGGGCCGACACCCGGGCCCCCGCCGCCATGGGGGATGCAGAAGGTCTTGTGCAGGTTGAAGTGCGAGACGTCTCCGCCGATCTCGGCGATGCGGGCGACGCCGACGAGCGCGTTGAGGTTGGCGCCGTCGATGTAGACCTGACCGCCGGCCTTGTGCACGGCTGCGCACACCTCTCGCACCGCCTCCTCGTAGACGCCATGAGTCGACGGGTAGGTCAGCATGATCGCGGCCAGATCGTCGCGGTGCGCTTCCACCTTCGCCGCAAGGTCACCGAGATCGACGTTTCCCTCGTCGTCGCAGGCGACCGCCACGGCGCGCAAGCCGGCCATCGCCGCGCTCGCCGCGTTGGTCCCGTGCGCGGATGTCGGGATGAGACAGACACTTCGCGCCGACTCGCCACGGTGCTCGTGATAGCGACGGATCGCGAGCAGACCCGCTAGCTCGCCCTGGGACCCGGCGTTCGGCTGGATGCAGACCGAGTCGTAGCCAGAGATCTCCGCGAGCCACGCCTCCAGGTCCGCCACGATCGCGAGGTAGCCCGAGGCTTGCTCGAGGGGTGCGAACGGGTGGACATCGGTGAACCCCGGCCAGCTCACCGGGGCCATCTCGACGGCCGCGTTCAGCTTCATGGTGCACGATCCGAGCGGGATCATCGAGCGGTCGAGCGCGAGATCCTTGTCGGCCAGTGCCCGCAGGTAGCGGAGCATCTCCGTCTCGGACTGATAACTCGAGAACGTGGGGTGCGTGAGGTAGGCGGACTGGCGGAGCACCGAATCGCCGAGCGGGCTCGTCGCCTCGGCGTCGAGCGCGTCGAGAGGAGCGGCGACGCCAAAGGCTGCGAGGACATCGCGCACAATCTCCGGTGTCGTCGTCTCGTCGAGAGCGATGCCGATCGCGCCCGCCGCGAGCCACCGGAGGTTGATCCGGCGAGCCCCTGCGGCGACGAGGACCTCAGTGGTCAGGTCCCCGGCGCGCACCTCGATGGTGTCGAAGTACTGCTCGGTGGCGATCTCGAAGCCACCTTGTCGCAGGCCCTCGGCGAGCACGACGGTGAGCCGGTGGACACGCTCGGCGATGGCCCGCAGCCCGTCGGCGCCGTGGTAAGCGGCGTACAGGCCTGCGACGACGGCCAGCAGGGCTTGTGCCGTGCAGATGTTGCTCGTCGCCCGCTCGCGTCGGATGTGCTGCTCACGTGCCTGTAGAGCGAGGCGCAGCGCCGGCTGGCCCTCCGCGTCGAGCGACACGCCGACGATCCGCCCAGGCATGAGGCGCTGCAGCGCGGTACGCGTCGAGACGAACCCGGCGTGCGGGCCGCCGAACCAGAGCGGGACGCCGAAACGCTGCGAGCTGCCGACGGCGATATCCGCGCCGAGCTCTCCCGGCGCCTTCAAGATCGTCAGCGCGAGCAGGTCGGTTGCCACGACGACGAGTGCTCCCGCCCCGTGCGCAGCCTCGCAGAGCGGAGCCAGGTCCCGCACTTCTCCCGTCGTTCCCGGGTACTGGACGAGCACGCCGAAGGGTGACGTGCCCTCGAGGTCGCGCCACGGATCGCCGACGACGACCTCGATGCCGCGAGCCGCGGCGCGGGTCTCGACGACCTCGATCGTCTGGGGATGACAGCTCGCGTCGACGAAGAAGGTCCCTCCAGTGCCCTTGGCCTGCGCGTGGCACATCGACATCGCCTCCGCGGCGGCCGTCGCCTCGTCGAGCAGGGAGGCATTCGCCACGTCGAGCGCCGTGAGGTCGCTCACCATCGTCTGGAAGTTGAGAAGCGCCTCGAGGCGACCCTGGCTGATCTCGGGCTGGTAAGGCGTGTAGGCCGTGTACCAGCCCGGGTTCTCGAGCACGTTGCGCAGGATTACCGCCGGGGTGAAGGTCGCGTGGTAACCCATGCCGATGAGCGAGGTCCACGTCTCGTTGCGGGCGGCGAGCTCGCGCAGCTCGCGCAGCACCGCCGCTTCGCTCACCGCCGCGGGAAGCTCGAGCGAGCGCTCGCTACGGATCGCCTTCGGAACGACCGCGTCGACGAGATCGTCGATCTCCTTCAGTCCCAGAACCGCCAGCATCGCGGCGCTGTCGTCGGCGTCGGGACCGACATGGCGTCGGAGAAATTCGTCGGTCCGGGTCAACTCGCTCAGGCGTCGCAGGCTCATTCGAGCTCCTCATCGGGGGGTAGGTCCCGCACGCCCGGCATCGGGCTCGGCGTGACCTCTTCCTAGGGGCGCGTCGTGCGCCCACCGTCCCCCTCTGTCCCGGCACCTGAGAGCTTCGCCGGCAGCCTGCCGGCTTGGTCCTTCGGTGAGCGAACGCCTCGGCGTACGCTGCTCTCCAGAGGCGACCTCGCGCTGCAGTCCTTTGGCCTGAGAGTTTCCGGGGAGGTTGCTCCTTCGGCGCCCTCGCGGGCTCTCCTGCAGCGTTCTGCGGTCAGCACGTCAAGGCTAGCAGCGCCGTCGCGCTCGTACGCGATGATCCGGGGGTGCCTGACGCTCCGCACCCGACACCTACCCGCCGCGCCGGTCGGGTGCTCATCATGGACCTGGAGGCGCGGGTACTCCTGTTCTCGTGCACCGACCCGGCGCGCCCGGAGGACGGTCACTGGTGGTTCACGCCCGGAGGTGGGGTCGAGGACGGCGAGAGCGTGCAGGACGCGGCGAGACGAGAGGCGTTCGAGGAGACGGGTCTCGTCGTCGCGGATCTCGGTCCGCCCGTGCACCGTCGCCACGCGTCGTTCGACTTCGAGGGCGTGCACTACGAGCAGGACGACGTCTTCTTCCTCGTCCGCGTCGAGCGTCACCTCGTGGACGACCGTGCGTGGACCGACGACGAGCGGCGGGTGATGACCGGGCACCGGTGGTGGTCCGAGGCCGAGCTCGCGGCGACGGACGAGACCGTCTACCCCATCGGCCTCGTCGATCTTCTGCGAGAGATCGGCGCGTTCGAGGGGCACGGGCCCACCTAGCCACTCCGGCGCGACCAGGCCCGTCGCCCCGAGAACGGGGCGACGGGCCTGGCGCTCGCTTCGGCTGCTGGCTACTGCTGGACAGGCTCACCGGTGGTCGCGTCGAGGAAGAGCTTCGACGCCGACGGCG
>JAODBO010000050.1 GCA_025464005.1 Acidimicrobiaceae bacterium | reverse complement strand
CAGAGAGCGAGCGTCACGCCGCCGTCGACCACGACGGCGGCGCCGTTCATGTAGCCGGCCGGTGCCGAGCACATGAAGGCCACGACGGCACCGAAGTCGGCCGGGTCACCCATCGGACCGCTGCCGCGGCCGAGCTCGAGCATCCGATCGGTCGCGTGCGAACCCGGGCACGCCAAGTTGAGGGTCACTCCGCTCCCGACGAGGTCGAGAGCTGCCGTCTTGGCCCAGGCCCACAGACCGGCGCGCGCGAGGTTCGACAGCGCGAGGCTCGGGACCGGCTGCACGACGGAGTAGGAGGTGATGCAGCAGATCCGGCCCCATCCCGCGCTTCGCATGTGCGGGAGCGCCGATCGCACCAGGCGGACGCTCGTGAGCAGGTTGGCCTCGACCGCGGCGCGCACCAAATCGTCGTCGACCTCGAGCGCACGGCCGGCCGGCGGACCTCCTGCGTTCGCCACGACGACGTCGAGCCGACCGAAGCGCTCGATTGCGCGATCCACGAGCCGGGCGGGCGCGTCCGGCTCCGTGACGTCGGCCTGGATGGCAAGCACCTCGGCGCCCCCACGTTCGAGCGCCTCGGCGGCCTGTTGGAGCGCTTCGGCGCCGCGAGCGCTGATCACGACCGAGGCCCCCTCGGCCGCGAGCGCCTCGGCCGAGGCGCGACCGAGACCCTTCGAGGATGCAGTGACGAGAGCCACCCGCCCCGCGAGACCGAGATCCACCGGTCCGACCTACGCCTCGACGACGTGGAGCGAGTGGTCGGCGAGGTTGAGCGGGCGGACGCCGTCGTCGGTCGCGACCACGATGTCCTCGATGCGGGCGCCGAGGCGTCCCGGCAGGTAGATGCCGGGCTCGACCGAGAACGCGTGGCCGGCCTCGATCGTCGTCGTGCTCCCCTCGACGATGTAGGGCTCCTCGTGCTCCTCGAGGCCGATGCCATGGCCTATGCGGTGGACGAAGTACTCGCCGTAGCCGGCTTCGGCGATGATCCGCCTGCCGACCCGGTCGATCTCCTGGCACTGCAGGCCCGGTCGCACGCTCGCCACTGCGGCCGCCTGGGCCCGCTCGAGCACGGCGTAGAGCTCACGCACCTCAGGGCCGGGCTCGCCGGTGACGACGGTCCGGGTGATGTCGGAGCAGTACCCGGCATCCTCGCCGAGGTGCAAGGTGCCTCCGAAGTCACAGACGACGGTCTCGCTCGGGCCGATGCGACGCGAGCCGGGCTCGTGGTGCGGGCTCGACGCGTTCGGACCGCTGCCGACGATCGCGAAGTTCACCTTCGCGTGGCCCTCGGCGACGAGCCGTGCCCCGAGCTCCGTGGAGACCTCCGCTTCGGTCCTGCCGATCAGTGCGATCTCGCCGGCGAGCAGTGCCGCCGCGACCCGGTCGGCCGCGGCGCCCGCCGCGGCGAGCGCGGCGATCTCGGCGTCGTCCTTCACCGCCCGGAGCGCCCCGACGACGTCGGAGGTCGTGGTCCACGACGCGCCGGGGAGCGAGCGCTGGAACCCGAGAAGGAGCACGGCCCAGCATCGGTCGGAGGCCGCCACGCGCGAGGGCCGGCCCGCGAGCCCGGCGACGATGGCGACGGCGTCCTCGCCGTCAAGCCACGGCCGCATCGCGAACAGCTCCGGAGCCTCGTTGACACGTGGCGCCTCGAGCGCGGGCACGACGAGGGTCGCGTCGCCCTCGACCGGCAGCACGAGCACGGTCGGGCGTTCGAGCGGCATCGCCTCGTAGCCCGTCAGCCAAGGAAGGTCGGCCCCGAGCGAGCAGAGCATCACGTCCACGCCGCGCTCGACCATGGCGGCTCGCGCCCGTGCCATGCGCCCGGCGCGTGCTGCGCGGGCACCCGTGCGCGAGGAGACCTCCGCGGTGGCTCGGGCGTCTGGACTCGTGGCGACTCCGGCGCCGGGGTCGTCGCGAAGCGTCATGCAGTCGCGGCGCTACGCCCCGCGGAGCGCGCCGCGTCGCGGGCGTGGTAGCTGGAGCGCGTCAGCGGCGACGCCTGCACGTGCGCGAAGCCCATCGCGACGGCGACGTCTCGCACTCGGGCGAACTCGTCGGGCGTCCACCACCGGGCGACCGGGAGGTGCGCGGCGGACGGCCGCAGGTACTGGCCGACCGTCACGATGTCGACACCGACAGCCCGCAGGTCGGCGAGGGCGCCGTGCACCTCGGTCTCGGTCTCGCCCATGCCGAGGATCATCCCCGATTTCACCGTGAGCCCAGCGGCCTTTGCCCGACCGAGCACGGAGAGGCTCCTCGCGTAGGACGCGGAGGGACGGACGGCGCGCTGCAGGCGGAGCACGGTCTCGAGGTTGTGGTTCAAGACGTCGGGCGCCGCTTCGAAGATCGTCCGCAGCGCCGCGTCCTGGCCCTTGCAGTCGGAGATGAGCACCTCGACCGACGTCCCGGGACACCGATCGCGAATCGCTGTGATCGTGGCGGCGAAGGCCCCCGCGCCCCCGTCCTCGAGGTCGTCTCGAGCGACCGCGGTGACCACCGCGTGGGCCAGGCCCATCCGCTCGACGGCCTCGGCGACACGCTCGGGCTCGGCGGGATCGAGCGCGAGCGGGTGCCGGGTGTCGACCAGGCAGAACCCGCACGCCCTCGTGCAGCGCTCGCCGTTGATCATGAACGTCGCGGTGCCGTCGGCCCAGCACTCGTAGATGTTGGGACAGCCCGCCTCCTCGCACACGGTCACGAGGCCGAGGCCGCGCACCGTCTTGCGCAGCCCGAGATAGTCCTCGCCCATGCGGGCCTCGACCCGCAGCCACGCCGGCTTGCGCTCGCCGAGGCCGAGCCCGGCCGCGGGATCGACTCCGGCCGCGGCGAGGCGCTTGTCGAGGGAGCGGGCGCCGACGCGAAGCACGATCGGCACGGCGTCGGGACGGCTCGGCGCGGTGCCGGCCGAGCTCGTCGTCGGCGCGACGGCGGGGCGCTCCGCGCCCGATGCGTCCTGACGCTCGATGCGAAGCGGGCCGGAGGAACCACCGAGGGCGAGAGCTGCCGGGGCACGGGCGGCCACGGCGTCGACGATGTCGCCCATGGAGACGCCGAGGCCCTCGCGGGCGAGCGAGGTGACGGGCCGGTCCGCGATCCCGCACGGCACGATGTGAGCGAACATCGCCATGTCCGGGTCGACGTTGAGCGCGAAGCCGTGCATGGAGCGGCCCTTCGAGACCCGCACGCCGATGGCGCAGATCTTGCGCGCCGACTCGCTCTCGGGGTCGACCCACACCCCCGGGCTGCCGGGCACGCGTCCCGTGCCGGGGAGGCCGAGATCGGCGAGCGCGTCGATGACGAGCTGCTCCACGGCGTGCACGTAGGCCGGGATGGCGCCGGGGCCCATCGGCACCGAGACGATCGGGTAGCCCACGAGCTGCCCGGGACCGTGGTAGGTGACGTCGCCGCCCCGGTCCGCCCGGACGAGCTCGGCGCCGAAGGCGGCCGGGTCGTCGATGACGTGCTCGGGCCGCGCCCGGACCCCGAGGGTGTAGACGTGGCCGTGCTCGAGCAGCAGCAGGTGCTCCTCGCCGCTTCGGCGGAAGAGCGCGTGCTGCAGCGCGAGGGCGTCGTCGTACCGCACGCGCCCGAGCCAGCGGACACGTAGCGGACCTCGAGCCATCTGCCGTCCTTCCTAGAGCTCGGCCGCCCAGTCGCGCGTGGCGATCACCGTGGCGAGGTCACGCATGAACGAGGCGGCGTAAGCACCGTCGACTGCCCGGTGGTCGAAGGAGAGCGCGAGGATCCCGATGGAGTGGATCGCGATGGACTCGCCGCCGTCCTCGGTGGCGACGACGACCGGCTTGCGCTTCACGCCGTCGGTCGAGAGGATCGCCACCTGCGGCTGGGCGATGATCGGCACCGTCATGAACGTCCCGTACGGCCCCGGGTTGGTGATCGTGAAGGTCCCGCCGGCAATGTCGTCCGCGGACAGCTTGCGCGAGCGGGCCCTCGACGCGATGTCTGCGATGGAACGGGCGAGACCCCGCAACGACTGGCCGTCGGCGTTGTGGAGCACCGGGACGATGAGGCCCTCCTTGGCGAGGTCGACCGCGATGCCGAGATGGACGTCCTTGTGCACGATGAGCGCGTCGTCGCCGACGGACGAGTTGAGGTGCGGGTAGTCCCGCAGCACGTCGACGGCCGCGCGAGCGATGAAGGGCAGGTAGGTAAGGCTTACCCCCTCCTCCGCCTTGAACTGCTCGCGGTAGGCCTTGCGCACGCGGTCCACGTTCTCGAAGTCCGCCTCCACCGCGACGAGCGTGTGCGCCGAGGTCGCCTTCGAGCGCACCATGTGCTCCGCGGTGACGCGGCGGATGCCCGAGAAGGGCACGACCTCGTCGCGGGGTCCGAGCGGCGCCGCGGGGGTCGATACTGCAACGGCGACGGCCTGCGTCGGCGCCGCAGTAGGAGGCTGCGCGGGCACCGGTGAGTACGACGGAGCGGGCGGCGCCTGAGGGGCGGAAGAGGCGGCGACGCGCGTGTCGATGTAGCCCGTGACGTCCTCACGGGTGATGCGCCCGCCCATGCCCGTGCCGGGGATGTCGCCGGGGTCGAGGCCGTGCTCGCTGATCAGGCGGCGCACCACCGGTGAGAGCAGGGCGCCGCGCGTGCCGTTGCCGTTGGACGCCTCGGGTGCGGCCACTGCGGTGGGCGCGCCCGAGCCGGACTGCGCCGGCGCTGCTGGCTCCGAGGGGGCTGGAGGCGGTGCAGCGCTCGGCGTAGG
>JAODBO010000047.1 GCA_025464005.1 Acidimicrobiaceae bacterium | reverse complement strand
AGTTGGGAGCGTCGACGACCCCGGTCAGGTCGTGCGGGTGGCTCTCGCGCATCGCCTGCGGTGACACCCGGATGAACTGCGCCTGCTCGCGGAGCTGGGCGACGGTCCGCGTCCCGCTGTAGCCCATCGCCTGGCGCAGGCCGCCGACGAGCTGGTGCACGACCTCGTTGAGGGGACCACGGTAGGGCACGTTGCCCTCGACGCCCTCGGGGATGACCTTCTGGGTCTCGCTCACGTCTTCCTGGGAGTAGCGGTCCTTCGAATAGGAGCGGGCCGCCATCGCTCCGAGGCTGCCCATGCCGCGGTAGCGCTTCATGGGTCGATTGCCGATCATCGCGATCTCCCCGGGGCTCTCCTCGACGCCGGCGAGCAGACTGCCGAGCATGACCGCGTGCGCGCCGGCACCGAGCGCTTTGGCGATGTCGCCCGAGAAGCGGATCCCGCCGTCAGCCAGGATGCCGACACCGTGAGCTCGTGCCTCGATCGCACAGTCACGCACGGCCGTCCACTGTGGGACACCGATACCGGTGACCACACGCGTCGTGCAGATGGCGCCAGGACCGATACCGACCTTCACGACGTCCGCGCCCGCCTCGGCGAGCGCACGCGTCCCCGCACGAGTCGCGACGTTGCCACCGATGATCACACCGGTGCGCCAGTTCTCGCGAAGCTCGGCGACCGTGTCGAGCACGCGGCTCGAATGGCCGTGAGCGGTGTCGACGCAGATCACGTCCACCTCGGCATCGATGAGCGCCTTCGCTCGGGCAAGGCCGTCCGACCCCACTCCGACCGCCGCGCCGACGCGCAGACGCCCGTCGGAGTCCTTGCACGCGTCGGGAAACGTCTCCTGCTTGGTGATGTCCTTTACCGTGATCAGACCGCGTAGGCGCCCGCGCTCGTCGACGATCGGAAGCTTCTCGACCTTGGCCGCCTGCAGGATCCGCCGGGCTCGCACCAGATCGGTGCCAACGGGGGCCGTCACGAGCCGCTCGGAGGTCATGACTGCGTCGACTCGGACATCGGCGTCCTCGAGGAACCGGAGGTCGCGATTCGTGACGATCCCGACGAGCCGGTCATCGCCGTCCACGACCGGCACGCCTGAGATGTGGAATCGGGCCATCAGCTCACGCGCCTCGGATACCGGGCGATCGGGGAGGATCTTGACCGGGTTCAGCACCATCCCGGCCTCGGACCGCTTCACGCGGTCGACCTCCTCGGCTTGATGTTCCATCGACATGTTGCGGTGCACGATCCCGAGACCACCGAGCCGGGCCAGCGCGACGGCCAACCTGGACTCGGTCACGGTATCCATCGCGGCGGACACGAGTGGCACGTTGAGCTCGAGGCGATCGCAGAGCCGGGTGGTGATGTCCGTGGCGTAGGGGAGCACGTCGGAGGCTTGTGGGACAAGCATGACGTCGTCGAAGGTCAGCGCTACCCCTCCGAACTCTTCCGGCTCAGCCAATTCCATGTCCACCGTCCCTGCTCGCCCGCTCGTCAGCTTGACCCCACAGTACTGGCCCGGAGAGCCCGTCAAGCGTCTCGTGGGGCGCTAGCGGAGTCCGAGGACCGCGGAGCACGTGGGCCAGGCGCTCCAGCCGACTCGAGCCTGCAGCACGCGCGCGGCCCGGTCCTGCACCGAGGCGGGAGCGTTGTTGGGAAGGCCGGAATAGCCGATCCACCACCACGTGCTCGCCGTGAACTGGTAGGCGCCGAAGTAGCCGTTTCCCGTGTCGGCGCCATAGTTGTCCCCCGACTCGCACGTGCGCAGGGCGAGCCAGTTGCCGGTGGCCTGGGTCCCTGGACCGGCGGAAGGGTTAAGGGTGGCGGACGCAAGCGTTTGCACCAGACGCGCGGCGTGGTGCCGCTCGGCCGCCGGCAGCAGGTTGCGCCGGCCGCGAGACCCGAGGATGAGCTCTAGCGCCAAGGGCTCTGCGGCGGAGACGTCGCTCCGGATGAACAGGCTGACCGCGCGATTGGTCATCTCGGCGATGGCTTGACGGTGCTGTGCGCGGATCCTCGCCTGAGCTTCGGATGGAAGGGCGGTGGCGTCGAGGACCGCCGGCGCCAGCGCCGGCACCGACGACAGGGCCCGCATGGCGGGACGCTTCGCCTCGACCGCGGCGCGCATCGCGCCAGTGGTGTCTGTGTTGTTCGTGGGGTCTTCGGCGCTTGTGTTGCTTGTGTTGCTTGTGTTGCTTGTGTTGCTGACGGTGCTGATGGCTTTCATGTTGTCAACGGTGCCCGTGCGCATGCTGGCGCTCGAGTCGGCCCAGCCGGGGCTGAGCACACCTGTTGTGGCAAGCGTTGCAGTGGTCGTGAAGATTGCGAGCAATGGGTGCTTTCGCATCTTTGCGCCTCCTTGGATTGCGGGAAACCCGTTGGGTCCCAGGTGGGTGCTGGATGCGGGCACGCCGTCATTGGTGCATGCTGCTCGGGGCGCGGTGCCGGAAGGGCGAGCCGAGCCGGGACGCGCAGGGCGTCCTAACGAGGTGCTGACGGGGATGGCCCTCGGCTGGTCTTCAGCGTCTCCTTTTCGCCTATTGGCGTGGTAAATGGCGACGGCGCAGGGGCGCGCGGGAATCGGCAGAAGTCGCAGCCGAGAGGATTGATGTTGTCGGGGGCGAGACCGCCACGCCCGATGCAACCCACGGTACCGCTGGTCCGGCACCGTCCGTCGGTGTTGTCTGTGTGAGTAGCTCGAAAGTTAGCGCAGTAACGCGCGTGCCGCAAGCATTGCCACAAAACTGCCAGCTCAGGGCATCGAGAAGTAGCACGTATTGGCCACTGGTTACCGGATCGTAACCTTATATCCCACCTTGAGTGGCGGTTATGACGCGTGGCGCGCGACAATCTGCCACCGAGGGCCGGAATCTTGCCTCCGTTCGGCAGGACCGCACCGGTACGCCGGAGACCCGGTCAGCTGAGCCTTCTTGGGGAGGAACACGGCTCTTCAAAGCGGACGCCGTACGATGTCGGCCATGACAGCACCTTCGGGGGAGCAGCACGTCCTCGTGCACGGCGACCAGATGGCCGTGATCGCAGAGGTCGGAGCGACGCTCCGCTCCTACGACGTGGGTGCAACACCGGTTTGCTGGGGTTTCGCCGAGGACCAGATATGTGGCGGCTCCCGTGGACAGGTGCTCGCGCCGTGGCCCAATCGATTGCGCGATGGCCGCTATGAGTTCGAAGGCGTGGCGGGGCTGGCTGCGCTCGACGAGCCGGAGCGATCGAACGCGATCCACGGAATAGTTCGCTGGGCGCCCTGGCGACTCGTCGAGAAGAGCACGTCCGCGGCCCGTCTCGAGTACCGGATCCATCCACAGCCGGCGTACCCCTACCGACTGCTCCTCGAGATCGAGTACCGGCTCGGTGACGCAGGCCTCGCTGTTTTGCTGCAAGCTACTGCAGAAGGAGACCGCCGGACGCCCTTCGGCGTCGGCTTCCACCCCTATCTCGCAGCGGGCCCCGGTCGTGCGGATGCGACGCGTGTGGCATTGCCCGCCCGGACGAGGATCGTGTTGGACGAACGGGCCCTGCCCGTCGGGTTGCAGGAAATCGCCGGTACTCCGTTCGATCTTGTCGCGAGCCCCGGTCCGGCGTCGCATCAAGGGTCCCTCGGGTCCATGCGCCTCGACGACTGCCTGACCCACCTCGTGGTGGAATCCGACGGTCGCTGGTATGCCGAGCTGCTCAGGGAGGATCAGGAGCTGCCGGTCGTGCTCTGGGCGGACGCTGTCTTCAAGTACATCATGTGCTTCACGGGCGACACGCTGGCCCCGGACGACCGGCGTCTCGGCGTGGCGGTGGAGCCGATGACGTGCCCACCCGACGCCCTGCGGACCGGAGAAGACTTGATCGTGCTCCAGCCCGGCGCCACATTCGTTGGAAATTGGGGAATCGCGCCTGCGGGGCTCATGACTCGCTGAGCCCGAGCGATCGGTTCATCTGTGTCCCGGGTGTCGCGACGTCCCGAGCTCTCCGGCTGAGGCTGGTCCGACGGTCCTCAGGACGCAGTCGGTGCCGTGGTGGGCGGCGGGACTGCGGTGGTCGTCGTGGCCGGCGCTGTCGTAGTCGTGGTGGTGGTGGTCGTGGGCGCGACGGTGGTCGTCGTTGCCGGCGCTGTCGTGGTCATCGGTGCAGCGCCACCGACCGGAGCGGTAGCCCCGAGCTCGGTGGCGAGATCGCCGGTGGTCACCGTCACGAGCGTCCCGTACGGATCCATCCCGAACACCACCGACGCGTTCGATATTGGCAGCTCCACGCAGCCATCGCTCTGGGGGAAGCCGTAGCTCGCCCTAGGGAAGCCATGAACGGCGTCCGAGGCGTTGAAGTACGCCACGAACGGCACGCCCGGGTCGGAGTAGTGGGAACCGTCCGGATTGAAGCCCGACATGGTCGTCGAGGAGTAGCGAAGGTAGACGGGGAAGGTGCCGAGCGCCGTCGTCGCGCCGGTGACCCCGGTATTGGCAAGCGTGGAGTAGATGACCGAGCCGTCACGCCAGACGTAGAGCGTCTGGGGATCGGTCTCGGTGACGAGCAGGTAGTCGTACGGCCGGGTGGTGGCGTCTCGGCTCGCGACGGCCTGGAGAAGAGCGCCCCACACGAGCTTTCCTGTCTGGCCGTCGACGCCGAGGCCGTGATCGGACTCGAAGGCCATGACCGCGCCCTGGGTCGCCCTGTTCCACGTGCCGACCTGCCAGGCCGCCGCGAGCTGGCTCGGGATGTGGGGAAAGCGCCAGGCGAACGATCCCGGGGAGGGCGAGAGCGAGACGGCGGAGGTCGTAGTCGCCTCCGACGCGAGCGCTACTGCCGGCGACGTGGTGGCCGGGGCACCGGCCCGTTCGAATGCGAGCGGCAGGTAGCCGAGCTCGGCGAGGAGCTGCTGGAGGCGCAAGGTGGACACGCCGGCCACCGTGAAGCTGTAGGAGCCGGCGTTCGAGAGATCCTGACCGTTCACGGCGCGCACCCCCGACGTGCCCGCCGGGACGGTCACGGTGAGCTGCTCGTAGGGGATCAGTCGTTGCGCCGGACGGAACACGAGCGTCGTCGTGCCGGCGCCGCTCCAGCTCCCGGCCACGGCGGGCGTAAGCGTAGGCATGGGCGATCCCGCCGCGACCGGCTGCGAGAACGTGAACGAGATCGTGCCGTCGGCGGGGAGGCTCTTGTCGCCGGTGGCGCGGGAGGAGGAGACGAGGTCCAGGGGCGCCGGGGGAGCCGTGCTCCCCGACGACGGCGCCTTCGTGCTCGAGGCGGGCTTTTCCGACGCCGCGCCCGGACGGTGCGACGCCAGCGCGAACGCGCCTCCGGCGATGACGACCGCCGCGGTCCCGAACGACCACCCCAGCTGGCGTCGCGTCGCGTGCGATCTGCTCACGTGGAGTCCTCGATACTGGAGTCGTCATCCGATTCGGTGGCGATGACGAGGTTTAGCGCGTCGCAGACGGTTTGTATCGCCGCCCCGGAGCTCAGCTTGTGCCCCTCGGCGTCGCGCACATAGAAGGTGTCGACGACCTCGTGGCCCAAGGTGTCGACGAGCGCAGCCTCGACGTCGCACCCCGAGCCGGTGAGGGCGGCCGTGATCTCGTACAGCAGGCCCAGCCGATCCGGCGCCCGGACCTCGATGATCGATGCCCGGTCGGACGTGTCGTTGTCGACGATCACGTGCTGCTGGGGCGGGAGCGCCGAGACGGGCCGTCGCGATCTGGCGTAGGTGCGGTCGTGCTCGGCGAGGCGATCGGAGAGATCGAGGGTGCCCTCGAGAATGGCCGCGACGTCGCGCTCCACCGACGCCCAATCGGGGACCCGATCGAAGAGGGGCTCGACGTCGAAGACCTCGACCGCCATTCCCGGACCGTATGCGGCGGCGGTGGCGCGGCGAACGTTGCAGCGGTGAAGGGCGAGCGCGCCGGCTGCTGCAGCGAGGAGCCCGACCCGGTCAGGAGCCACGATCGTGACCCGCTTGCCCGTCGCACGCAGCGCAAGCTTGCCACCGGCGAGCAGCTCTGCTTGCTCGGGCGTCGCCACGAAGGGAGCGGGCTCGCCGAGCGGGAGACCGTCGAGCACCCTGGCGACGCGCTCGGCGAGTCGAGCGACGAGCTCGGCCTTCCACGGGCTCCACGCGGAGGCACCGGTCGCCCTGCTGTCGGCCTCGGTGAGGGCCGTGAGGAGCGCGAGGGTACGCCGGTCCTCCACGATCTTCGCGACGAGTCGAGCCGTCGACGGATCGTCGAGGTCGCGCCGGGTAGCGAACTCGGGGATGACGAGGTGGTAGGCGACGAGCCTGGCTAGGACCGCCACGTCGGGCTCGGCGAAGCCCATCCGTCTCGCGATGGTGACCGCCAGGTCCTCGCCGACCTCGCTGTGGTCGCCGTCGAAGCCCTTGCCGAGATCGTGGAGGAGCGCACCCATGAGCAGCAGGTCGGGCCTGTCGACGTCGCGCACGTGCTCCCCGGCGCGCGCGACGGCCTCGAGCAGGTGCCGGTCGACGGTAAAGCGGTGGTAGGCGTTGCGCTGGGGGCGGTTGCGCACGGCCTTCCATTCAGGGATGAGGCGCTCGAACAGCCGGCGCTGGTCCAAGGCCTCGATCACCGGCACGAGAGCGTCGCCGGTGCCAAGCAGTGCGACAAAGGCGTCTCGCAGCCCTTGGGACCACGGCTCGGGCGGGGGCGGCGCGTCGAGCTCGAGCCGATCGAGTGACTCCCGTTCGATCAGTGCGGTGCGCTGTGCGGCAGCGACGCCGAGCCGGACGAGCAGCGACGGATCCTTTGCCGGGTCCGCACCTTCTGCCAGCGCGACCTCTCCGGAGCGCAGCACGATGCCCGGCCCGAGCGCGAGCTCAGGCATAGCGGCTCCGCCCTTGGAGAGAAGCGCTCGGGCTCGGCGCCAGGTGTCGACCCACGCCGCAGTCACCGTCCGTCCCGCGTCGGCGATACCGGCCATCAAGACGTCGGCGTCGGCGAGCTTCAGAACCTCGGCGACCTGGTCCTGCTCCTGGAGCAGCAGGCGGTCGCTGTCCCTTCCCGTGCGGCAATGCAGAACCACGCGTGCTGCCACTACCACCCGCTCGGCCTCGGCGAGGGCATCGGTCGCGACGAGCGGGGCGAGGGAAGGCAGCGCGAGGGCGAGGGAGCGCAGTGCAGCCATGTCCCGCAGGCCTCCGGCCGACTGCTTGAGGTCGGGCTCGAGCAGGAACGCGAGCTCGCCGGCCTCGCGATGTCGAGCCGTGGCAGCGCGCTCGAGCTCGGGCACGAAGGACGAGCTCTGCTTGCGCCAGAGCTCACGGACGTCGGCGAGGACGCGCTCACAGAGTCGCTCGTCGCCGGCGATCAGTCGCGCGTCGAGAAGGCCGAGAACGGCCTTCAGGTCGGAGCGCGCGACGGCCAGTGCCTCGCCGCGCGTCCGGACGCTGTGGTCGAGGCGGGTGCCGTCGTCCCAGATCGCGTACCAGATGGCCTGTGCAACGCGGTCGTAGTTGCTCCGTCCGCGATGAAGTAGCAGGAGGTCGAGATCGCTGCCCGGACAGAGATGGCCCCTGCCGTAGCCGCCCACGGCGACAAGGGCGTAGCCGCGTTCCTTGCCTTTCGTGGCGCCGGCGAACAGCTCCGAAAGCCACGTATCGGCGAGCGCTGCGTAACGAGGCGGCAGCTCCGCGGCGGGCAGTCGGCCGGCGAGCACGGCTTCGCAGAGCGCGTCGCGCCCGGCGCGAAGTGGAGCGTGCCCCGCCGTGAGCCTGGAGTCCGGACCGGTCAGCTTTGCGTCGCCCATGTGGCGACCAGGTTACGTGAGTGCCGGCGGCACTCGGGACGTCACGCGCGCGACCCCGTCGCTTCCTGGCTCGGCACTACCATGGTGCAGGGCCAAGGTGCCCGGGAAGCCGTGGTGAGGACATGATTCAGCCGAAGAGTCCCAGGACTCCGACCCGCACCGGTCGAGGGATGCGGCCGATGCATGGCGCTGTCGTCGTCCTGTCGGTCGTCGTCGCGGCGGTAGTGGCATTCGCGGCGTTCTCGTTCATCGTGGGCATCGTCGCGTTCGTCGTCAAGCTTGCGGTAGTCGTGGCGATCGTCGCGCTCGTGGTCCGGCTCGTCTCGAGGCACGCCGCCCGCTGACGCGCAGCACCGACGACGAGGTTCCGACCGGCTGCGCCTTCCGGAACGCCTAGCGGGCTAGCTTCGAGGTCCGTGGCTGTCACTGTCTTCGGCGTCGTGGTCCTGACGTTCATGATGGCCATGTACGCGCTGGAGCACAAAGGTCGGCACTTCATCGCCCTGTTTGCTCTCGGCTGCGCCCTCTCCAGCGCCTACGGATTTCTCGCCGGCACGTGGCCCTTCGGCGCCGTGGAGGGAATCTGGACGCTCGTGGCGCTGCGCCGTTATCGCGAGATTGCGCGACCTGGAACCTGAGCGGTCGACGCGGTCCGTGCTCGGGACCGGCGCCGACCGCGAGGCTCCTCTGATCAGCTCGGGTACTTCGGTTGGGCGACCACGTCGATGACCATCGCGAACGGCCCACCGCTGGAGCTCGACGGCAGGTCGACGAGGACCCGGCTGCCGACCGGGACGCCGAGAAGGGTGTTCGGGAACGTCGTGCCGGACGTGAGCGTGATCGCGTACGGCTCGCCACTCGCCCAGGTGGACTGCTGGACCGCGCTGCTCCAGTTGTCCGCCATGTACTGAATGACGACTGGACCGGCCTTGAGCGGGCTCCCCGAGCCGCGTGCGAGGACCGTAGCCGTGACCTTCGTCGGCTTTGGCGTGCCCTTCGCGACGGTGATCTTCGGAACGGCACCCAGCTTCCCGGTGACCTTGATGCCACCGACGGACTGCTTGAGCTGCACGGCGTGAGCGTCGGCCTCTGCGGAGCCGCCGTAGGCATCGACGACGTCGACGACGAAGATGAGGACGGAATTCTTCGTGATGCCTGCGGCGCTCTGGCCGGTGGCGCCATAGCCGTCAGCCGGCGGCACGACGAGCAGGAGGCGGCTGCCGACGTGCACGCCGACGAGGGCCTTGTCCCATCCGGAGATGACCTGGCCGACTCCCACGCCGAATCCGAAGAGCTGACGGCGGCTGAACGAGCTGTCGAAGACCTTGCCGCCCCAGATCTGGCCGAGGTAGTTCACGGCGAGGACGTTGCCCGTCTTCGTCACCGGACCGGTGCCTTGATGGAGCACCTTGATCTCGAGCGAACTCGGCGCCGTGCCCTTCGGGATGGTTATCTTCGGCGTCTGGCCGTAGGACCCGGAGACGGTCGGGTACAGCGCGGCACGCGTCGAGCTCGCCGCGGCGGGACCGGCGCTGGCGGCAGTGGCTGCCACGGCGATCGGGCTCGCAAGTAGGGCCATGGTGAGAAGGATGGAACGGCGCACGGAGAACCTCACGAAAAGCGGACAGGAATGCGCGAGCGTAGCGGCGCAATCTGAGAGGCACCTGTAAAGCTAGATCCCGTGAACGAAAGCTCGTCGACGTCGTTGGCGCGAAAGCTCGGCATCGCGCCGGGCGCGAGGTTGAACCTCGTCTGGGCGCCCCCGGGGTGGCACGTCCCCGATCTGCCCGACGGGGTCGTCGTGGCCCGGCTGGGCGACCCGCAGGAGCTCGAGGGCGACGGGCACGCCACGCGTGACGACGTCACGGTCGCCTTCTACCGCAGCGCCGGCGACCTCGAGAGCGGGATCGAGCAGCTGGCACCGAAGATCTTCCCCGACGGCGCTCTCTGGGTCGCGTGGCCCCGGCGTGCGGGTGGCCATTCGAGCGACATCACCGACAACACGGTACGAGGCGCCGCGCTGCGGCACGGCCTCGTCGACAACAAGGTGGCCGCGATCGACCAGGACTGGTCGGGCCTCCGGGTCGTGTGGCGAAGAGAGCGGCGCATCGCGCGGTGAGCCGAGCCTCAGGGATACGCGGAGAGCAAGAGCTTCAACATGGCGCCGGATGTCTCGTAGAACGCGGGGAACTCCGGACCGCCGAGCACGCTCATGCCGATCTCGAGGTGCGGGGCAGACGACTCGCCGACGTCCCCACAGCCAACATCCGCGACCGGCTGACCGGCGCTCACATGCTCACCTACGGAGACGAGCGCGGGCATGGCGTGGCCGTAGTACACGTATCTGCCGGCCAGCGGACCCGAGTCGACAAGGATGATAGGCGCCGCCGGCCCGAAGCCCGAGATGCCGAGCTGGGTCACCGTGCCGCTGGCAATTGCCACCTCCACGACGCCGGATCCACACGCGTTGCCGACCGTGCCGATGTCCACTCCCATGTCGAGCGACCAGGCCCCCGGCGGGTCGACGAGGGCCGGGTCCTGGAAGGGGAACACGATCCCGCCGGAGCTCGCCGTCACCGTGGCCGTGCTCGAGTGTCCCGCAGCTGGGGCCGCTGGTGTGCTGATCGCCGTGGCCACAGTGGGCGCCGCCTTGACGACCGCGACGCGCTCCGAGGCCGTCATGCTGGCGAGCTGTTGCCGAAGCTTCGCGAGCGACCGTTCGTAGGAGAGGGCCGACGACAGGTCGACGTTGTGAGCCGCTCGCGTCTGGCGGAGCCTCCGGCCCGCCGCCGCCTCCTCGTCGAGCAGCGCCGCGTGTCCGCTCTTGAGGGAGGCCTCGGCACCTTGCACCTCGAGTGTCGTCGTCACGAGGCGAGAGGAGAGGATGCCGCCATAGACGGTCCGAAGTGAGAGCGACTCGGCGTTCCCGTCCAGCACGCCAGTGAAGCTCGACTCGTCAGATGCCGTGGTTACGTACATGGCGATCGCGAGCGTCGCGAGCTCGCGGTCGGCCGTGACGAGCTTGACGTGGTCGGCGCGTAGCTCGTGGTCCGTGGCCGCTGCGCGTGCCTTGATGGCGCCGAGCGCGATGCCGGCCGCCGCGTACTGCTCGGCTGCGGAGCGGTCGTTGGCTTGCGCGCGAGTCACTTGTGTGGCGAGGGTCTCGATGCGAGTTACGAGGGAGGTACGTGTGGTTGCACCGGAGGCCGAGGAGGCGCCGGCATCTCCGGCCTGTAGTGCGATCAACGAGGCGACCGCTCCGCCGAACACGAGGAGCGATCCGTACCCGGGCGAGGGACGCAGGCGGGAGCGCCGTTGCGCGACCTCTTCGGATCCCGGGCGCGTGCGCAGATGTGGCGAGGGCCGCCATGACGCGCGCGCGAGGCCACGATCGCGGAGTGCTTTCCACATGCAAGCTGCGACCTTAGTGGCCGGGGGAACACATAGCCAGGTTGAGCTGCCAAATCCTGTTAATGGCGCCGGCGAGCACGCTCATTTCCTACCCGGCTCAGCCGGAGCCCGGTGCCACAATCGGACCGCAGCGAGGCACAGTGGTCGGCGGTGATCGCCAATGCCTGATGCCGTCGTCGTGGGCGCGGGCCCCAATGGGCTTGTCGCCGCCAACTACCTGGCCGATGCCGGCTGGTCGGTGTCCGTGCTCGAAGCAGCCGGTGAGCCGGGCGGGGCAGTGCGGACGGGCGAGCTCACCGTGCCGGGCTTTCGCCACGATCTGTTCAGCGCCTTCTACCCGCTGGCTCTCGCCTCACCCGCGCTGGCGGACCTGAGGCTCGAAGAGCACGGCCTCCGGTGGTGCCACGCTCCGCTGGTCCTCGCGCACCCGCTGCGCGACGGACGGTGCGCGTCCTTGTCCCGCGACATCGACGAGACGGCGGCCTCCCTCGACGCGTTCTCGCCGGGTGACGGCGACGCGTGGAAGCACATGGTCGACCAGTGGGAGCTTCTCGCACGCCCGTTCCTCGACCTGATGCTGCGCCCGTTCCCACCCGTCAAGCCTGCCGTTCATCTGCTCGGACGGCTTGGAGCGCTCGGAGCGCTCCGCCTTGTCCGCCACGCGCTCTTGCCCGTGCGCACGATGGCCGGGGAACTGTTCGACGGCGAGGGCGGCCCTCTCCTGCTCGGCGGTTCGGCGCTGCATACCGACCTCTCGCCGGAGGCCGCGGGGAGCGGGCTGTACGGCTGGCTGTTGAGCTGCCTCGGTCAGCAGCTCGGCTTCCCTGTGCCCGAGGGCGGAGCGAGCGGTCTCACGGATGCTCTCGTGGCGAGACTGGCTGCCCGAGGCGGCACCGTGCACTGCAACACGCCGGTGACCGAGATCGTCGTGCGCCACGGTCGTGCCGTCGGGGTAAAAACGCGCAGCGGCGATACGGTCGATGCCCGGCGAGCCGTGCTGGCCGACGTCGCCGCACCCGTGCTCTACGGCGATCTCGTCGCTCCCGAGCATCTCCCTGCCGAGGTGCTGCACGATCTCGAGCGGTTCCAATGGGACATGGCGACAGTGAAGCTCGACTGGGCACTCGACGCACCCGTGCCCTGGCAAGCGAGCGAGGCCCGGCGAGCAGGCACGGTCCATATCGCGGACGACTTCGACAACCTCACCGAGTTTGCCGCGCAGATCGCGATGGGTCAGCTCCCGGCGCGCCCGTTTCTCCTGTTCGGCCAGCAATCGACGGCCGACCCGACCCGCTCCCCCCTTGGCTCGGAGACTGCCTGGGCCTACACGCACGTCCCGCGCCGCGTGCGTGCCGACGCGGCCGGGATGCTCCGCGTCGCGCCCGGCGCGACGGGCGACCCGCGACGTGACGATCTCGGCTGGCTCGACGGCTTCGTCGAGCGCATGGAGTCCCGGGTCGAGGCTCTTGCTCCGGGCTTTCGGTCCCACGTGCTCGGCCGCCACGTCTTCTCCCCGGCAGGTCTGCAGAGCGAAGACGGCAACCTCGTGGGCGGCGCCATCGGCGGAGGCACGGCACAGCCATACCAACAGCTGATCCTTCGCCCCGTGCCCGGGTCCGGTCGTCCCGAGACACCCATCGCTGGCCTCTACCTGGCCTCCGCCTCCGCTCATCCCGGAGCCGGTGTCCACGGAGCATCCGGCGCCAACGCGGCCCGAGCAGCGCTGCTGCCGTTCAGTCGAAGCCGATCTGTCGCGTTCGGCCGGGGGTCGTGGCGACGATCTCCAGCCCACCTCCACGCTAGGCGAAGCGAACGTATGTTCGATTAGTCTCGGTCTCCCATGGCGCCTGCCTTCCCGGTCACCCGAAGCGCTCGCGAGCTCCCCGAGCCCCTCGTCGACCTGGCCGTGCGGACGCGCTCGACGGCGCTGGCGGGGGAGGCGCTCCTTCCGCTGGCTCCCGCGCTCACCGAGCTTTTCGGTACACCCGGACTACGCCGTGGGAGCACCGTCGTCGTCCACGGGGGTGGCGTTCCCGGAGCGACCTCGTTGCTGCTCGGGCTCCTTTCCGGGCCGAGCGCTAGTGGCGCGTGGTGTGCCGTCGTAGGAGCGCCGGAGCTCGGCCTCGTGGCAGCGGGGGAGCTCGGTGTAGCTCTCGAACGCCTCGTCCTCGTGCCCGAGCCCGGCCGTCGTCTCGTCCCGGTCGCCGGCGCGTTGCTCGAAGGATGCGACGTCGTCTGCCTGCGGTGCCCGGCATCGCTCGCCGCTCCCGAGGCTCGCCGCCTCGCTGCCCGGGCGCGTGAGCGAAAAGTCGTGCTCATCGTCGCGACCGGCGGTGCTGCCTCGTTGGTGCTGCCGTCGACCGCCGCTTCGAGCGCCGGAGCAACGGCCGGTCGCCGGCCGGCGGTCTCGATGGCAAAGGGTTGGTTCGAGGCACCCGATGTCGCCCTCTACGTGTCGGGAAGTCGCTTCATCGGCGCTGGACGGGGGAGCGGCAGGATCCGGGCCCACCTCGTCGAGGTAGTGGCCAGGCGGCGTCGCGCGGCACCTGAAGAGGTCAGGCGGTGGCTGTGGCTGCCGGGCGAGAACGGCCAGCTCGCCATCGCCACGGACGAGCCGGTGGGTTACTCCGCCACGCCGGACCTGCTCCACACGGGCACGACATGAGCAGAGCCGCCGGCATAGCGCCCCGCACGCTCGTCGTGGCATGCCCCGACTGGGCGGTGACGGCCCTGAGCTCCACGGGCAGCGCTGCTGTCGGCGGGGCCGTAGCCGTCCTCGGCGACGATCGCATCGTCGCGGCCTCCCGAGAGGCCCGTGCCGAAGGCGTGCGACCGGGCCAGCGCAGCCGTGAGGCGCAGGCCTGCTGCCCACATCTCGTGGTCGTGCGGCAAGATCCCGGCGGTGAGGTCCGGGCGTTCGAGCCGGTCGTCGAGGTACTCGAGACCTTCGGAGCCCTGGTGGCAGTGGGTGAGCCGGGTTGGGCCGGCTTCGGGGTCCGGGGGCCCGCCCGGTACTTCGGCGGCGAAGCCGCTTTGGTCGCAGCGGTCGACTCGGCTCTCGCCCGGCTCGAGCTGCCCGGGAGGTGGTGGGGGACAGGACTCGGCGACGGGCCGTTCGTGGCGACCCAGGCGGCTTCGTGCCATGCCCTCGTTCCGTCCGGCAAGGGCGCAGCGTTCATCGCCCCGCTCGGGGTCGAGGTCCTCGGCCGTCCTGAGCTCGCCGACGTGCTCCGCCGTCTCGGGGTCGCCACGCTCGGGGCGTTCGCCGCGCTCGGCGAGTCGGAGGTCGTCGCCCGCTTCGGTGCAGACGGGGCGAAAGCGCACCGCGTGGCCCGGGGACTCGACGAGGAGGCGCTCCGGGTCCGCCCACGCCGGGAGGATCTCTCGGTCTCGGCGACCCTCGATCCGCCGGCCGAGGGAGTCGAGGCGATGGCCTTCGTCGCGAAGGGCCTCGCCGAGCAGCTCGCCGAGCGACTCTCCTCGGGAGGGCTTGCCTGCACGCGTTTGAGGGTGGAGGCCGTCACGAGTGGCGGGGATCGCCTCAGCCGGGTCTGGTCGAGTGAAGGAGCCGTCCAGCCAGTCGTCGTCGCCGAGCGGCTCCGCTGGCAGCTCGAGGCGTGGCTTCTCGGCCGGTCAGACGTCCACGGCGGGACGGGCGAGCGGGGGGCAGGGGGCGCATGGGAGACGGGGGAGGTGAGGGCCGGAGAAGGGGTGGACAGGGTCGTTCTCGTCCCCGAGGAGGTCGTACCCGACCGAGGACGCCAGCTCGACCTGTGGAGTCGCTCCCGGGCCGGGGACGAGCGTGCTGCCCGTGCCGTGGCGCGGGTCCAGGGCATGCTCGGCGCTCCGGCTGTCGTGCGCGCCGTGCTCGGTGGAGGGAGGGGTCCGGGTGAACGCGTCCGGCTGCTCACCTTCGACGATCTGGACCCGGGAGAGGGGCGAGGCAAGCCTCCGACCAAGGCCAGATCATCCGGGTCCAGCCGGCGGAGCGGGTCGGGCGGCGTGGAGGAGGTGCAGGCCCCTTGGCCCGGCCGCCTCCCGGCGCCGAGCCCAGCCGTAGTCGCCGGTGCTCCTGTCCTAGCGGGGCTCCTCGACGGCGAGGGGAGGCCTGTCGCCGTCGACAGCAGGGGGGCGATGAGCGGCGCGCCGGCCACCCTTGCGCTCGGCAAGTCGGCGCCTGCGCTCGACAACGCGGCGGCGTTCCCGGTCCTCTCCTGGGCCGGGCCCTGGCCGGCGGACGAGCGCTGGTGGGAAGGGCCGGCACGACGGCGTCGCGTCCGTCTCCAAGTCGTCACCGCTGCCGGTGGGGCCTATCTCCTCGGACTCGAGCGGGGGAGCTGGTGCGTCGAGGCCGCTTACGACTGAGGGACAAGACCTTCTCCGTGTGATCTGCGACAACCGCTGCCACGGGAGAGCTAGGGTGCGCGCAACGTCTCACGTCGAGACCGAGCAGGCCTCCGCATGTCCGGAGGAGATCGGGGGTCCTCGTGGGACCCGCCCCAGCTACGCCGGTTTCGCCGGGATTCCGACCGCTCGTGATTGGCAGCGAGCGGTCGGGCACACTTCGTGACGGCGAGATCCATCTCCAGTTCGTGCTGAGTGAAGTCCCCGATCGATCATGGGTCGAGGCGTTCTGCCAATGGGACTCGTCGAAGTCACGCTTCGACGGCGAGGTGGGCCAGTTGCCGAGGATCGACGGTGACCGGATCTACTGGTCGATCCGCCAAGCGGACCTGACATCTGCTTGGTGGTATCTCGGTCGCTGCGTCGATCGAGCAAACGCGGCTTGCTCGCGTCTTCCTGCTCGGCGAGCGCGGCAGCCTCGCCAGGCCGACGAGCAGGCTCGATTTGGCGAGTCGAGCGAGTGCTTGGTACCTCGAATCACGAGAACGAGTGGCAACGACAAGCAGTGAACGGACCGGGCAATTATCGAGTGGGCTGGACGAGGGAAGATCGTGGTATCACCTGAAGCTCTGCAATTGGGTACTCGCCTCGACGAGCACCATGCCCCGGAGACCAACGGACGGATGCCCGTCTGCCGGCGCTGCGGTGCTCAGACTGATGGTCCTGACGGGCCTCACGTCCCGAACGAACGACAACTGGGACGCGCGCTGCAATGGCTTGATGCGCAATTGCGAATCAGCGGAATCGAACGCGCCGGGCATCAGCGCAACACCTGATCCTCGTGTCTTGCGGTACTAGACGCTGCTCGGCTGCCGCCTCGTTGGCGCGCCAAGCCGGTCCCGGCTGGCCGGATGTCGATCCCAGAGCTACCACCGACGAGGGACTACAGGTCTTAAACTAACCTCTAAGGATCCCGACGGAAGAAGGCTTGAGTGGCCAGGCCCCAGGTGACGGTACGAGACCTACGCCGAGCTAACCGAGCGGCGCTGCTGCGCCTCTTGTTCCTGAGTGGCCCGTTGACCCGCGTCGCGCTAGGCGAGATGACCGGCCTGAGCAGCGCGAGCGTGACGAATGTCGTCACCGACCTGCTTGGCGAGGGCCTCGTCGTCGAGGTCGGGACGGAGGAGTCGGACGGTGGTCGGCCTCGAGTCCAGTTGCAGATCAATCCCGACTTCGGCGTGGCTGTCGGCGTCGACATCGGCGAAACGGGCATCCGCATCGAGGCCTTCGATCTCGCCATGCGTGAGGTCGGAAAGGCGGTGCTGGACATCCACCCCCAGGAGTTTCCGGCCGACGTGGTCATCGAGCACATCGTGCTCGGCGTACGCGAGGCGCTGGGAAATGTCGATCCTCAGCCCGCGAGGATCCTCGGCGTCGGCGTCGGTGTGCCCGGGGTCGCCGTGCACAGCGGAGCGTCGCTGGTCCATGCACCCAATATCCAGTGGCAAGGAGTTCCCCTCGCCACGACGTTGAACGAGGCGCTTGACGTCCCAGTCTTTGTCGACAACGGCGCGAAGACACTCGGACAGGCCGAGATGTGGTTTGGCGCCGGCCGTGACACCCACCATGCCGTAGTGGCGCTGCTCGGAACCGGCGTCGGTGCGGCCATTTTCGCGAACGGCTCGCTCTACAGCGGAGCGACCTCGAGTGCCGGCGAATGGGGGCACATGAGCGTCGTGGTGAACGGCAGGCGCTGCAGGTGCGGTGGATCGGGCTGTCTCGAGGCATATGTCGGCGCCGAGGCGCTGTTCGAGCAGTGGGCCGAAGGCGATACGGGTGTCTCCGTGCCGGGCGAGCACGACCAGGAGGAGTGGATGGACCGGCTGATCGCGGCGAGCCCGACGAGCAGGTCCGCGGCCTACCTTCTCGAGCAGACGGCCGTCTATCTCGGCGTCGGGATGGCGAACCTGGTCAATCTCTTCAACCCCGAGCGGATCGTCATCGCGGGCTGGTCCGGCCTGAAATTGGGTCCCGTGCTCATCGAGCGGATCCGCGAGGTGGTCGCCAAGCAGGCGCTCGCGTACCCGGCGAGTCGCGTCTCCATCGAGCTGGGCCAGCTGGGACGCGATGCCGTCGCCCTCGGGGCGTCGACGCTCGTCATGGATCGCCTCCTCGGTGAGGGTGGGCGGCTCCCGGCGCGCCCCACCGGGGGAAGACGCACGGCGCTTCAGTTGACTTAGCTCACGTCATTAACTAACCTCCGAGAAATAGGCTCGATGGTCCGACATCGAGGCAACGACAGCAGGGGGGACGATGTACACATCACGTCGACACTGGTTGCCACGGCTCGTGGCATCGGCAGCGGTTTGTGGGGGAGCGCTCGGGCTCGTCGGCTCTGGTGCGGTGGCGAGCGCCTCGAGCAAGGCCAACGCCGCCTCGAGCAAGGCCAAGGTGGTGAAGATCGCGTTCGACATGCCGTGCTCGACATGCGCCTCGCGCTTCGAGGACCAGGACAAGCCGGATTTCATCAAGGCCGTCCACGCGATCGATCCCTCCGCGCACGTCATCGCCGACAACGCGCAGGGCAGCGACGCCACGCAGATCTCCCAGGTCGAGGATGCGCTGGCCAACGGAGCGAACGTCATCGTCATCTCGCCGCTCGACACGGCGACCGGCGTCGCCATCGTCTCGAAGGCCGCCCGCTACCACGTGCCGGTGATCGCGTACGACGGGATGCTCACCGGAGCCAAGATCGCCTTCTACGTCTCGTTCGACAACACCGGCGTCGGCAAGACCCAGGGCCAGTACCTCGTGCAGCACCTCGCCAAGGGTTCGACGGTCGTGATGATCAACGGTGACCAGACGAGCGCTCCGGGCGTCGAGTTCAAGCAGGGGGCCCTCTCGGCCCTCAATCCCGCGTTTACCTCGGGGGAGCTGAAGCTCGGCTACAGCGCCGACACGCCGCAGTTCACACCGGCAACGGCGCAGACCGAGATGGAGCAGGCGCTCACCAAGCTCAACAACAACGTCCAAGCCGTGCTCTCGCCGAACGACGGCATCGCCGGTGGGGTCATCGCGGCACTCACCGCTCAGCATCTCCAGGGCAAGGTCCTCGTCACCGGCCAGGACGCCACCGCGGCGGGTCTCCAGGACATCCTCGAGGGCACGCAGTCGATGACGGTGTTCAAGCCGATCAAGGAAGAGGCGGGGACGGCGGCGAAGGTGGCGGTCGCTCTCGCGGAAGGCAATACGAAGATCATCTCCAAAGTGGCGAAGACGAAGGTCGGCAATGGCTTCATGCGGGTGCCGTCGGTGCTGCTGCGGCCCATCGTCGTCACGAAGGCGAACGTGCCGATCGTGGTGAAGGACGGGGGAGCGACCTGGAGCTCGATCTGCACCGGTCTCCCGACGGGCCTCTGCCCGGCGCACTAGGGCCGACCTCGAGCTGACCGCCGGACGCTGCCATGTCGCTGATGCACGCCACACCGCCCTCGATCTCCACCAAGGCTCCTTTTCTCGAGCTGCGAGGGGTGCAAAAGCGCTATGGCAGCGTCACGGCGTTACGCGGTATCGACCTCACGGTCGCAGCGGGCGAGGTCGTAGCGGTCGTCGGCGACAATGGAGCCGGAAAGTCGACGCTCATCAAGACGATCGCCGGGACCCATCGGGCCGACGGAGGGTCGATCCTCATCGAAGGCCGTGAGGTGCGGATACACAGCCCCCAGAGCGCCGCTGCCCTCGGTGTCGCGACCGTCTACCAGGACCTTGCGCTGTGCGAGAACCTGGACGTCGTCTCGAACCTCTTTCTCGGTCGAGAGCTCGCTCGCAGACCCTTTCTGGGCGAGCTGCGCCGGCTGAACGAAACGGAGATGGAACGGGTCGCGGCGAAGACATTGGCGTCGCTCTCGATCAAGCTGCCTTCCCTGCGGCGGCCGGTCGCGATGCTCTCGGGCGGCCAACGCCAAGCAGTCGCCGTCAGTCGTGCGCTGCTGTGGGGATCGAAGCTCGTCATGCTCGACGAGCCGACCGCAGCGCTCGGCGTCACCCAGACGGCGCACGTGCTCGAGCTGGTGCGTCGACTGGCCGACAATGGTCAGGCGGTACTGCTCATCTCGCACAATCTGCCCGACGTCTTCGCCGTTGCCGACCGGATCTGCGTCATCCGACTCGGCGAGAATGCCGGCACGTTCGCGCGCACCTCGACGACGGCGGAGGAGATCGTCGCCGCGATGACGGGTGGGCGGACCGTGGACGGTGCGCGGTGACCGAGCTCAGCGTCTCTCCCCGAGAGGCCGAGGCACAAGGGGCCGGCGAAGGGCCGTTCTCGGACGACGAGCCACCGGCCGAGCGGAGGCGCTGGTGGCCGACCGTGGGCTCCGGCGAGGCGGGACCACTTCCGGTCGTCTTCGCCATCGCGATCGTCTGGATCTTCTTCCAGACCCAAAATTCCAATTTCTTGTCGGCGCGCAATCTCTCGAACTTGATCCTGCAGATGGCGGTGACCGCGATCCTGGCCATCGCGGTCGTCGTCGTCCTCGTGGTGGGCGAGATCGACCTGTCGCTCGGGTCCGTGACCGGCGTCACCTCGGCGCTGCTCGGCGTGCTGTTGACGAGCGACCATTGGTCTGCCGGTGCGGCTCTCGTCGCGGTACTGGGCCTCGGCCTCGGTATCGGTCTGTTGCAAGGTGCCATCACGGTCCTGGTGGGGGTTCCGTCGTTCCTCGTGACTTTGGGCGGCTTCCTCGCATGGGCAGGGCTGCAGCTCGCGATCATCGGTCCGGCGGGGGACCTGCCGGTCACGAACTCCACCCTCTCCGCGATCGCCAACGACTACTTACCCGCGGCCGTCGCCTGGGCCATTGCCGGCGTGGGTGTCGCTCTCGTCCTTCTCACCGAGATGCTCCGACGCGGCGCGGCGCATCGCGCCGGTGTGTCGGCGGTGTCGTCCGTGCGGGTCGCTCTGCGGCTGCTGCTCGTCGCCGCCGGGCTGTTCGGCGTCGTGGGCTACCTGAACAACAACTTCGGCGTTCCCTACCTATTGGTCCTGATACTCGCCCTCGCGACGGCGCTCGGCTGGGTGTTGCGGCGCACCATCTTCGGTCGATATCTCTATGCCATCGGTGGCAACGTCGAGGCGAGCCGACGGGCAGGCGTACCCGTGGCACGGGTCCGCATAGCAGTCCTCGGGATCAGCGGCCTATTGGGGGGCCTGGCAGGGATCGTCAGCACGTCGAACCTCCTTGCCACCTCTGCTGGCGTCGGCGGCAGCACCTTGCTCCTCGAGGCGATCGCCGCGGCGGTGATCGGCGGCGCAAGCTTGTTCGGCGGACGAGGACGGATCTACCAGGCACTGCTCGGGGCGATCGTGATCGCCAGCATCCACAACGGGCTCGACCTGCTTGGCAAGGCCGCCTCGACCGAGGAGATGGCGACCGGGGTGATCCTGGTGCTGGCGGTGTGTATCGATGCGCTGAATCGCCGCCGCCGAGCCGCTACCGGCCGCTGAGGCCAACAGTACCTACTTCGAACTGGCCCTCTGATTCAAGGATGACAAGCATGATGAAGTTTCCCGAAGGGTTTCTGTTCGGCGTCGCTACCGCCGCCTATCAGATCGAAGGCGCGGCGGACGAGGACGGGCGCGGCCGCTCGATCTGGGACACCTTCAGCCGGATACCCGGCAAGATCCATCATGGGGACACCGGCGACATCGCCTGCGATCACTACCATCGACTCGACGAGGACCTCGATCTGCTCACCGATATTGGCGTCGGCGCGTATCGGTTCTCCGTCGCATGGCCGAGGATCTTTCCCGAAGGTTGCGGAGCGGTGAATCAGAAGGGCCTCGACTTCTACAAGCGACTCGTCGACGGCCTGCGAGAGCGGAGCATCAAGCCGATGCTGACGCTCTATCACTGGGATCTGCCCCAGATGCTGCAAGACGTGGGTGGCTGGACGAATCGCGACACGGCCTTCCGCTTCGCGGAGTTCGTGGCGGCGGTCGCCGAGAACCTCCAGGATGACGTCGCACAGTGGGTCACGCTCAACGAGCCCTGGTGCTCGGCCTTCGTGGGGCATCTCGAAGGTCGCCATGCGCCGGGGGAGGAGAGCTTGGCGGCCGCGCTGCACGCTGCGCACCACCTCCTTCTCGGCCATGGACTCGCGGTCCAAGCGCTGCGAGCAGCCAACGTGAGTGGAGAGATCGGCCTGACGCTCAACTTGTCCGATGTGACGCCTGCGACCGAGAGCGCCGCGGATCTGGCTGCCACCGCGCGGATCGACGGGAACGAGAACCGGTGGTTCTTGGAGCCGGTCTTCAGGGGCAGCTATCCCAAGGACATGGTCGACTGGTATGCGAAGCGGGCGGACCTGTCGCCGCTTCACGAGGCGGACCTCGCGATCATCGCGGCCCCGCTGGACTTTCTCGGCGTCAACTATTACGAGCAACACGTCGTGAGGGCCGAGCCCTCGGACCAGATCCACGGGGCTGCGAAGCTGGCACCGACGCCACCCTTGACCGACGCCGGCGTCCCCATCCGCCCCGCGGGTCTCGAGCACATCCTGCGTCGAGTCTCGGCCCAGTACAGAAGGATTCCGCTGTATGTGACCGAGAACGGTGCGGCCTTTCACGACTACATCACGCCCGAGGGAGTCGTCGACGACCCCGAACGGGTCAGCTACCTGGAGCGGCACTTCGCGGTGGTAGCCGAGTGCGCCTCCGACGGCGTCGACGTCCGGGGGTACTTCGCGTGGTCGTTCCTCGACAACTTCGAATGGGCGGAAGGCTACAGCCGGCGGTTCGGCATCGTATTCGTCGATTTCGGGACCGAGCAGCGCATCCTCAAGTCGAGTGCTCGCTGGTACCGACAGCTGATCGCTGCGCAGTAGGGCACGAAGCCTTGTCTGGGCATTGAAGGCTCGGACCAGCGAGCCTCGTACGCGTCCAAAGGTCGGGATGTCCGGCTGAAACGCTCCGAGATCGCGCCACTCGTCTCCTCGAGACACGACATTGACATGCACGGAGACCGGACCGTCATTGACACCGTTAGCTCAGTGCTTAAAGTAAGTAATGAACTGCTTCGAGCGGCCCGGTCACGGCCAGAGCCGCCATGGTGCTGGGGGGTTTAGGCATGGCAAATGCACACGCTCGTTCCGCGCGGCTGCAGTGGCGCCGCTTGTTCGCATCGGGAATCCTGCTCGCAGCTCTCGCCGCCCTTCCGATCCTGTCGGAAGCGGCACCGGCACAAGCGAGCACGACGTTGTCGGCCTGGATGACAACGGCGAACGGCTCCAGCGAGCTCACGCCGCAGTCGGCCATCAGCCTCGCACCCGTGACACGCGGCGGGGTCAACGTGACGGTGAACGACAGCCTGCAGTATCAGACCATGACCGGTTTCGGCGCGGCGTTCACCGACTCTTCCACCTATCTGATGCAGCAGCTCAAGTCCTACAGCAGCACGTCGTACCAAACGCTGATGAACGAGCTGTTCAGTCCGACCAGTGGCACCGGTATGGCGTTTTGGCGGCTGCCGATGTCCTCGAGCGACTTCAACTCGACGAGCACGCCCTGGACCGACGACGATACGCAAGGACCATCCGGAAATCCGACGCAGTACTTCGGACTCACCGCCCAGGACACCGGGCACATCATCCCGGTGATCCAGGATGCACTTGCCATCAACCCGAACTTGAAGATCGTCGCGAGCCCGTGGAGCGCTCCGGCCTGGATGAAGTCCAACGGCTCGATGATCTGCAACACCGGCGGCGGCAACGGCACCCTGCTCTCACAGTACGACCAGGCCTGGGCGGACTATTTCGTCAAGTGGATCGAGGCCTACCAGGCCGACGGCGTCCCGATCTGGGGGATCACGCCTCAGAACGAGCCGCTCTACTGCCCAACCGACTACCCGGGAATGTCCTGGACTGAGTCGGCGTCCGCGTCGTGGGTGCACAACTACCTCGTACCGGATCTCTCGGCCGCGGGCCTGCACCCGGTGATCCTCGGCTACGACCACAACTGGGACCAGGCCAGCTTCGCGCAGTCGCTCCTGTCGGGCAGTACCGCTAGCGACTACGGGGCCATGGCCTACCACTGCTACAACAACGACAGTGACCCGACGGTGATGACCCAGGTCCACAACGCGTACCCGAGTGTTCCGGAGTACGAGACCGAGTGCTCCTCCGACACCACACCGACCAACATCATCGCCTACAGCACTGTCCAGATGGCGTTGCTCTCTGCGCAGAACTGGGCGAAAGGTGCCATCTTGTGGAACGTCGCGCTCAACTCCTCGGACGGGCCGCACCTCGGCGGATGTACGAGCTGCGTTCCGCTGGTCACCATCGATGCGACGACGAGCGGGGGAGTGGTCACGTCGGCCTCGGCGACACTGGACAACAACTACTACCAGCTCGGCCAGATCAGCGAGTTCGTGCTGCCTGGGGCGACCCATATCGGTTCGACGGTCAATGCGCACGGGATCGTGACTGCTGCATTCAAGAACCCCAACGGCCAGGAAGTGCTCGTCGCGACGAACACCAACTCGAGCTCGACGACGTTCGAGACGACGTGGAACGACCAGGGATCGTTCTCGTACACCCTTCCCGCCCAGGCGACGGTGACATTCACCGGCACCGTTGCATCCGCTCCCGTGCTCTCCTCGACTCCCTCCAGCGGAACGGCGTACGAGATCGTCAGCCGGACTAGCGGGAAGCCGATCGGCGTTTCCGGTGCGTCGATCTCCAACGGTGGCGCGGTCGTGGGGTACACGAACGATGGGGACCCTGACCAGGAATGGATGGTCAAGAGCGCAGGGTCCGGCTACTACAACATCGTCAACGTCAACAGCCTGATGGCGCTCGACGACACGGGCGGGTCGATCTCGAACGGCACGCAGATGCAGCAGTACGCAATAAGCGGCACCGGGGACAACAACCAGCAGTGGCAGATTACCTCTGCTGGCGGCGGGTACTACACGATCACCAGCCGGACGAGTGGGCTCGATCTCGACCTCACCAATGGTGCGCTCGCGGACGGCACGGCGATCCAGCAATGGTCGGCCTCCTCGGGCGATGCCAACCAGCAATGGGAGTTCGTCCCGGTGAACACCCTCACGCCCGTTAGCGGGCACATCTACAAGGTGGTGAGTGCCGCTACCGGCAATCCGATCGACGTCACCGGCAGCTCGATGACGGCTGGGGCAGGGATCGTCGAGGAAGCCGACAGCGCAGGGCTGTCACAGGACTGGACGCTCCAGAGCGCCGGCTCCGGCTACTACAACCTCGTCGACAACAACAGCCAGATGGCGCTCGACGACACGGGCGGCTCGATATCGAATGGCACCCAGATGCAGCAGTACACGATCGCTGGAACCGGTAACAGCAATCAGCAGTGGCAGCTCACCGCCCTCTCCAATGGTGACTACACGCTCACCAACCGTACGAGCGGCCTCGATCTCGACCTGACCGGGGGAAGCAGTGCGAACGGCACGGCGATCCAGCAGTGGACGCCGACGTTGGGCGACGCCAACCAGGAGTGGGAGCTCGTCCCGGTGAGCTGACGTGCGGCTGGCATGATGTTGCCCGTGCAGGTCGACTTCGGACGAACCGCGCAGGACTATGGGCGCTATCGGGCAGGGTTTCCATCATCGATGTTCGACCGTCTCGCCACCTTCGGCATTGGTCGTCCGGGCCAGGACATTGTGGACGTCGGAACGGGGACCGGGACGGTCGCTCGAAGCTTCGCGGTGCTCGGCTGCCGGGTGATCGGGGTCGATCCGTCGCCGGAGTTGCTCGACCAGGCTCGCCGGCTCGACGTCGAAGCGGGAGCCAGCGTCGATTACCGCGTCGGGACCGCCGAGGCGACGGGACTTCCAGATGCCAGTGTCGATGTCCTGAGCGCTGGTCAGTGCTGGCACTGGTTCGACCGGCAGGCAGCTGAGCGAGAGGCAAGGCGCGTCCTGCGTCCGGGCGGGGCGGTCGTGATCTGTCACTTCGACTGGGTGCCTCTTCCGGGCAATCTCGTCGAGGCCACCGAGTCGCTCATCGTCGAGTACAACCCGTCGTGGACGGTCGCTTGTGGTCCCGACATGTACTCGCAGTGGACGATCGACGCCGCCGCCGGGTTCCTCGACATAGAGACCTTCAGCTACGTCGAGGGCGTGCCGTACTCGCACGAGGCGTGGCGTGGCCGCATCCGCGCGAGTTCCGGCGTCGCTGCCTCGCTATCAGCTGAGCTCGTCGAGCAGTTCGACGTTCGCCACGGCGCCCTGCTCGCGGAGCGCTTCCCGTCCGAACCCCTGGTGGTGCCGCACCGCGTGTGGGTGCTGATTGCCAGGGACCTCAGTGCGAGGAGTTCGTCGCCGGCATGGACGCGTTGGGAGCCACGAGCTTGAACTGGGCGCCGGTGGCGTCCTCGGCGGTCGCAAGGCGGCCGTACGGCGTGTCGGCAGCCTCACTCACGATAGAGCCGCCGAGGTCGACGGTCTTTGCGAGCGCTGCATCGGTGTCCGTTTGCGACCGCTACGTCGACGGTCTTCCTGGCGTCGTCGCTCGCCAGGTACACCGACCACGCGTCGGTCACGGGGGCGTCGGGCATGCTGGCCATGCATCCGGCGATTCGGACGCCGTCCTTC
>JAODBO010000084.1 GCA_025464005.1 Acidimicrobiaceae bacterium | reverse complement strand
CTGGTGCGAAGCAGCCGCGCAGGCGGTCGTTGCCAGTCGGGCGCATCGAGCAAGCTCATGAGTCGCTTTGGCGCCTCCTTGAACTGGCACTCTAGCCAGATCCCGGCCACGAGAAGATGACCGACGACACCGATCGCCCGCTGGTCGAACTCCGACTTCGATGACCCGGCATAAGATGTGTCCTCGGTGCAATCTGGCATGGAAGGCCTTCTCTCGTAAGAGGGATACTTGCGTTAGCTCTAACCGGTAATACGACAGCGGGTTACGTTCGACCAATCTCGTTCGCCACCAGTCGGCGAACTTCTTCCTCTTGCTCCGAAGAGCGTTCTGCAGTAATTCGCGCCTCCGCGCCGCCGATAGGCGCGTCCGCTGGCCGCGCATGGCGAGATCAGCGAGCGCCCATGAAGAGATGGGCGCGGGGGTTACGCGGCGGACGACCCTGTCCAGCTGAGACCGCTCAGCGTGGGTGGAGGAGAGACGATCGAGTCGCCGAGTGCGGCTCAGCCCGTAACCCATCCACGTATGGATAACTGACTAGAAGCAAGCAGATTCCATCTGCTGAAGAAAGAAGGAAGGGAGGCAATGAGATCTCGTGGGTGACGAACTCCACGTCCGTCCGACCAAGACGACGGCCTCCGTTCACTTTCTGGCCGTGGTCCTCTGGGCCGATCTGGGTCTGGAGTGCGGCGCTGCACGGATCGGGAGGTTGGTACGTCGTACGGGGCCGAGGGCCCACGTACTGTCCGCGGATCGTCGCATCGACCAGAAATGTTCGATCACTGGCCGCAATTCCTCCCGAAAGGCAACTGAACGCAGGTTCGAACGATCTCGGACCACATGTGGTCATCAAGAGTCATGACATCTAGGAAGGAACACTAATGCGCTACCACCGCACAGCCATTGCAATCGCCGCCGGTGCAGTTGCACTCTCCGCCGTTGGCGTTGGGGCCGCGACGGCCGCCAGCTCATCGGCGAAGAGTCCGGCACCGTCGTCGGCCGCCCTCCAGGGACCGGCCCAGGCCCAAAGCGTTAGCAGGTCGGCGACCGTGCATGTCGCTACGTCGAGGGTGAACGGCAAGACCGAGTCGATACTGGTCAACGCTCGCGACCTTCCCCTTTACTACTACCAGCGCGACACCACGAAGAGGTCGCTCGTCACCGGGGGACTGGCCCGGCTCTGGCCACCGCTGCTGTCGGCGTCGCCCACAGAGAACGGCGCCGGAGGCAACCTCACCGTCGTGAAGGACGCAAATGGTCACCAAGTGGCTTACAACGGTCATCTCCTCTACACCTTCGTCGAGGACAGCGCCGGACGTGTGAGCGGTCAAGGCGTGGAGAGCTTCTTCGTGGCTACCCCGCACCTGAAGGCCAACGGCAGCTCATCGACGGCGACGGCGACGGCTCCGGTGACGACGTCGGGCGGTGGCTATGGCTATTAACATGCCGCCCACTCTCCAGCTCGTGCCGAATCGAACGGGCCGCCGCCCAAGAAGTGCTTGGATGCAAGCGGCGCGGCCGCGCTCAACATCCATGGTGATGATCGTGGTGGCGGCTGGCCTGCTCGTGACGTCCGCTGCTTTGCATCTCGATCTCTGGTCGTCTGGCTATCGCAGCATCCCGACAATCGGACCGCTGTTTCTCGTCCAGGGCCTCGTGACCTCCATCGTCGCCTTAGTGCTGGTAGTAACGCGTCGGCTGATAGCCGTGGTCGCCTCCATTGCAACGATGTCCGGCACCATTGGCGGATTCGTTCTAGCGGCCACCGTCGGACTGTTCGGATTTCACGACGGGTTCGCCGCGCCGTTTGCGTCGCTGTCTTTCGTGGTCGAGGTGATGGCAGCCGTCCTCCTGGTCTCCGCCGGGGCGTTGATCGTGGCGGGTTCGCTCCGGAGGCGGACGTTCGAGTCGCCGGGCCATCAGGTCGAGCAACTATTCGACGACGGGCCTGCATCGGTGTTGTCGATCCGGCGATGACCCCTCTGCGTGCCGCTGACGCCGGCGCGGTCGTGTTCGCCCGCGAGGTTGCGAGCCGTGGTGGTCCGGAGATCGCCCCGATGCGTCGGTCCGTGCGACGAATTCGGCGGGCCGTCAGCGCGTTAGCGTTGGCGGCATTCGTCGCCTTCGTCGCGGAAAAGTGGCGCGCGCTGGCCACCTCCTCCGAGCGACTTGGCCATGCCCAGTGGATATGGATCGTGCTCGCCGTAGCACTCGAGTCGGCATCGATGGCGACATTCGCCCGAGTGCAGCGCCGGCTGCTCAGGGTAGGTGGCCAGCGCGTCGGCAATCGAGCGATGATGCCCATCATTTACGCGGCGAACGCGCTGTCGGTGTCAGTTCCCGTCGCCGGACCGGAATTGGGCGTCGCATTCACCTTCCGGCGCTTCAAGTTACAAGGCGCGGAAGCGTCCCTTGCCAGCTGGTCGCTCTTCACCGGTGGCCTCGTGTCGTGGGTAGGTGCGATCCTGGTCCTCTTGAGCGGGGGTGTGCTCTCGGCAATGCGCCTGTGACGGTGGTGGTCCTCCTCGCCGGTCTGCTGAGCCTGGTCACCTTGGGCGTCGTGCGTGCAGCGGTGAGCCGCTCCCGACTCGGCCCCCGCTTGGAGCGGCCAGCGGCGTGGTTGGTCGGACGCGTCGCACGTCTCACGTCTCATCCGGTCGAGGATCCCGAGAAGGCGATCCGTGAGTGGTTGGCGAGCGTGGGTTCCCTGTTCGCTCCGACTTTCCGTGTCGGAGTGGATCAAGGTCAGTGGCCTCGGACTGACCAACTGGCTGGCTGACGCTGGGGTCCTGGCAGCGAGCATCCTCGCCGTCGACGCATCGGTGCCCTGGCGCGCCTTGCTCCTCATCTATGGCTTGGCGACCGTGGTGGGAAGTCTCGGGATCGCTCCTGGAGGCCTCGGGTTGGTCAAAGGCACGCTGTGTCTGGGCCTGGTCAGAGCCGGTCTCCCAGCAGTCCACGCTCTGGCCGCCGTCCTGCTCTACCGCCTGGTCAGCTTCTGGCTGGTTGCAGTGGTGGGCTGGCTGGTGCTTCTGTACCTCCGATTCGAGCGACCTGATCGAGCGGGGGCGATCCAGGGAGCCGTCGCGTCCTGACCGGCCACCTCTAGAAGCCACAGGTGCGGGAAACCGGCGCAATTAGGCGAAACTAGCGGACGCGATGATGGATCCTGACGAGGTAACGAGCTCGGCTCCTCGAAGCCGGCCGACGTCGACCTGGATGCTCCTCGAGAACTCTCCCGTCCCGTTGTGGAGCTCGAACTTGCCGACATCCACCGTGGTCCCGTTGGACGCTCGGAGCCGGCAGAAGATCGTGCCCGCGTAGTGTGGGACGTCGACATTCATGAAGACCCAGGAGGGATGACTCCGATAGGCGACGATCTGGCCTGAAACCTGATGGCCAGCGGTCTCGAACGTCGCGGTGCGCAAGATCTGCCCGTGCGGAACCTGCAACGCCGACGGCGCGACCGGTCGTTGAGTTATGGCTTGGGTGGCGGCGACGGTTCCTCCGACGAGCGCGATGCTGGCTGCGACGGCCGCGAGCGCCGTACGCCCGCGGCGGATCTTGACCGGACGGGCACTCGGTGAGAGGCGGGAATCCGCCTGATCGAGCAGCTCCTCGTACAGGTCGGACACGAACTGCTCGTCGGGTTCTGCGTCGCCGGGACGCGATGCCCGCAGTGCGATGGCCATGCGCAGGACATCCGCGTCCTCGGGATCGGCCCGGAGGTTCCCCGAACGCCGCCCGGCGACGAGCGCATCGACGAATGCCGATAGTCGTCGGCTGTTCACTGTTCCAGCTCCAGTGCGACCTTCGCCGCCATGTGCAAGGCGCGATGTTGGAGGACCTTGGCGTTGGCGACGGTGATGTCCATAGCTTGCGCCGCCTCCTTGATGGAGCACGTTTCGAGGAATCGGAGCTCGAGGATGCGCCGGTAGCGATCGGGAAGGGCGGCGAGAATCGTGCCGGTCCGCAAGGGGGCGTCGCTGGGCTGCTCGGAACCCGGCGGCTCGGCCAGGTAGGCGATATCGCGCGCGGGGTCGATGGATGTGACGGCAAGGCCGAGGTGACGCCGCCAATGGGAGGCGAGGACCGTTCGTGCCGTGACCAGAAGATACGCCCGCACCTCACCCTTCGATGAAGCCAGTCGCAGCGGACCGAAGCTAGTGCGGAAGACCTCCGAGGTGAGGTCCTCGGCGTCTGGCCGATTCCCCACCCGTGAGTACATCAACCGGTAGAGGCGGTCGACGTTGTCGCGATACACCGACTCCCAGTCGGTGTAGACATCCGCGTCAACCACTCGCAGGTAGATGACATCGCCGTCGCTCGAGCCGGTGTGTTGACCGTCGAGCCTTGGCGAGCGACGAGGGACCGATGACATCTCACTTTAGAATAGGGATGGTGGTTACACCGTCCCTACACTGCCACGATGCGATGCCGAGTGTGAGGTGCAGGCGACCACTACGCTTAGGATCAACTAATCGAAGGTCTGGCTGTCGCTCTCGTTGAAGACGAGTCCTACGTCCTGGCGGAGCTTGTGAGCCAGTCGTTCCACGAATTCGACCTGGCCGAGGAGCAGTCGCCGGCGTGCCTCGGACGCGGCGCACCACATCGCGCGGTCGACCTCCGGGAAGCTCCGCACCAACCCCGACTTCGGGGGCCACTCCATCTCGAACCGGTTGCTGTGGATCTCCGACACGTCGATGTCGCCGGCGACGGCCCAAACGACCACCGTCTTCCCGCTCCGCTGTCTGAGCTCACCGAGCTCCAAGCGCTCGCCCTCGGGAGCCGGCCGACCGAGCTCCTCTTCGAATTCGCGCTCGGCAGCGCTGAGGGGATTTTGGCCCGGCTCGTACTCACCCTTCGCGATCGACCACGATCCAGCGTCCCGCTTCGCCCATAGTGGGCCACCGGGGTGGACGATCAGTACTTCGAGCACGCGACCTTGGCTGATCCGGAAGGGGAGCAGGCCGGCACTCAGCTTCGCCATCAGCCGCAGGGATCAGGGCCCGCTGCTTCAAGCGTCTCGCCGGACGAGCAGGAACCCGCCGAGGACGAGAGCCAGCGCAGCGTAACCGCAGAGCAGGAGAAAGCCCGGCCAGGGTGCGAACGAGCGCGGCCCCGTATGGAGCGACACGATGGCCTGCCCGATGTGGGCGGGGAGGAAGCGCTCGACTTCGTTCCCTATCGACGACGGCAGAGCCGAGACGATGAGCGGCAGGACGAGCAGGATCCCGATGAAAGCGCTGATCGCTCCCGCGGTGTGCCGAATGATCACAGCGACCCCGAGCGCGAAAAGACCGAGCACACAGAGGTAGAGACCGCTTCCCGCGACTGCTCGTAGCGCGCCAGGGCTGTTGAGCGTGGAGTGGATCGCAGGCGCGGTGAGCAGCGCTTGGCCGAGGAAGTAGGCGATGAACGCGACGACCTCGGAGACGACGAGCGCCACCATGCCAAACACCACAGCCTTGGCAGCGAGCACCAGCGGTCGCCGGGGTGCAGCCGAGAAGGTCGCTCGGATCGTCCCCGTGCCGTACTCAGCGCTGACGACGAGCACGCCGAGAATGCCGATCGTGAACTGTCCGAAGAAGACGCCGATCAAGCTCGTGCGGGTCGCATCGAAGCCGAATCGATTCCCCGGTGTCCAGTGCGAGCGCGTCTCGGCAGTTGCGATCGCGCTGAGACCGATTCCGAGGACGACGGTCACACCGAGCGTCCACATGGTCGAACGCACGGTCCGAAGCTTCGTCCACTCCGATCGAATCAGCCCAGACATGCCGTATCGACCGGCCGGCAGTCCTTGGGCAGCCCCGACCGTCGGGCTGGTCGAGACGGTCACGATCCTGCCCCCTTCGACTCACTCGTGCTCGTGGTCGACGTTCCGTGGTACTCGATGCTGTCCTCGGTGAGCTCCATGAAGGCCTCCTCGAGCGACGCCGACTGCGGGGAGAGCTCGTGAAGAACGACAGGAAGACGGCCAGCGAGCTCGCCGATCGCGATTTCGTCGACGCCGCGCACCGTGAGTGAGCCGTCGTCCTCGAGGACAGTGGCAGCGCCCTCTTGGTCGAGGGCCACCCGGAGCTTCGCGACCTCGGGGGAGCGGACTCGGACGAAGCGCTGCGAGCTCTGTGCGATGAGCTGTGCTGTGAGGATCTGGGCGATCAGACGGCCCTTGCCGATGATGATGACCTCGTCGGCGGTGAGAGCCATCTCGCTCATGAGGTGGCTCGAGACGAAGACGGTCCGGCCCTCGCGGGCGAGGCCCTTCAAAAGGTTACGTACCCAGCGGATCCCGTCGGGGTCGAGGCCGTTCACCGGCTCGTCGAAGAGGAGCACCTCCGGGTCGCCGAGGAGCGCCGCCGCGATACCGAGCCTTTGGCCCATGCCGAGGGAGAACTTGCCGGCCCTCCGGCCGGCGACCGACGACAGCCCGACGATCTCGAGCACCTCGTCGACGCGTCGTCGCGATATCCGATTGGTCTGGGCGAGCATCCACAAATGGGCTTGTGCACTCCGGCCTGGATGGATCGCCTTGGCTTCCAAGAGCGCGCCGACCTCGTGCAGCGGCCATGCAAGGTCGTGGTAGTGCCGACCGTTCACCGTGACGTCCCCGGCATTGGGTGTGTCGAGGCCCATGATCATCCGCATCGTCGTCGACTTGCCCGAGCCGTTGGGGCCGAGGAAGCCCGTCACGAGCCCAGGCCGGACCTCGAAGCTGAGCTGATCGACGGCGAGCTTGTCGCCGTAATGCTTCGTGAGGTTCTTGGCCTCGATCATCTGCCGCGTCGACCCCCTCTATGTCCTAGTACGAGGACTAGGACATTCCGTGACCCCGACAGGCTCTCACGCGCGCACGGTGCTAGTCACCTCACGTTACGAATGTGTCAAGCGACCGCCACTTCGGTCGTCGTCCACCCAGTCACCTCGTGGTGAAGGCGCCCTCGTCCGGTCGCGAAGAGTTCGGCCACCAGTCGAGAGCGGGTCGCGCTGAATTCAAGTTGGCCACTTAGGGTTGCCAGCTGGCCCGACTTGTTCCCGCTCAGCGGGCTAGAGGAGATGGGAGAGCAATGTTCGAGTGCCCTAGGCGGCGGGTCTTCACCCTCGCGGTCGCCTCAGCAGCAGTCGTGTCCCTCTTGAGCAGCGCCGGAGCGCGGATCGCCGAGCAGAGCTCGGCAGCCGAGCCGCCGAACGCCGCCGTGCTCGCCGCACAGTCGACGGGGAGCTCCTCTGCAGTGGGCTGCGACCTCGGCAACGGAGTCAAGCATGTCGTCGAGATCACCTTCGACAACGTCCATTTTTTCCGAGACAACCCGAACGTCCCGTCCGACCTTGAGATGATGCCGCACCTGCTCGACTTCATCGAGCAGCACGGCACGATGCTTTCGAACAACCACACGCCGCTGATCGCTCACACCGCCAACGACACCTTGACCACCTACACCGGTCTCTACGGCGATCGACAGGGCATGCCGATAAGCAACACCTACCAGTCGTACAACGCGGACGGCACGACCGACCCCGCAGGATCCTTCGCCTACTGGACCGATGCCGTCTACGACACGGCCACGACTCCGAACGCCGGCCGCGACACGAACCCATCGATGATCTATTCGGCGACGCCACCCGCCACGAGCGCCGTGGCGCCGAATCCGAGCCAGGTCACTCCGGCTCCGTGGGTGCCGTACACGCGCGCAGGCTGCGACGTCGGCGACGTCTCCGTGGCGAACATGGACCTCGAGAACACCGCGGTCGACGTCCCGAAGGTCTTCGGCGCGACCTCGCCCGAGGCGCAGCAGCTCGCCGCGGACACCGATCCGTACAAGGATCCCGAGACCGCCGACTACGTCGGGCTCTCGGTCCACTGCGCGAAGTCCAGCGAGTTCTGCTCGACCGCACGGGCGGTGAAGTACGACGAGAGTCCAGCGAGCCCGACGGCAGTCGACGATCTTCTGGCCTCCGAGCCCGGCGGTTACACAGGCTTCCAGGCGCTTTTCGGACACAGGTACATCGCCCCACAGCTCGGCGCTGGGACGGCGAACGTCACGCACAACGGGTATCAGGTAACGAACGCCGGTGGCAACCTCGTCGACCTGAACGGCAACGAGATCAACGGTGCCTATGTCAGCAACCACCCTGGGTTTCCGGGATTCGGTTCGATCAATGCCTCCCAGAGCCTCGCGTACACCGCGGACATGCTCGAGAGCGGAGTCCCGGTCGTCTATAGCTACATCTCCGACGTGCACGGCAACGAGCGCATTCCGGCGCTCAGCAGTGCGTGCGCCGCGGCTCCCGCAGCGCTCGGCAGTGGGAGCCCGTGTTACGTCGCTCAGGCGCAGTACTACGACCAGGCATTCGAGTCCTTCTTGAATCGGTTGGCGGCCGACGGGATCACGCCTGCCAACACGCTGTTCGTCGTGAGCTCCGACGAGGGTGACCACGAGGCCGGCGCGAACGTCGGACGCGCCATCCAGCCGACGCCCGTCAACTGCGACGGGGCGACCGTGACCGGGACAGTCGTGACCCCCGACGTCGCCTGCACCTACCCGAAGGGCTCCTTTGGTGAGCTCGATGCGAACGTGACCGGACTTCTGGCGACGCAGAAGAACGACAAGACGCCGTTCTCGCTCGAGTCCGACACCGCACCACAGTTCTATGTGACGGGCAACCCGAGCCCGGGCTCGACGTCTGTGCGCACCCTCGAGCACGACGTCGCTGGACTCACGGCCGCCAACCCCTACTCGGGCAACACCAACGAGCTGATCACCAACTACCTGGCGGATCCGACCGAAGAGGCCATTCTCCACATGGTGAATGCGGACCCGGCGAGGACACCTACCTTCTCCATGTTCGCGAAGCCCGACTACTACCTCTCGACGGGCAGCTCGAGCTGTGCGAACGTGACGGGTCCATCGAGCAGCGACTGCGTCGACCAGTCCGCCGGATATGCCTGGGACCACGGAGACTACGCGGCGGAGATCGATACCGACTATCTCGGTCTCGTCGGCCCGGGAGTCGCGAACCTCGGACTCGACGGCTCACCCGCCAATGCAGGGCCGAGCTCGGCCGGTCCGCTGAGCGGCCAGACGACCGTTCCCCAGAGTGGCACGACCGGCACCTGGATCGACGAAACCGATGTCCGGCCGACGGTGATGTACCTCAGCGGACTGAAGGACGACTACACCGAGGACGGACGCGTCATCACCCAGGTGCTGAGCAACAAGGCGCCGAAGGATCTCAGCTCGCCCGAGGTCGAGAAGCTCGGCGCCTGCTACAAGCAGCTGAACTCGAGCGTCGGAGAGTTCGGGACGGCGACCCTCGAGGCGTCGACGAACGCCATCGAGAGCTCGAGCGCCGGAGACAGCCTCTACACGACGGTCGACCAGAAGCTCGCCGGATTGGACCGGACACGTGACCGATTGGCCGCGCAGATCAAGGACGAGCTCTTCCGAGCGGAGTTCGACGGAGGTGTGGTCACCAACCCCCCGCGAGCAGACGCGGGCCTGTGAGCAGGTAATCGGCTACGCCGACCACCTGGCGATCACAAGCTGATCGCCCTGGACCGCTCGTCGATCCGATGAGCGGTCCACGGAGCACGCGCGGCGCGGGTCTGTCTCGCCGCGAGGGACGGACCGGCAACACGATTCCCCAACAAAGGAGATGCCAGTGTCAAAATCACGGCTGCGAAAGTATCGCTACGCCCTGGGCCTCATCCCGGCTGCGGCAGCGGTCGCAGGGTTGATGGCGCCGACTGCCGCGCTGGCAAGCGGTGGATCTCCGTCCTTCGAGAACCATGTGCCGCTGCTTCCCGGCAACCTGCTCGTGAGCGGCAGCGTGTACCAGAACGACCCGAGTATCGTCGCCGGCTCGACCCAGCTCCCGCCGGGCTGCGCGACCGGGACCTGCGCGACGGCGATCGCCGGCGGCGCTTACCCGTACGTGTTCAACAACGACACGGTCGACGCGAGCTTCGGTATCACCTCGAATATCTTCCTCGAAGAGATGTCGCCCTCAGGCAACGAGCTCGGCGACGTGCAGGTGCCGAGCGGGCCCGGTGGCGACCAGATGGTGACGAGCTTCTCCTCGAAGTCCGAGCTGGCGCTCAACCTTTCGACGAGCGGCAAGTACGTGACGTTCGTGGGCTACAGCGCCCCCGTCGGGTCGCTCGATGTCTCGAACTCCAACACGCCGAGCGCCATCGACCCGACGAACCCGGTGACGGGGGCCTACTACCGAGTCGTCGCCCAGCTTGGCGAGAACGGGAAGTTCCACTTCACCGAGACCAACGCGTACAGCGGAAACAACGGACGTGCCGCAATCTTGAACGACCAGAATGGCGCCGACGCGATCTACAGCGCGGGCAACGCCGGCAACGGAGCCAACCCGCAGCCCGAAGGCGTCGTCCTCGGGGCCGGCGCGCAGATCCTGCAGCCGTCGCTCGCGCCCGAGGCCGACCAGAACCCTGGTCAGCCGACTCCCGTCGGTAGCTTCAGTGTCACCCAGCTCGGCGACAGTGCAGACAAGGTGGGCAAGGACGACAATTTCCGTGGCCTGACGATCCACGACAACGTCCTGTACTACACCAAGGGAAGCGGCAGCAACGGCGTCGACACCGTCTACTTCCTCGACACGACCGGCAAGGCGTGCCCGACCGGGGTCGGCCTGCCGGAGCCGGGCGCGTCGCTGCCGACTGCCACGCTTGCGTACGACGCGACGACCGGTCTCGAGCCGAACAACATGTGCATCTTGAAGGGCTTCCCGACGATCCTGGCGAAGAAGAGCACGAGCTCGTTCCCCTTCGGCATCTGGTTTGCCAATGCGGACACCCTTTACGTTGCCGACGAGGGTGACGGCTCGAACACCTATTCGACCATGTCCGGGCAGTACAGCGCCGCTGCGGCGTCAACGACCGCCGGTCTGCAGAAGTGGACCTTCAATGCCGCGACCAGCTCCTGGGAGCTTGCCTACACGCTCCAGTCCGGCCTCGGCCTCGGCCTGCCCTACTCGGTTGCCGACTACCCGACAGGTGACAACGCGGCGACGGGACTTCCCTGGGCACCCGCGACCGACGGTCTGCGAAACATCACGGGTCGTACCAACCCGGACGGGACGGCAACGATCTGGGGGATCACTTCGACCGTGAGCGGTAGCGGCGACCAAGGTGCCGATCCCAACAAGCTCGTGGCGATCACCGATCGCCTCGACGTGAGCGCGCTGCCGGCCGCCGAGAGCTTCCACACGGTGCGCTCGGCCGTCAACGCCTCGGTGCTCCGTGGTGTCACCTTCACTCCCCACACCAACCTGGCCGGCAGCGGGAACTGAAGCGCAGCACCTGCGGATCGAGCGGCGGGATGGGCCCCGGCGCGTAGCGGTCCGTGAGGCGACCGGCGGGTGTCGAGACCTCGAGTTCTCGACACCCGCCGGTCGCGTCCGTCAGAACAGCGCGAGCTGCTCGCGAGGCTCGGCGCCCCGATCGCTTCGGGCGGCGGTCGCCGCGCTGCGCATCGGATCAGCTCCGACGACGCGGTCGACGGCTCCCGGACGAGACCCGCCTGCGGGCGGTCGCGGCAGGTCTCCTACGGTGTCAGCTACGAGGGCCGCGAGGCGCTCCTGCTCGCGCCTTGGCTGGTATGCGCCGCGCCGGAACCGTTCCGCGTAGAGGTCGGTGAGGTCGGGACGGACCGTTGCCAGCCACGACAGGTAGTGCTCGCGTACCCCGGGCCGCAGGTGGAGGCCGACCGCGGTCACTCCTACAGCGCCGGCTGCCCGGCACGCTTCGACGACCGTGGTGACCTGGTCGTCTGCGTCGGACAGACCGGGCAGCACCGGAGCGACGAGAACGCCGCAGGCGATCCCCGCGTCGTTGAGGCGACGGACCGCCTCGATCCGCTTGTCGGGCGGCGCGGTGCCGGGCTCGGTCAGGCGCCAGACCTCTCGATCGAGCGTGCCTATCGAGAGGTTGACCCGGACACTCGTGTGTCGCGCCGTCTCGGCGAGCAGCGCCAGGTCCCGCAGAACGAGGGTGGATTTCGTGAGGATGCTGAACGGGTTGTGCCGCTCGGCGAGCACCTCGACTATCCCTCGGGTGAGGTGGTACTTGCCCTCGGCGTGCTGGTAGGGATCGGTGTTCGTGCCCATTGCGATGTGCTCGCCCCGCCAGCGCGACGAGAACAGCTCGGCGCGGGCGCGCTCCACGGCGTTGACCTTGACGACGATGCGTCGCTCGAAGTCCCGGCCGAGCCCCAGTCCGAGGAACTCGTGCGTCGGCCGCGCGAAGCAGTACGTGCACGCGTGCGAGCAGCCCCGATAGGCGTTGATCGTGTGCCGGAAGGGCATCTTCGACGACGCCGGCACGGTGTTGATGATCGAGCGGGCGTTGACGTGGAGGAACTCGAGACCCCGGTACTCGCCGCGCCCGACGTGACGTTCCGGCCCGAACCCGTCGAACAAGGCACCCGAGGTGTCATCGGATTCGAGGGGCCAGCGAAAGTCGTCGCTCCTGGTGCGGACCATGGCCACTCACCATAGCGAACATACGTTCGTAGTGTCGAGGCGGATGGCTTCAGTGGAGGTGGCGCTGCCAGTCGAGCGGTACCTTGCCACGAGGACCGGGGACCGGCTGGTCCTTTGGATGGCACTCGGGAGCTGCGAGGGGCGGTCCGGCGTAGAAATCTTCCGTCGTGTAGTCCCAAAACCATTCCTCGCCCGGCTCGAAGCTGCGGATGATCGGATGGCCGCTCGTGGACGCGTGCTTCGACGCGTGCTGGGATGGCGAGGAGTCGCAGCAGCCGATATGGCCACACGCCGCGCAGCGCCGGAGGTGGAACCACCAGCCGTCGAGCGTGAGGCACTCGGCGCATCCCTCGCCGCTCGGCGGGACGCTCGGGTCGATCGCTTCGTCGGACATCTCTTCAGCCTATGGCGGTCCGTTCCCCCGGGACGGGTGAAGCTCGGTCAGAGCTCCGGCACGCGGCGGGTCGGCGACCGCTTGCCCGGTTGCCTCGAGGCGATCGAAGACGAGACGCACGGCCATCGACCCCTCGCCGATCGCGGCGGCGACGCGCTTCACCGACCGGCTGCGGACGTCACCGACGCAGAAGATCCCGGGCGTGCTCGTCTCGAGCACGAGCGGCGCGTGGTCGGTGCCGTCGAGGAGCGCTTGGGGTATGTCCGTACCGGTGAGGATGAAGCCGTCATCGTCCTCGGCGAGCTGTCCGTGCAGCCACCCGGTGCTCGGCTTGGCGCCGATGAACACGAAAAGCCCGCAGGTCGCGAGCGTCGAGCTGGACATCGTTCCCTTGTCACGGATCTCGACACCATCGAGCACGCTGTCGCCGACGAGCGCTGTGATCTCGGTGCGCGGAGAGATCCGGATCTGCTCATGTCGCTCGATCTGGTCGATCAGGTAGCGCGACATCGAGCTTGCGAGCGAATCGCCACGGATGACGATGTGGACCTGCGTGCAGGTGCGGGCGAGGAAGAGCGCCGCCTGGCCGGCCGAGTTGCCGCCGCCGACGACCACGACGGGACCACCCGCGCACGCCTGCGCCTCCATCTGGGTCGCCGCGTAATAGACGCCGACACCCTCGAACTGGGCGAGCCGGTCCAGGGGGAGACGGTTGTAGCGGGCGCCGGTGGCGATGATCACGGACCTAGCGGTCACGACCTCGCCGTCGTCGAAAGTCACCTCGTGCGCGTGGGATCCCGGCGTCAATGCGACGGCCTGCTCGGCGAGCTTGACCCGCACGCCGAACTTCTGGGCCTGCAAGGCGGCGCGCGCCGTGAGCTCGTCGCCCGACAAACCGGCCGGGAAGCCGAGGTAGTTCTCGATCCTCGACGACGTCCCGGCCTGGCCACCGAGCGCCGTGTCCTCGGCGAGCGTCGTCGTCATGCCCTCCGACGCGCCGTAGACCGCCGCGGCGAGTCCTGCCGGCCCACCGCCTACGACGAGCAGGTCGCACACCTCGGCCGCGTCGTGGTCCGAGTGGTCGCCCGCAAGCCCGAGAGCGTCGAGCAGGGCCCGGCTCGACGGATTGCGGAGCAGCGGACCACCGGGGAGGACAACGATTGGCAAGTCGCCGATCGGCACCTTCAGCTCGCGCAGTACCGACTCCGCCTCGGGCGAGCTCTCGAGCTCGAGCCAGCGCGACGGAAGGCGGTTACGGGCGAGCACCTCGAGCAGACGTCGAGTGTCGACGTGGAAGCGGGAGCCGACAAGCGTGAGGCCCGATTCCTGACTCGTCAGGAACGAGTGTCTGAGCAGGAAGGCGCGCAGCAGGAGCTCGCTCAACTCGAGCTCCTCGGCCATGATCACCTGGAGCTCGGCGAGCGGCACGCGAAGCACCTGGCTGTCGCTCGTCGCGACCGCGCTCAGATAGGCGCGTTGGCCTGTCAGGATCCCCATCTCACCGATGAACTCCATCGCTCCGAAGCTGGCGATCACGTACTCGCCGGGGCCTCTGTGGTGCTCGACGACGTCGACAGCACCGGCGAGCACGACGATCAGGTCGTAGGTCGCATCGCCCTCGGCAAAGAGCACCTGGCCCGCAGGTACCCAGCTCTCGGAGCCGTAGCGACGAAGCACCGCCAGCTGCGCGTCCCGAAGTACCGGGCGGATCCCAGGCACCTCGGCTGCCGCTTCGGCAGCCGCTCGACGGTCGCGGGCGACGGAGCGCCGTGCGGTGCCGACCCCGTCTGGTTCGTCGTCCATGAGCGTGCTCCTCGACCGTCGGAGATAAGCGTACGGGCATTGCTCCACCGGGCAGCTGTCCGGGTCTCGCCCGACTCGCCCCGTGCCGTCTCGGCCAGGAAGTCCTAGGTTGCGAGCCCGTCGACGACCTCGGCACTCGGCAGTCGCGCGAGCAGGGCTCCGGGGAGCAGGATCTTCGAGCGCCGCACGCCGGAACCGATCACCACCACGTCGGTCTCGACGACGCGACGGTCGACGAGCAGGTGCCAGCCCGCCGGCAGCCCGATCGGCGTGATCCCGCCGTACTCCATCGCCGTGAGCTCGACGGCGCGCTCCATTGCGAGGAACGAGGCCTTGCGAACGTCGAGCAGACGCCTGACGAGCCCGTTGACGTCGGCGCGTGTCGTCGCCAGCACGACACAGGCTGCGAGCCGCTCGGCCCCCTCACGTTTGCCGCCGACCACGACGCAGTTGGCGAGCATGTAGGGCTGAAGCCCGAACTCAGCCTGAGTCGTCGCGGTGTCCGAGAGGTCAGGGTCGATCTCGACGACGCCGACGGCCCCGAGCAAACCCGCGCCGACGAGTGCCTCGTGCGTCACCTCCGCGAGCAGGTCGGGCCGTGCAGATGCCGGGACACTCGAGAGGGCACCGAGCTCGAACACTCCCATCGCCGTCATGGGAGCGTCCTCAGTTGGCGAGCGACGATTCGAGTGTGATCTCCGGTACGCCGGCCAACGCCCTGCTGACCGGGCATCCGGCCTTGGCCGCCAGGGCGTGGGTCTGGAAGGTCGCCTCGTCGATCCCCGGCACACGCCCGACCGTGACGAGCGCGATCTTGGTGATGGTCGGCGTGCCGTCGACGATGCGGAGGGTGACCGTGGCGTCGGTGTGCACCGAGTCGGGCGGGGCGCCCGCCTCCGCGAGGATGTTGGACAGGGCCATGGAGAAGCAGGAGGCATGAGCCGCGGCGATCAGCTGCTCTGGATTAGCCCCCGGTCCGTCCTCGAAACGGGACTTGTACGAGTACTCGCCACGGATCGTGTCACCGGCGGTGAACGTGCCGCTACCGGTCGGCACGTCGCCCTTCCATTCGGCGCTTCCCTTTGCCGGCATGGCGGCCTCCTCGGTCGGCAGCCGTAGCTCGGCTCCTGACCTCGGATAGTACCGGCGCCTTCAGACGGCGCAGCTTCCGGCGCTGGCGTCGAGGCGCGCCAAGCAGTCGGAGGTCAGGGACTGATGACCTCGTCGAGGTCGGTCGAGGCGATCTCGAGAAAGGCGCGTGTCGCCGCGGTCGGCTCGTGCCCGGTCGGTGTCGCCATCACCACGTCCCACGACGGCGAGGGGATGATCGAGCGGATCTCGAGCCCGGGCTTGCGGCCTTCCAGGAGCGAGCGTGGAAGAAAGCCGAGACCGAGGCCGGCGCGCACGAGCTCGACGAAGGTCGTCACGTCCGCGACCTCGACCGGCACGGTCCGTTCGATCCCTGCGGCGGCGAAGGCGAGATCGACTGCCGTCCGCGATCCCCAGCCGAGCGGGAAGTCGACGAAGGTCGCGCCGTCAAGCGCCACGAGCTCCAGCTCCATCGGCGCATCGGGCAGCTGGCCCGGCGCGCACGCGAGCAGGAGCGGCTCGGTCGCGAGCAGGGTCGCCGACAGGCCCGGCAGGGGATCGCCGGGAAGGGAGAGAAAGGCGACGTCGAGCTGCCCGCGACGGACCTCATCGGCGAGTGCGGCCGAGCCGCCGAGTGCGGGTCGAGGCCGTATCTCGACGCCCGGGTGGAGCAGGTGGAAACGTGCGAGGAGGGACGCGACGTCGACGACCGTGAGCGACTGCATGAGGCCGATGCGCAGCGTCCCACGGATGACGCCCTTGACCGCCGCCACGGCTTCGCGGGCGCGCTCGGCCGCGGCGAGTGTCCGCCGCGCCTCGGGCAGGAATGCCAGCCCAGTGTCGGTGAGCTCGACCTGATGGGTCGTCCGGTCGAACAGCCGCGTACCGAGCTCGCGTTCGAGGGCTCGTATCGAGACCGAGAGCGCCGACTGCACGAGATGCACACGTCTCGAGGCGCGCGTGAAGCTCCGCTCCTCTGCGACGGCGACGAAGTGCTCGAGGTGGCGCAGCTCCATGCGGTAATTCTAATCATGCATAACAGCAATCCATGTAATTCGTTGGACTGCATGAGTGCGAGCAGGCACCCTTGATCGCGAGGAGGAGACGTGAGATGACCTACACAGAACAAGCAAAAAGGGTGGCCGAGGTCGTTCCGACCGGCGCGGTGGGCGACGAGCTCCGCGCTGAAGCAGCGAGGGCGAGAGCGCCGAGGCGCTCTTTACGGCCCTCGCACGGGGTGAGCTTCTGGATCAGTGCCACGGCGTTCCTGCTCAACATGGCGTTCTCCGCGGTGCCGACGCCGCTCTACGTCCTTTACCAGCGCCGGGACCATTTCTCGGACATCGTCGTGACGATCGTCTACGCGGTCTATGCGGTCGGCGTCATCGGCAGCCTCTTCCTCGCGGGCCACATCTCGGACTGGGTGGGGCGCCGTCGGGTCTTCGTTCCGGCGTTGCTCGTGAACGTGCTGAGTGCGGTGCTATTCATCTTCGAGCCGAGCCTGGCCGGCCTCATCGTGGCCCGGATCGTCTCGGGGATATCCGTCGGGCTGACGACTGCCACGGCGACCGCCTACCTCGCGGAGCTGCACGCGGTCGCCCGACCGGGCGCCGATCGGCGACGGGCCGAGGTCGTCGCAACGGCCTCGAACCTCGGTGGGATCGGCGTCGGGCCCCTTGCCGCCGGCCTCCTCGCCCAGTTCGCGCCGTCGCCGCTGCGGTTGCCGTTCATCATCTTCGCGGTCGTCCTGGGCGTGCTCGCCGTGGCGATCGCCGCGTCGCCCGAGACCGCCGCAAGGGTGGGGGAGAGCGTCAAGTACCGTCCGCAGCGGATCGCCGTGCCACGCGCAAAGCGAGGGATCTTCTTCGCGGCCACTACTGCAGGCGTGGCGTCGTTTGCCGTGTTCGGCGTGTTCAACTCGCTCGTGCCGAGCTTCCTCGCCGGCATGCTGCACAACAGCTCGCACGCGATGGCCGGTGCGGTGGCGTTCGCCGCGTTCGCGGCGGGCGCCGTCGCCCAGATCAGCCAGGTGCGCGTCGCCAACCTGAGCCTGCTGCGCCGGAGCGTTCCCACGATCGCGCTGGGCCTGGCACTGCTCGCGATCGGTATGTGGACCGCCGACCTGCCGCTATTCGTCATCGGCGGCATCGTCAGCGGCGCCGGAGGTGGCATGGTCTTCAAGGGAGCGTTGGTCGCCGCGGCCTCGACAGCGCCGCCCGAGTCGCGCGCAGAGGTACTCGCCGGCTTCTTCCTCGGTGCCTATGTCGGGCTATCGGTCCCGGTCATCGGGCTCGGGATTGCGACCCATTACTTCCCGGCTCGCAACGTCATGCTCGTCTTCGTCGTCGTCGCCGCGCTGTCCATCGCCGCCTCGGTACGAGCCGTGCTGTCGAGGCAGAGCTGAGCGACAGGGGGACCTGAGTGACTGGGGGACCTGGGCCGGGTAGGTTCGTTACATGCACGACGAAGGCGACAGTCGGGGCGCAGGCCAAGCGCCGCCACCGCAGCCCGATGCCGAGGCGGAGCGCCTCGACGAGCTGGTCGACGAGGAGGGCGCCGAGAGTTTCCCGGCGAGCGACCCGCCGAGCACCTGGTCGGGGGTCGAGCGACGGCCTTAGGCCGGTCCTGACGACGAGATGGTCGACACGTTCTAGATGGTCGACAGGTTCTACTCGTGCCCGAGCGCGCGCACGAGATCGGCCCGACCCATCTACGATCGGCCGGGCACGTCGCGCTGCCTAGCCTCCTCGTAAAGCTGTTGACGGGTGTGCGGAGTATCCCCACCCGTCTGATCCCGTTGCGCCACCGCGCCACGCTGCTTGGCGAGAGCGCTGAGCGTGGACCTCGCCGTGCGCGCGATCGTCTTCTGCGCTTTGGCAGTTGCTGTCGCCTTCTCGATGTTCTTGCGGGCGGCGCTGCGCTGGGCGTTCGTAGCCATGTCCGACACTCCTCACTTCCGGCGTTCGCTACTGACTCGAGCTCAGCTCAGGTCGGGATGGGCGAAGGTGGCACGGGCAGTGGCGGCTCGATCGGCGGCAGACCCGGCTCCGGCTCCGGAAGGGGCGGGAGTGGGTCGGGTGAGCCCGGCCCGGGCATGGGCGGTAACGGATCCGGTGTCGAGGCCGTCTTCGAGCGTCCCTCACCCATCGCGTCCCTCCCGCCAAGGAATCCCTCACCGCGTCTCGCCGCGCTCGACAGGGTGCTCATCTCAATGTGCCCACTGGGTCCGGGGAAGAAACCGCGACGTCGGTCGACGTTGCACGGCGGCCGCTGCGAGCCCTTGTCGCGCGAACGACGAGCGAGCGCTAGCCCTGTGGCAGTCTGCGCCCGAGCGCGGGGACGACGATCCAGAAGACGCAGAAGAATGCGAACACCGCAGCAGAGATCAGTGGAACGGTCCAGCCGTGGCACACGAAGCTCACGACGAGCCAGACAGCGGCCGACACCGCGAGCCCGACCGCGCCAAGGCCACCGAGGGCCATGGCATTCGAGGCCGACACCAATCTCGTCTTCTCGTGACGACGAAAGACAAGTCGATGGTAGGCAACGGGCCCCGTGAGGAGCGCGGTCGCCATCGCCGCGAGCACGAGGGTCGCGACGTAGAGATGGCGCTGACCGGTGCTCAACTTCGTGAAGCCGACCGCGAAGGGCAGCGCGAGCAGGAAGCCGAAGAGGACCTGGACGCCGAGTGCGGCGACACGCAGCTCCTGCAGGAGCTCGGCTAGGTTGCGGTCCGCTCTCTGGGCTTCGGTCTCGTTCCGACCGTCTCGATCGGCGTCCCGCGGATTTGGCAGCTCGGCCATCGCGGATGAGCCTAGGCAGGGTCCTGGAGCCCAGGTGCGTTACTTCGCCTCGGGAGTCGACGAGGTCGACGACCCTTTCGCCTCCTGCGCGGTCACGAGGTGGAGGAGGCGCGAGGCTACGCGGGTGGACAAGAGGAGCGAGGTCGTGGTGCGGGTGACCCCGCGGATCTCGAGGATATGGGCCACGATCTCGCCGAGGTGGTCGTTGTCCCGTGCGACGACGCGACAGAGCAGGTCGGAGGGACCCGTCGTCATCCAGGCCTCGATCACCTCGGGCACGCTCGCGAGCGCCTCGTCGACGGCGGAGCCGCGGCCTTGCGCGATCTCGAGACTGACGAAGGCTGATACGCCATAGCCGACTCGGCGCAGGTCGATGTCCGGTCCGAAGCCGGTGACGACGCCGGCAGCGAGCAGTCTGTCGAGGTGAGCCTGGGCGGTGTTGCGCGCCACACCGGCGTCGCGCGCGATGGCCAGCATCCCGGCGCGAGGTGAGGCGGCGAGCGCCGCGAGCAAGCGCCGGTCGATAGCGTCGAGCTCGAATTGCTGCACGATGTGATCAGACTATCGCGTGATGGGTGACCTGATCGATCAGCGCAGTAGCGCTCTGTTGACGTGCTCGCGGGGGAGGCGTATGCCTCGGATATGACGACTGCGCGGACCGCCACGAGGAGAGCCACCCGGGAAAGCGTCGCGAGCCAGTTGCTCGGCTGGGACCATCTCGAGTGGTGGGTCGGCGACGCGCGCGCGATGGCCGCATGGCTGTGCTCCGGCTTCGGCTTCGAGATCGTGGCGCACGCAGGCCCCGAGACCGGCCGCAGCGACCGGGTGTCCTACGTCCTCGCGCAAGGTGACGTCCGCTTCGTCGTCACCGCTGGGCTCTCGTCGGATTCCGAGGTCTCCCGGCACGTCCTCCTCCACGGGGACGGCGTGCGCAACCTCGCGTGGAGGGTCGACGATGCGTCGCGCGCGCTCGAGCTCGCGGAGCGATCGGGCGCGGCGGTGATCGCCGAGCCGGCGACCGAGAGCGGGGAGTCCGGGTCGGTGACGACTGCGGCGATCGCCACCTACGGCGAGACGCGCCACGTGTTCGTCGACCGGTCCAGGTGGGCGGGAGTCTGGGGGCCGGGATTCGACGCGGAGCGCCTTCCGCCGACCGCTGCAGGTCGTGTGGTCGGACTGGTGTCGATCGACCATGTCGTCGGAAACGTCGAAGAGGGGCGCCTCGACGAGTGGGTCGCGTGGTACGAGGAGGTGCTCGGCTTCGAAGTGCTCCGGCACTTCGGCGCCGACCAGATCTCGACGCAGTACTCGGCGCTCCGCTCGACCGTCGTCCACAACGGCGCGGGGATCGTCATGCCGATCAACGAGCCAGCTCCCGGGCTGCGCAGGAGCCAGATCACCGAGTACCTCGAGTCCTTCGGCGGTCCGGGCGTCCAACACATCGCCCTGGCGACGCCGAGCATCGTCACCGCAGTCGCGGCGATGGTGGAGCGTGGCGTCCGCTTCCTCGATATGCCGCCCACCTACTACGAGGACGCCCGCCTGCGCTGCGCAGAGTTCGACCTTCCGTGGTCGACGCTCGAGCGGCTCGGCATCGAGGTCGATAAGGACGTCGGGGGCTACCTCCTGCAGATATTCAGCGAGATGGTGACGGACCGGCCGACCGTGTTCATCGAGATCATCCAGCGGGAGGGCGCCACGGGCTTCGGCGAGGGGAACTTCAAGGCGCTGTTCGAGGCGATCGAGCGCGAGCAGGCGCGGCGAGGAAACCTGTGACGAGCGTCGCGCCGTGACGCTCGTCGGAGTGCCCGGGATCCGGCCGCGAGCAGCCGTCGACGCCATGGCGGCCTACAGGCCCGGGCGTTCGGCGGTTCAGGCCATGGAGGAGCACCGGATCGCCGAGGCCGTCAAGCTCGCGTCGAACGAGCTGGCGTGGGGGCCGTTGCCCGCGGTCGAGGCCGCTCTCGCCGCGGGGATCGCGGATCTCAACCGGTATCCCGATCACAAGGCCCAGGCGCTTCGCGCCAAGCTCGGGGAGCGGCACGCCATCGAGCCCTCGTGCGTCGCGGTCGGTGCGGGGACCGTCGGCCTGCTCCAGCAGCTCGTGCTCGCCTATGTCGAGCCCGGTGACGAGGTCGTCTTCGGTGACCCCTCCTTCGAGGCCTATCCGATCTTCACTGCTCTCGCCGAAGGCGTCGCTCGCCCGGTGCCGCTCCGTCGGCTTCGCCTCGACGTCGATCGACTGGCGGGTTCGCTCAACGAGCGGACGCGCCTCATGCTGGTCGCGCAGCCCAACAACCCGACGGGGACGGCGCTCGCCGGAGCGGATCTGGCGAGGCTCGCCGCGTTCGTGCCAGCGTCCTGCCTGCTCGTCATCGACGAGGCCTACCACGAGTTCGCCTCCGGACGGCACCTCCTCGAGGCCAGCGCGCTCCTCGGCGACCACGAGAACGTCGTCGTGCTGCGTAGTTTCTCGAAGGCGCACGGACTCGCCGGCGCGCGAATCGGCTACGCGCTCGCCGCTGCGCCCGTCGTCGAGGCTCTCGACAAGATCCTCATCCCTTTTTCCGTATCGAGCCTCGCCCAGCTTGGCGCGCTCGCCTCCCTCGATGCCCCCGAGGAGCTGCGGGCCCGGGTCGAGGCAGTGGTGAGCGAGCGCTCGCGCGTCGTGCACGGTCTCGCCTCGCTCGGCTGGGGGATCCCCGCGCCGGAGGGGAACTTCGTCTGGCTGCCCGCCGGCGAGTCCGCGGCCGAGCTCGCCGTCCTACTCGAGGAGCGCGGCGTCGTGACCCGACCCTTCCCTCGATTGGGCGTGCGGGTCACCATCGGGGACGTCCCCGACAACGACCGGTTCCTCGAGCGCTTCGCCGAGGTGGCCGGCGGGCGCTTCGGCGAAGCGCTGGCGAAGGCGTGGCTGCTCTTGTGCGGGGACCACCAGCAGAGGGTCAATCGATGGAGCGGCCGGCTGGAGGCCGTCGAGGCTCGGCTCGTGGTCCTCGAGCGTGGCGGGCCCCGCAGTGGGCTGACCGATCCCGACGCCGGCGGTGAGGAGCGTTGGCAGGATACCGAGGTCTGGGCGCACCTCGCGGAGCTCGGCGAGTACTGGACCCGTGAGCTCCTCGCCGTGCTCGATGCGCCAGAGGGAGCGGCTGTGGGTTTCGGACGCACGAAGGCCGACGCGGCCCGGCGCGCTGCGGTGGCGAACGCGAGGGGCGCAGAGCTCTCCACCTACGTCGCCAAGGTGCTCGCCTCGATCGACCGGCTCCGCGCCGAGCTCGCGGGCATGGATGCCCGGGACTTCGGGCGCCGGGGGCGCCACCCCAGCCTCGGCGAGATGGACGTCGACGCGATCCTCGAGGAGTTCCTCGTCGGCCACCTCGAGGAGCACGTCGATCAGCTGGAGCGTCTCGGTGCCTGAGACCGGTCACGGCGATCCGGCGACGGGCGGCTTCGGGCCGGAGAACCTCCCCTACGGCGTCGACGAACGGGGCCGGGTCGTCGTCGCCCACGGGGACGACGTCATCGACCTGGAGCTCGCCGGTGACCTCGGCGTGGACCGCCGGGTCTGGACCTCGGGCTCGCTCAACGCGTTCATGTCGCTCGGACCGGACGCCTGGTCCGGCGTCCGCGAGGCGTTGCGCCGTCGCCTCTCCGAGCTGCCCGCCGCTGCCGTCCGTCGGCGCGACGCGGTCCGGCTCGTGTTACCGGTCGAGATAGCGGACTACGTGGACTTCTACGCTTCGAGGGAGCACGCCACGGCGATGGGCCGTCTGCTTCGTCCCGGGACCGAGCCGCTCCCCGAGGCGTGGACGCACCTGCCGATCGCCTATCACGGTCGCTCGGCGACGGTCGTCGTGAGCGGCGAGGACGTCCCCCGCCCCTCGGGCATCCGCAATTCGGACGGTGGGCCGACCTACGGGCCGACTCGCTGTCTCGACGTCGAGGTGGAGCTCGGCTTCGTCGTCGGCGTCGGGAACCGCAGGGGCGAGCCGATCCCCGCCGAGCGCGCTGGCGACCACGTCTTTGGAGCGGTTCTCCTCAACGACTGGAGTGCCCGAGACGTCCAGGCCTTCGAGTACCGTCCCCTCGGCCCGTTCCTCGGGAAGTCGTTCGCCACGTCCATCTCCCCCTGGGTGGTGCCGCTCTCGGCGCTCGAGCCGTGGCGTGTGCCTGGACCGCTCCAGGACCCGCCGCCTGCCCGCTACCTGCGCACGGCCGAGCCGCGCGGAATCGACGTGCGCCTGGAGCTCGTCCTCAACGGGACAGTGCTGAGCTCGACGACCACGGCGGGCCTCTACTGGTCGATGGCTCAACAACTGGCGCACCTCACGGCCAACGGGGCGGCCACGCGCACCGGTGAGCTGTTCGCCACCGGGACGGTCTCGGGATCGACACCTCGCAGTGCCGGGAGCCTGATGGAGCTGAGCTCCGCGGGTCGGGAGATGCTGGTGCTCGAGGACGGGCAGAAGCGCACGTGGCTCGAGGACGGCGACTGCGTCGCGATCCGCGGCTGGTGCGGCGATCCCGGCACCTCCGATTGGGTGTCGTTCGGCGAGGTCCGGGGAGAGGTCCGTCCCGGGCCCGAGGAGGTGGTGGTCCGATGAGGTACCTGTCGGTCGGCGACGTGCCGCGTAAGCGCCACGCCGTTCATCTCGACCCTGCCGGGCGCCGCATGAGCGAGGAGCTGATGGGCGAGGAGGGCTTCTCGGGCCCATCGTCGCTGCTCTACCACCGGTACTCGCCGAGCGCGCTGTCCGCTGTCGAGCGCTTCGCACTCGAGGAGTCGGCGCTGCTGGTGAACTTGCCGCTCGAGCCCTGGCACGTGCGCTCCGGGAAGCTCGCCGCCGGCGGTGACCCCGTCACGGCGCGAACCGTGCTCCTCGCCAGCGACACCGTCGTCATCAGCTACGTCGCCGCCGATCGGGGAAGCGAGCTGTACCGCGACGCCCGGGGCGATGAGCTCGTCTTCGTCCAGTCCGGCCGGGCGACGATCGAGTCCGTCTTCGGTCGGCTGGAGGTTCGCGAGGGCGACTACGCGGTGGTGCCCGCCTCGACGACGCACCGCTGGGTCCTCGACGAGGGTGCAGGCCCGCTGCGCGCCCTCGTGCTCGAGGCGCGAGGCCACGTCGACGTGCCCAAGCGCTACCTGACGGCTCAAGGTCAGCTACGCGAGGGGGCGCCCTACAGCGAGCGGGACTTTCGCCACCCCGCCGGGCCGCTGCTCATCGAGGGGACCGAGGTCCCCGTGCTCGTGCGGAGCCGGCAGGGATGGAGCCGCCACGTCCACGCGAGGCATCCCTTCGACGTCGTCGGCTGGGACGGCTGCCTCTACCCGTATGCGTTCTCCATCCGGGACTTCGAGCCGATCGTCGGCCGGGTCCACCAGCCCCCGCCGGTGCACCAGAGCTTCGAGGGTCCGGGGTTCGTCGTCTGCAGCTTCGTGCCGCGCCCGTTCGATTTCGGCGAGGGGGCGGTGAAGGTTCCCTATCACCACGCCAATGTCGACTCCGACGAGGTGCTGTTCTACGTGAGCGGCGATTTCATGAGCCGTCGCGGCGCGGGAATAGAGGCGGGCTCGCTCACCGTCCACCCCGCCGGCTTCGTGCACGGCCCGCAGCCCGGCAGCGTCGAATCCTCGATGGAGGTCGAGCGCACCGAGGAGACGGCGGTGATGATCGACACGTTCTCGCCGCTCGCGCTGAGCGAGGCGGCGCGTGCGGTCGCCGACACGTCCTACGTTCTCAGCTGGACGGGCGAGTAGCAGGCTCGGCCGCGGCCCGTGCCGAGGCTTCGTCGCCCTCGAAGCGCGTGAACAGCAAGGACAGCTCGTCCTCGAGCTGTGCCATCGAGTCGAACGCGTAGAGCACCGGTTGGAAGCGCGTGATGTCGTAGTCGACCCGACCCATCTCGGCGATGTCGGCCGGACGCACCTCGGCTTGGCGGAACTCGCGGATCTCGCCGACCGACGACAGGATGCCGGCGCCTACCGCCTTCAGCTCGCCGGCTTCGCGGACGACGCCGAACTCCATGGTGAACCAGAAGACCTGGGAGAAAAGTCGCAGCGTCGCCTCGTCCGCGGCGCGCGTCACGGCCGCTCCCATCAGCTTGTAGAGCTCCGCGAACAGCGGGTTGGCGAGCTGGTTCCCATGGCCGACGACCTCGTGGATGAGATCGGGCTCCGGCGTGTACAGCGGCACCGAAGGATGGCGCAGGTACTGCGTCGACCAGAAGACGCCGTCGCGAAAGGAGCCGTAGAAGTCGCGAAGTGGCGCCAGGCCGGCGACCGGGAGGTAGCTGAATCCGGTGAGCGGGGCGAGCCGCCGGCTCACCTCGTCGAGCTGGGGGACCTCGTCGTCGGCGAGCGCGAGCGCCTGCTTGCCCGCGAGGAAGGCGTTCACCGCATAGCGCTCGTGGAGCTCGTCGAGCTCGCGCGAGACGACGTGCCAGACCTCGTGCTCCTCGGGCAGGTAGCTGGCGAGCGGGACCGGCTCGCCTTGACGCCATCCGAGGGCGAGCGCGGCCAATTCGTTGCGTCGCAGCCTGTACCGCTGGTCGGTCACGCCCGGATGGTCGGCGGCCAGCTCGACGAGGACGTGCCCGTCGGCCCCCTCGACGACGGGGGAGTACCTCGACACCTTCATCGCCGGCTCCTCTCCCTGCTCCCGCCCGCTGTCCTCGCTCCCGCCCGTTTTCCATTGTGCGCCCGATCCATGAGGGCGCGTGGTCAGACGCGGAAGAGCGCCCGCTCCGGCTCCTCTATCAGCTGCTGCAACATCCTGAGGAAGCGGCCGGCCTCAGCACCGTCGCAGACCCGGTGATCGAAAGAGCAGACGAGCTTGGCCGTCGACCGTGCGACCAGCAGGCCGTCCACGACGACGGGGCGTTCGCGTATCGCGCCGACACCGAGGATGGCAGCTTCGGGGTAGTTGATCACCGGGATCCCGTCGTCCAGCCCGAGGGATCCGAAGTTCGAGATCGTGAACGTCGAGCCCCTCAGCTCGTCCGGCGCGAGGCCACCCTCGCGCGCGGCCTGAGTCAGGCGCGAGATCTCACCGGCGAGCTCGAGCGTGGTGCGCTCCTGGGCCTGGCGCAGGACGGGGACGAGAAGCCCCTTCGCCGTGTTCGTCGCGATCCCGAGATCGATGCCGGGGTGCACCCGGATGAGACCCGCGGGCTCGTCGTAGCTCGAGTTGAGGATCGGGTTGGCCCACAAAGCAAGCACGGCGAGGCGCACGACGATGGAGAAGGGCGTGATGGTGGACGACACAGCGGGATCCTCCAGCGATGCCCGCACCGCGTCCTGCAGCGCGAGAAGCGACGAGAAGTCCACCCACACCGCGCACGTCGCCTCGGGGATCGTCGAGCGGGATGCCACCATCTTCTGAGCGACCTTGAGGCGCGTCCCCCGGACCTCGACGACCGAGCCCGGTCGAGGCGTGCCCGCAGGGCCGGCGGCCGATGGCCCCGGGTACGGCGCGCCCGGGCCGGGGTTCGACGGCGACGCGGCGGCGCGCACGTCTTCTCGGAGCACGTGGCCGTCGGGGCCGGATCCGGAGACGCTGGAGAGGTCCACCCCGAGGTCCTTGGCCAGCCGTCGGACCGGGGGCGCGGCGAGCGGCCGCGCCGGGAAGCCTTCGGAGCTGTCCGACCTGATGCCAGCCTCCGGGGTCACAGCGTCCCCGTCGCCACGCGCGGACGCCCGTCGCCAGGCGCGGGCGCGCGGGGCGGCGGGCGCGTCTTTTTCTACGCCGTAGCCGACGAGCAGCGGCTGCCTCTCGTCGCCGGCTTCCACAGGGGCGGCGGTCGCCGCTCGGGGCTCGCTCAGCTCGAACGACATCAGGGTCTCGCCAACTCGGAGGGTGTCGCCTCTCGAGCACATGAGCGCCGTCACCTGCCCCGCGTACGGGGAGGGCAGCTCGACCTCGGCCTTCGCGGTCTCGATGAGACAGACCGGCTGGTTGAGGGTGACCTCGTCGCCCTCGGCGACCAGCCAGTCGACGACTGTCGCTTCCTCGAGCCCCTCGCCGACATCGGGCAGGGCGAAGTCACGCCGCATCGCCTCAGGGCTCCAGCACCTGCTCGACGGCGTCGAGCAGGCGATCGACGCCCGGGAGCCAGACGCCCTCCAAGGTCGCCGGAGGATAGGGCGTGTCGAATCCGGTAACTCTGAGCACTGGCGCCTCGAGACTGTGGAACGCACGTTCCTGGACGACGGCAGCGATCTCTGCACCGAGGCCGAGCGTCCGCGGCGCTTCGTGGACGACGATGCAGCGGCCGGTGCGCCGGACCGAGTCGAGCACGGCGTCGAGGTCGAGCGGCGCGAGGCAACGCAGGTCGACCACCTCGAGGCTCACGCCGCCATCCCGCTCGGCCACCTCGGCCGCGTCGAGCGCGACGCGGACCATCGCGCCGTAGGCGACGACGGTCACGTCCGATCCCGGCCGCGCCACCCGTGCCCGGTCCGAGGGCTCGGTCGTGACCGGCAGGGCGAGATCCTGGCGCGACCAGTAGCGCCTCTTCGGCTCGAGAAAGATCACGGGGTCGTCCCCCGCGATCGACTCGCGCAGCATCGAGTACGCGTCCGCTGGGTTGGAGGGCGAGACGACGCGCACGCCTGCGGTGTGGGCGAAGTAGGTCTCGGGAGACTCGCAGTGGTGCTCCGGCGACCCGATACCGCCGAACGACGGTATCCGCACCGTCACCCGCATTGGCATCGCACCCTGCGAGCGGTTGCGGTACTTGGCCAGGTGGCTGATCACCTGGTCGAGGGCGGGGTAGCTGAACCCGTCGAACTGGAGCTCCGGCACCGGGCGATAGCCGCGCATCGAGAGCCCGATCGCGAGGCCCACGATCCCCGCTTCCGCAAGTGGAGTGTCGAAGCACCGCCTCTGGCCGAAGCGCGCCTGAAGGCCGTCGGTGACCCGAAAGACGCCGCCGAGGCGACCGACGTCCTCACCGAACACGAGGACGTGGTCGTCGTCGGCCATCGCGTCGGCCAAGCCGGCGTTGATCGCCTCGACCATGGTCACGGCGCTCACGTCGCGTCCCTGCCCGTCTCGCGTGCCAGCTGGCGCCTCTGGCGCTCGAGCTCACCGCTCCTGCGCGAGAGCACGTGGTCGAAGACCGAGAGCGGATCGGGCATCGGAGCGTCGAACACCTCGTCGCGCAGCCGTTTCGCGGCGCGCTCGCCGGTCTCTGTGGCGCGCTCCTCGTGCTGCGCGGTCCAGATCCCGGCTGCGACGAGGTGGCTGCGGTAGCGGTCGATCGGGTCCCGCCGGCGCCACAGCTCGAGCTCCCCCTCGGAGCGATAGCGCGTCGGGTCGTCCGCGGTCGTGTGGGCGCCCATCCGGTAGGTCACGGCCTCGATCAAGGTCGGCCCCCGGCCTTCCCGGGCGCGCAGTAGCGCGTCGCGCATCACGACCCGGCAGGCGAGGACGTCGTTGCCGTCGCAGCGGACGCCCGCCATGCCATAGCCAGCGGCCTTGCTCGCGATGTCGGTCACCCGGGTCTGGGCAGAGAGCGGGACCGATATCGCCCAGTGGTTGTTCTGCACGACGAAGATGCACGGCACCTGGAAGACGGCCGCCATGTTGAGCGCCTCGTGCACGTCTCCCTCGCTCGTCGCCCCGTCGCCGATGAACGTGACCGCGACGGTGTCCACGCCGTCGAACTTCGCCCCGAGCGCGTAGCCGACGGCATGGGGAGCGTGTGTCCCGATAGGAATGGTGATCGGGGCGCAGCACTTCTCGATGAGCCCGGTCCCGCCGTGTGCCATGCCGCGCCACATATGACCGATCCCCGCGGGATCTACGCCGCGCACGACGAAGGCACCCAGCTCCCTGTACTGGGGGAACAGCCAGTCGTTGTCGCGGGTCGCGGACGTGATCCCCACCTGCGCCGCCTCCTGGCCGAGGCAGGAGGGATAGAGCGCCAGCTGGCCCTGGCGCTGCAGGTTCACGAACTCGCCGTCGAGGCGACGCGTCACGGTCATCGCCGTGAGCATGCCGACGTGGTCTGCGTCACTTAGCTCGAAGGGGTAGCGAGCACCGGGAACGACCGCGCCGTCGGGCGCAAGTACCTGAAGCGTCGAGGCCGCCACCGGCGCCTCGGCGCGATCCGTGATCGCCATGGCACTCCATCGGATCGACCCGAGCCGGCTGTCGTCCGCGATCTAGAGACTAATGCCGCAAGGAGCGGCCGCGTCGAGCGCAGCAAGCGCCATCCGGTGCAGCAACTTCGCCATCTCGTCCCGGTCGAGGTGCGCGCTGTGCGGGGTGGAGTTGATGAGCCCGATCACCGCCTGCACGGCGGCCCGAGCCGCCGCCCGCTCGGTGCCCGGTGCGACGCGAACGACGGCGTCGACCCAGGTCTCGACGTAGGCGCGCTGCAGGCTTCGCACCCTCGCCTGCTCGCGTCGCCCGAGATTACCGAGGTCCCTGCTCTGCACCGTGATCAAAGCGGGGTGGTCGAGAGCGAAGCCGACGTGGAAGTCGACGAGCTGGCGGGGAGCGTCGCGTGCGCTCTTGGCCTCTGCGACTCGCGCCTTTGCTCCGGCGAGGAGATCCTCGCTGATCGAGATCAGCATCTCCGCGAGCACGGCGTCCTTTGCCGGGAAGTGACGGTAGAGGGCCGGGCCGCTGAAGCCGACCGCCGCGCCGAGGTCGTCGATCGACACACCGAGGAATCCGCGCTCCGCGAACAGTTGAGCCGCGATGTCCAGGATCTGCTGCTTGCGGGACGCGGGGGTCACGCCAGCAGTGGGGCCCGGCGCAGGGACGGCGCGGCGCGGAGGCATCCGCCGATGCTACGCGATCACGAGGCGAGTTAACGCGCGCTAACGTTGCACGCGCCGCGCAAGGTCGCGGGCGGGTGGCAAGCGCGGGGTGGCGTTCTCGAGAAGCCACGACGCGAGGGGGCGGTCAGCATGGTCCAGCTCGTCGAGCAGCCGACATTGCGATCGGCTCTCGACGTGCACTCGAAGGCCGGTTCGAGCAACGCAGAAGCACTCGGCGACCTCGTCGCCGATCTTCGCGACCAGCTCGCACGCGCGCGCGAGGGGGGAAGCGAGAAGGCGCGCGAGCGGCACCGGTCGCGCGGCAAGCTGCTCGCGCGCGAGCGCGTCGACCGGCTCCTCGACGCGGGGTCACCGTTCCTCGAGCTCTCCGCGCTCGCCGCGTACGGCATGTACGGCGACGAGGTGCCCTCTGCGGGGATCGTCACCGGCATCGGTCGGATCGATGCCAGGGAGTGCCTCGTCGTGGCGAACGACGCGACGGTCAAGGGCGGCACGTACTACCCGATGACGGTGAAGAAGCACCTGCGCGCCCAGGAGATCGCTCGGGAGAACCACCTGCCGTGCATCTACCTCGTCGACTCCGGAGGCGCCTTCCTGCCCCTGCAGGACGAGGTGTTCCCCGATCGCGAGCACTTCGGCCGGATCTTCTACAACCAGGCGACAATGTCAGCCCTCGGCATCGCCCAGATCGCTGCGGTCCTCGGGTCGTGCACCGCCGGGGGAGCGTACGTACCGGCGATGAGCGACGAGGCCGTGATCGTGCGGGGACAGGGGACGATCTTCCTCGGGGGCCCGCCCCTCGTGCGTGCCGCCACCGGCGAGGTCGTGTCGGCCGAGGAGCTCGGCGGGGCCGAGGTTCATGCACGGGTGTCGGGCGTGACCGACCACCTGGCGGAGGACGACGACCACGCGCTGGCGATCGTCCGATCGATCGTCTCGACGCTGGCCCCGCGTGCACCGGCTCCCTGGGAGGTCCATCCGAGCGAGGAGCCGGAGGTAGACCCCGAGGGCCTGTATGCCGTGGTGCCCGCCGACGGGCGGACCCAGTACGACGTGCGCGAGGTGATCGCCCGGATAGTCGACGCCAGCCGCTTCGCCGAGTTCAAGGCGGAGTACGGCAGCACGCTCGTCACCGGCTTCGCCCGCATCCACGGCCATCCGGTCGGCATCGTGGCGAACAACGGGGTCCTGTTCAGCGAGTCGGCGATGAAGGGAGCGCACTTCATCGAGCTCTGCGACAAGCGTCGGACGCCGTTGGTCTTTCTTCAGAACGTCAACGGCTTCATGGTCGGACGCGAGTACGAGAGCGGCGGCATCGCCAAGCACGGGGCGAAGATGGTCACCGCCGTGGCCTGTGCCCGAGTCCCGAAGCTCACGGTCGTGATCGGCGGGTCGTTCGGCGCCGGGAACTACAGCATGTCCGGTCGCGCCTTCTCGCCGCGGCTGTTGTGGATGTGGCCGAACGCCCGGATCTCGGTCATGGGAGGAGCAGAGGCCGCCTCGGTGCTCGCGACCGTGCGCCGCGACCAGCTGGAGGGACGGGGCGAGCCCTGGTCGGACGCGGAGGAGCTGGGCTTCAAGCGCCCGATCCTCGAGCAGTACGAGCTTCAGGGTCACCCGTACTACTCGACGGCGCGGCTCTGGGACGACGGGGTGATCGATCCGAAGGACACGAGGACCGTGCTCGGGCTCGCGCTGTCGGTCGTGGCGAACGCGCCGCTCGAGCCCGTCGCCTACGGCGTGTTCAGGATGTGACGGCCATGTTCGAGAGCGTCCTCGTCGCCAACCGGGGCGAGATCGCGGTCCGGGTGATCCGGACGCTGCGGAGACTGGGGATCCGCTCCGTCGCCGTCCACACCGCTGTGGACGCAGACGCGCGCCACGTGCGAGAAGCCGATTTGGCGGTTGCGATCGGCCGCCCCGGAGCTAACGAGGGCTACCTCGACTCCGACGAGGTGCTGCGCGCCGTGGCCTTCTCGGGGGCGGATGCCGTTCATCCCGGGTACGGGTTCCTCTCCGAGAACGCCGACTTCGCGCGCGCGTGTGGCGCGGCAGGCGTCGTGTTCGTCGGGCCGCCGGCGACCTCGGTCGAGACGATGGGCGACAAGATCCGCGCCAGGCAGGCCGCCGCGGCGGTCGGCGTGCCCGTGCTCGAAGGACGAGGGGCACCGGGCATGTCGGACGAGGAGCTCGTCACCGCGGCCCTCGAGCTCGGCCTCCCCGTGCTGGTGAAGCCCTCCGCGGGAGGTGGGGGCAAAGGCATGCGCCTCGTCGAGGACGAGCGCAGCCTCGGCGAGGAGATCGCCCGCGCGAGGCGAGAGGCCCGCAGCGCCTTCGGCGACGACACCCTGCTGCTCGAGAGGTGGATGGCCCGTTCGCGCCATATCGAGATCCAGGTGCTCGCGGACTCCCACGGCCACGTCGTGCACCTCGGCGAGCGCGAGTGCAGCCTGCAGCGTCGCCACCAGAAGATCGTCGAGGAGGCGCCGTCGCCGGCACTCGACGAGAGGACGCGCGACGCGATGGGCGCGAGTGCGATAGCGCTCGGGCGCGCCTGTGGCTACGTCGGTGCGGGAACCGTCGAGTTCATCGTCGCCGGGGACCATCCCGAGGACTTCTACTTCCTCGAGATGAACACGCGCTTGCAGGTCGAGCACCCGGTCACCGAGATGGTGACCGGTCTCGACCTCGTCGAGCTCCAGCTGCGGGTGGCGGAGGGTGAGGAGCTGCCCTTCGGCCAGAGCGAGGTCGCCGTCCACGGCCATGCGATCGAGGCCCGCCTCTACGCGGAGGATCCGTCGCGCGCCTTCCTGCCGAGCGCGGGAACGGTGCTCGAGGTCGTCGAGGCGACCGGCGAGCACATCCGTGTGGACTCGGCTCTCGTCCCCGGTCTCGTGGTGGGCAGCACCTACGACCCGATGCTCGCCAAGGTCATCGCCTGGGCGCCCGAGCGCGGCGACGCGCTCAGGCGGCTCAGCGGCGCGCTCTCGGCGACGACGGTCCTCGGCGTCGGAACGAACCTCGCCTACCTCATCGCGCTGCTCGATCATCCCGAGGTCGTCGCCGGTCGGCTCGACACCGGGCTCGTGGAGCGAAGTGTCGACGAGCTGGCACGACTCGACGAGCCCGACCACGTCTTCGTCGCGGCGGCGCTCGCCCGATCGCTCGACTCTCGCGGGCGTGGCCCGACGACAGACCCTTGGGCAGCGGGCGACGGCTGGCGGCTCGGCGCCGCGGCGTGGACGCGCCGGCGCTTCTCCGGATCTGACGGCAGGGTCGTCGAGGTGCGCCAGCGCGGGAGGCCCGCCGACGCGGTCGTGGCCGTCGGCGAGGGTGACCCGTCGCACGCAGCTGCTCGCGAGCTGGACGGCGGGATCATCGTGGCCTTCGCCGGCGAGACCCGTCGCTATCGCGTCGCCGTGCACGACCGGGTCGTCTGGCTGGCGACAGGTGGCAAGACCTGGGCGATCGTCGAGCTCACGCTCGGAGCGACTGCTGGGTTAAGGGCCCGCGTCGCCGCAGAGGGTCCGATCAGGAGCCCGATGCCCGGGGTGGTCGGGGCGGTGCACGTCGTGGCGGGCGAGCGGGTTCGCGCCGGCCAAGCGTTGCTCGGTGTCGAGGCGATGAAGATGGAGCACGCGCTCGTCGCGCCCGTGGACGGCGTCGTCACCGAGGTGCTCGTCGTCACGGGGGACAAGGTGGCGCTCGACGGCCCGCTCGTCGTCGTCGAGAAGGCGGCCGACGAGGAGCCGGCCATCGCGCACGGTGGAGTCGACCCGTGACGGGGCTGCCGCAACAGATGGCGCTCGAGGGAGTGCCCCGTAGTGTCACCATCCACGAGGTCGGTCCTCGCGACGGCCTGCAGAACGAGACCGCCGTCCTCGCGACGGCCACCAAGGCGGATCTCGTCGAGCGCCTCGCGCACGCCGGGCTCACCTCGATCGAAGTGACCGCCTTCGTCCGGCCCGAACGCGTTCCCCAGCTGGCAGACGCCGAAGCGCTCGTCGCGGAGCTCGGGCGGCGCCAGCTTCCCGCCAGCGTCCGGCTGTCGGCGCTCGTGCCGAACGTCGAGGGACTGTCGCGAGCACTCGGCGCGGGCCTTCACGAGGTCGCCGTCTTCACGAGCGCGACCGAGAGCTTCGCCAAGGCCAACCTCAACAGGTCGCGGGAGGAGTCGCTGGCGATGATCGCCGCCGTCCTCGCCGAGGCGGAGCGCTCGGGCACGGCCGTCCGAGGCTATGTGTCGATGTGCTTCGGGGATCCGTGGGAAGGCGCCGTCCAGGTCGCGGAGGTCGTGAGCGTGGGTCGGCGGCTCGTCGATCTCGGCTGCTACGAGCTGAGCCTCGGCGACACCATCGGCGTCGCCACGCCGGGACACGTCGTCGCGATGATCGAGGCCCTCGCGGAGGTGGGCGTGGGTCCCGAGCGTCTGGCCGTTCACTTCCACGACACCTACGGCCAGGCGCTGGCCAACACGCTCGCCGCGCTGCAGTGCGGCGTGTCGAGCGTGGACGCGTCCGCGGGCGGCCTCGGCGGCTGTCCCTTCGCGAAGAGCGCGACGGGAAATCTCGCGACCGAGGACCTCGTCTTCCAGCTCGAGGGCCTCGGCGTCCAGACCGGCGTGCACCTCGACGAGCTGGTGTCGACAAGCGCGTGGATGGCCGAACAGCTCGGCAGGCCCAGTGCCTCCCGGGTCGTGCGAGCAATGACGAAGGAGGATGCGAGATGACGACAGTGGCGTCGGGACCCGCTCCCGCGGTCCGGGGCGAGCTCAGCGAGGAGCACGAGGAGCTGCGGCGTACCGTCGAGCGTTTCGCGCGTGCCGAGATCGCACCGGTCATCGCTGACTACTACGAGCGCGCTGCGTTTCCCTACCCGATAATCGCCAAGATGGGCGAGCTCGGGCTGTTCGGGCTTCCCTTCTCCGAGGACGTCGGCGGCTCCGGCGGCGACTGTCTCGCCTTCTGCCTGACCCTCGAGGAGCTCGCCCGGGTGGACTCGTCGGTGGCGATAACGCTCGAGGCGAGCACCGGTCTCGGGGCGATGCTCATCTACCGCTTCGGCGACGAGGATCAGCGCCGGAGGTGGCTGCCCGCACTGTGCTCCGGGGAGATGCTCGGCGCCTTCGGTCTGACCGAGCCCGGGGGAGGCTCCGACGCGGAGGCGACGAGCACGAGCGCGCGACGCGAGGGCGACGAGTTCGTCATCAACGGGAGCAAGTCGTTCATCACCAACTCGGGCACCGACATCACGGGTTTCGTCATCATCACGGCGCTGACCGAGGGCGCGGACGCGGGTGAGCGCGGGATCTCGACGATTATCGTCCCGGCGGGCGCTCCGGGCTTCTCCGTTGCCGAGAAGTACTCCAAGGTTGGCTGGTGCGCCTCGGACACCCACGAGCTCTCCTTCAGCGACTGCCGCGTCCCGGCTGCGAACCTCCTCGGGCCGCTCGGTCGCGGGTACTCGCAGTTCCTGGCGGTCCTGGACGAGGGCCGCATCGCCATCGCGGCGCTGTCGGTGGGCCTCGCGCAAGGGTGTCTCGACGAGTGCCTGGGCTACGTCGTCGAACGCTCGGCGTTCGGCAAGAAGATCGGCGACTTCCAGGCGATCCAGTTCAAGCTCGCGGACATGGCGGCGCGGGTGCATCTCTCACGGCTCGCCTACTACGACGCGATCGCTCGTATGGAGCGAGGCGAGCCGTTCAAGATGCAGGCGGCCATCGCCAAGCTCACGAGCTCTGATGCCGCGATGGCCAATGCCCGCGAGGCGACCCAGATTTTCGGCGGCTACGGCTTCATGAACGAGACGCCCGTGGCCCGCTTCTACCGTGACGCGAAGATCCTCGAGATCGGCGAGGGCACCTCCGAGGTCCAGCGCATGGTGATCTCGCGCGAGCTGCTCGCCA
>JAODBO010000051.1 GCA_025464005.1 Acidimicrobiaceae bacterium | reverse complement strand
GAGCCAGAGTACGGGGGGATCGACCCGGTCGTCTACGCCGAGGTCGTGAACGTGGTCTACCCCGCGATGAAGGCGGCCGACCCGACCTGTCGCGTCGGGGTCGGGGTCGTCGCCAACGTGAACATGGGCGGCAAGGGCCAGAGTTGGCTCGCCAAAGCGTTCGCGGCCGGACTGGTCGGTGACTTCCTCAGCTACCACAGCTACGACGGATGGTCCGGGGTGGCGAGTCCGGACGTTCCGCCGTCGCAGTGGTGGGGCGGAAACGGCGTGCTCGCGGTCTGCCAGCAGTTCGAGACGTGGGCGATCAGCCAGGGATGGCACGGGGACTTCTGGATCACCGAGACGGGCATCCAGAGCACCGACCCGAGTGGCGGGATGACGCTCGCTCTCCAGGCGCAGTGGATGGGCGAGCTGCTCCCGCTCTACGAGCAGCTGTCACCGGCTCCGAAGGTCGTGTGCATCTACGAACTCTCCGACGAGGGTCAGGGCACGGATATCGACTGGGGGATGATGACCGGCGAGGGGATCGGGCCGAAGCCGGTCTACGCCGTCGTGCAGGCGCTCGCCGCCCCAGCCCCGACGCCTCCCGCGCCAGTTCCGCTCCCACCGCCCGCTCCCGCACCAGTGCCAGAGACGGCCAATCAGTACGCAGCGGCGCACGGCATGGTCATTATCGACGTGGCCGAGGCTCGCCAGGCGATCCACGTCGGGATCAGCTACTACACGTGGTCGAACGGGGCGATGCACGGCTCGCGCTTGCCCAGCATCCCGACCGGGATCACCCTGTACGCCTTCGCCGCTCCGCTCGACATTCACCACATCCACCACGCCGGGCCGTAGCCTCGCGGTGGGTGACGATCGACAGCTCATAAGCCCCGCGTCTCAGCCTTCGGGCTGGGCGCGGGGCTCTTCGTCGTCCAGGGCCAGCCGCGCCGAGCAAATCACGCCGATCGTGGGCTGCATCGGTTCGCCGCGCCCGTCGACCACCTGGCAGAGTTCGCCGGCCGGTGCTCCGCAGCGCGGGCACGCGTGGGCGTCGATGATGGCTCGTCGATCGGGACCGTGGGAAGGGAAGTAGAGCGGTTCGTCGGTCACGGCGCGGCTGGGGGAGTGAGTAGCGAGCCGATGAACTCAGCCGCTTCGTAGTCGCCAGCGGCAGGGGCGTGGGTGTACCGCTCAGCGACCTCCATCGTGGAGTGGCCGTGTCGGTTGCGGATCGTCGCCCGGTCGATCCCGCCGGCCGTGAGGCTGCTCACGCTGAAGTGCCGGAAGTCGTGCGGGGTCACGTCAAGAGGAGGCTTGAGACTCTTGCCTAGGTTCGAGATCGTCGTCGTGAACCCCTTGGCTCGCAGCGGCGTGACCCCGCCGTCGTAGGAGAGAAGCCAGCCGCTCGGCTCCCAGTCCTCACCACGCCGGGTTCGCAGCGTCTCCTGGTATCGCTTCAGCAGCGCCACGCCGACATCGCCGATCGCCTCAGTCCGGGGCTTACGTCCCTTCGGGTGTGGCACGAGTCGGTTCCCCCCGCCTGCGGCCGGGACGAGCTGGCGACGGACTCGGATGGTGCGAGCCGTCCAGTCCACATCGCCCCACTGGAAGCCGCAGAGCTCGCCGCGCCGTCCCCCGACGAGAGCGACGAGGAAGATCGCCACGGCGGTGTCCTGGTCGTCCTTCGCCTCCGCAGCTGCGATCAGACGCCGCACGTCCTCAGGAGAGATCGACTCCTGATCGTCGTCCCTCTGGATCGTGGGCGGCCTCGCGGACTTCGCCGGGTTGTCCTTCAGCCATCCCCACCTCTCGCCCTGGGCGAGAGCGCCGGAGATGATCGCGTGGATCAGCCCGATCGTGCTCGGCTTGTACTTCTCGCCGAGCTGCGCGTAGAAGGTGTCGAGGTCGTGGGCCGTGAGGTCGCGGAGCCGGATCGACCCGAGCGCCGGGAGGATGTGCTTCGTTGCGTACATCGTGTACGTCTCGACGGTGCCCTGGGCTTTCGTCCTCGGGAGGTGCGCGAGGTAGTCGGCCATGAGCTTGGCGAACGTCGCCATGCTCCGGTGGTCCTCCTGGCCGGCCTTCGCGACGAAGTCCTTCAGCTCCTCGAGTGCAGCGGTCTTCCCGCCACGCTTGGCCGTGCGAATCGTCTTGCTCGCCTGGATCGGATTGCCCGTCTCGGGATCCTTGCCGATGTAGAGCCGGAGCCTCCAGACACCCGGCCGTACTTCCTTCAGCGTTCCAGCCTTGCGATCTCTCATGGGCGAGAAAGCTAGTTCCCTGCTAGTCTCAGTGTCCAGTAGTCCCAGGTTGGCGGTGAGTCGGCCTGTAGGCGGGGTTCTGCGACACGACCTCACCGGGTGACACGACATACCACAGAGTGCCAATATCCAGGGCGTTCGCGATCGGGTCAACCATCCCTCCTGTTCGCCGCGCGCAGGACCTAGCCCCGCAGCTAGTCCCGGTTTTCGGCACGCGATCGCGGCTGGCTGGTACCACCGCGGAGCCTACGTTGTCAACTACTGGCCGTGGTCCCTCGCCCACGAGGAACGGTCTAGGCACGGACACAACGCGGGTGTAGCTTCCGGTCGAGCGACGGCCGAACCGTCCGATCAGAGGGAGACAACCCGTGGGCGAAGGGCGAGAGATCGAGCAGGCCAGGGGTGCGTTGCAGCTCGCTCGTGAGGCGATGGAGCACCATATCCAAACCGGTGCCCGCCTACGTCAGATCATCGCTCGGTTGGAGGACGCACTCGACGAATCTGCGCCCGAAGCTCCCGGTTCTCCCGCTCCAGTAGCTCCGCTCTAGCTAGCGCCTCGGCTAGCTGCTGGCGCAAGGTCGGGTCCTTCACGGTCGTCGTGCGCCCCACGGCCGCCGCGACGATGTCGAAGGTGACCGCGTCGCCGAGCGCCTGGGCGACCGCTTTGAACTGATCACGCCCCGGCGTGCGGCGGTGGGCGAGCCACCGGCTGACCGTCGAGGGATCGACCCCGACTCGCTCGGCGACGTCGCGCCGGCTGAGGTTCATCGCCTCCATTCGTTCGGCTAGCAGGGCAGGGAAGTCCATGCGCCGCAGTATGCGCCGCATCTGGCGTAGATTGCCAGAAGAGCACGTGCCACTGCGGCACATCTGTAAGTACACGAGCGCAAGTCTCGTAAACATGCTGGTCACATAGCATAGACCTCTGCCGGGAAAATGTCCTTGCGTTCCTAAGTGGAACGTGCCAACATGGCACTCATGACCACGAAGCGCAGGACCGTCGAGCGGGCCGAGCTCGACCCGATGGCTCGCCAGATCGGCGAGCGCATCGCCATGTCGCGCAAGGCTGCCGGCTTCGCCACCCAGGACGATCTAGCTAAGGCGATCCACGTCGTGCCGAGCACGGTGGCCCGCTGGGAGAAGGGGCTACGCGTCCCGCGGTTCCAGCAGCAGATCACCCTCTGCCGCACGCTCGGCCAGTCGCACGAGTTCCTGTTCGGCTTCGTCGTGGCGAGGGCGTCATGACCGAGCAGCTGTTCCGCCTGCTGACCGTGCGCCAGCTCGTCGAGCGCATCGGCGGTGTGTGCGAGAACACGATCCGAAACGAGATCAAGCGCGGCAACATCGCCGCCACGCGCATCGGTCACTGCCTGCGCATCCGCGAGGACGAGGCGATCCGGTGGCAAGAGAGCCGCACACAGCGGAGGGCGTCATGACCTCCCTCGCTCAGATCGCCGCCGACCCGCGCATCGCCGCGATCGAGTCCCGCGGCTACCACGCCAAGTCGGACATGGGCGTCCTGCTCGCCGAGCGCAAGGTGCTGCTGCAGCTGCTCCGGGTCGCCGACTCGCAGCTTCAGACGGTCACGGACGCGTTGATCGAGCTCCAGTCCGCCGGCGCGCAGATATCGCTCTCTGACGTAGCCGATGGGGCGACGGGAGCGCGCCCCGCTCTCGTCGCCGAGTTCGCACGCAAATAACGGAGAGCGGCGAGGGAGCTAACCCCTCGCCGCCCGATGGGAGCGATGACTCCCGAGGAGGTTGTACCAGATGAGCACGACAGAGACACAGCTTTCAGTCGCAGACAGGCTCGACGGGCGACGGGTCCACAAGGTGCAGGGACTGCGAGACCTGACCGATTGGCTGGAGAAGCACCCGGAGGCGGCGGACAGCTACTCGAACTACACGGTCAACCTGTTCGTGCTCGACGCCGACGAGATGGCTGCCTTGGCAAAGTCGCTCGGGGGTAAATGGGAGAAGCACAGCGGCGAGACTTGGTTCACCCTCGCGCGCCACTTCGGACCGCACACCGTCGAGATCAACGCCGCTCGCGCTGCTGTCTGCGAGCGCGTGCAGGTCGGCGAAGAGACCGTCGAGATCCCCGACCCGGATGCCCCGAAGGTCACCGTCGCACAGCCGGTCTACGAGTGGCGCTGCCCGGAGTCGCTCCTCAAGAACCTCGACGATGCTCCTGCCGGGGAGCGAGCATGAGCGCCCCCACGCTCCCGAGAGCAACCGTCGCCGGTGAGGGTCTGACCCGCGACGAGTGGCTTGAGCACCGCATGGACTCCATCGGTGGGTCCGAGATCGCAGCGGTGACACAGGTCGAAGGGTCGTT
>JAODBO010000030.1 GCA_025464005.1 Acidimicrobiaceae bacterium | reverse complement strand
CCGTCGTACCGTTCCTCGTCGTCGGGTCGGCCCTGATCGTGGTCTGGCTCGCAGCTCGACAGGCGCCGATCCTGAAGCTCGTCGGCAGGAGGAGCCTCAACGTGCTCGGCTGCGTGCTCGGGTCCGCTTCGCTCACCAGTGCGATCCTGCTCGCCAACCAGCGCGACCCGTCGATCGCGCCGTCGTGGCTCACTGTGCCTCCGGGAAGCGCGGCGGTGCTCCAGAGGATCTACGAGGGAGTCCCGGCGAGCTGGGAGGTAGTCGCCTCGCAAGGGATCGTCGGTCGCTTCGGGCAGCGTCGCTACGTCTATGCCTTCGGCAAGGCGGGTGCGCCGATCCCCCTCGAGACCGCGAAGGTCATGTTCGTCATAGCTCCGATCGTCGGGATTGAGACCGTCCCCGAGCCGGACGCTCTCGTCGCCGAAACCGCCCTCGAGAGCACCTACCACGGCACGGTCGTGATTCATCGTGACGGCGTGCTCGGCATCGTTGTCGACCGATCGGCCGTGCCGGGCCACGTCGTGAAGCTGCCCCCGCCAACCGCGGGTGGCAGGTAGAGCGCGTCTCGCCTTCAACTATGCAGACAAGACCTCCCCGCTGCTCGAGGCCGATGGCCGCTGCTTCGGACACTTGTCACGGCGATCGGACTGCGGGGGCCGAGAGGCGCCGACCGGATCGCTCGATCGCGGCGGAGCCTCATTACAGACTTCAGCGCGTCGATTCCCACTTCGTCGCTACCCGGGCAAGCGCGGGGTGGGTGACGAGCAAGTGCCAGATGACCGCGCAGAGACCCTCGGTATGAGGCGTCACATGGTCGCCGTACAGCGGCGGGATCACCACGCACGCATCGGCAACCTTGGCCGTGTATCCGCCATCGCGCCCGACGATGCCGAGGATCGTCGCGCCGCGCTCGCTCGCGAGCTCCAGCGCCCGGACGATGTTGGGCGACACGTTCCGCTCGGCGTCACCACCACCGACGGAGAACACGAGCACTGCGTCGTCGCCGTCGAGTCGCGAGCCGCGTAACCACTCGATGAAGGTGGACTCCCAGCCCTCGTCGTTCGTCCGAGCGGTGAGCTCCGACACGTTGTCAGTCGGGGCGTAGGCCTCGAAATCGCAGATCTTGCGGAAGTCGTTCACAGCGTGCGAGGCGTGTCCCGCCGAGCCGCCGGCGCCGAGGATGAACAGTCGGCCCCCGCGCTCGCGCACCTCGGCGAGCTTCTCAGCGCAGCGCTCCACTGTGGCCGCATCTATCGCGCGCAGGACGGCGATGGACTCGTCGACGAAATGCTCGGTGAATGTCACGCTTAGACCCCCTCGGCTAGCGGGCTCCGACGGCCCACGGCACGCGGCTGCACCCGTCGACGGAAGATTACGGCGTCTCGCCGATGGGGCGCGTGTACGTCCTGCACAGCAAAGCACATCCGGTCGACGGGCAGGTCGCGATACCCCCGATGCAAGGGACCTGGCTGCTACCATCGCGCCTCGTGCTAGACCAGATCACGACGCGAATATTCGCCGACGGCGCCGACATCGAGGGCATCCTCACTCTGGCCGAAGACCCTCGCATCTCGGGGTTTACGACCAACCCCACCCTGATGCGCAAGGCCGGCATCAGCGACTACGCCGCATTTGCTAGGCAGCTGCTCGAGCGGGTGACGCACCACCCCGTGTCGTTCGAGGTCTTCGCCGACGACGTCGACGAGATTCGACGCCAAGCGCTCGAGATCGCTTCGTGGGCCGAAAACGTCTACGTCAAGATCCCGGTCACCACGACGAGCGGGGAGCCCCTGACCGAGCTCGTGCGAGAGCTGTCCGGGAGCGGGGTCAAGGTCAACGTCACTGCGATGTTCACGCTTGCGCAGGTGTCGGCGATCACGGACGCCGTCAAGGACGGTGCCCCTTCGTACCTGTCGGTCTTCGCGGGGCGAATCGCCGACGCCGGGGTGGACCCGGTCCCGCTCATGCGTGAGGCGATCCAAACAATGAGTGTCGCCGCGAGCGCCGAGTGCATCTGGGCATCCCCGCGCGAGGTCCTCAACCTCGTGCAGGCTGACAGCGTGGGCTGTCACATCATCACGATGACGAGTGACCTGCTCGCGAAGCTAGGCGGGCTCGGCAAGGACCTCGGGCAATTCTCGCTCGAGACGGTCCAGATGTTCTTCCGTGACGCGGCGGCCGCCGGCTTCAAACTCTGACAGTGGCGATGATCCACAGAGTGACAACAGAGCACCGCTCGAGGACGTCGGGGCCGGTCGCGCATGCTGGAGCCTGGGCGTGAAGCGGGTCGCCGTCACAGGTGGCGCCGGCTTCATCGGGAGCAACCTCGCCCGCCGCATCGTGTCGCTCGGCATGGAAGTCGTCGTGGTCGACGACTTCCGCACCGGAAGGCGGTCGTTCGTCGCGGACTTGCTCAACAACTCGCTGTTCGAACTGGTCGAAGGTGACGTGCTCGACGAGGGCCTTCTCGAGTCGGCGTTCGCCGGCTGCGACTGGGTGTTCCACCTGCAGGCGAACGCGGACGTCCGTCACGGGCTCGACAACCCGACGCGCGATCTCGAGCAAAACACGATCGCCACGTCTCGGGTCCTCGAGGCGATGCGCGCCGTAGGCGCCACCAACATCCTCTTCTCCTCGACCGGATCCGTCTACGGGGAGCCCGAGGTGTTCCCGACGCCGGAGGACGCACCATTTCCGTTGCAGACCTCGCTCTACGGCGCCTCGAAGCTCGCGGGTGAAGGGCTGATCTCGGCCTACGCCAACGGCTTCGGGTTCACTGGCGTCATCTGCCGTTTCGTCTCGATCCTCGGCGAGCACTACACCCACGGCCACGTCTTCGATTTCTACCGGGCGCTCAAGAACGAGCCGAGCCGGCTCACCGTCCTCGGTGACGGGAAGCAGGAGAAGTCCTATCTCTACGTTCAGGATTGCGTCTCCGCGATGCTCACCGCCGCCGACCACCACGAGGGGAGTCCAGGAGCGTTCCCCTACAACCTCGGGACCGAGGAGACGATCGTCGTAGACGACTCGGTCGCGGTGATCACGAAGCACATGGGACTCGTCCCTGAGATCCATCACACTGGTGGGCAGCGCGGATGGACGGGCGACAGCCCGCTCATCAGGCTCGACATCACCCGGATCCGCGGTCTGGGCTGGGCGCCGTCGATGACGATCGAGCAGGCGGTCGAACGCACCCTCGAATGGTTCGACGCGAATCCAGACGTGTTCGAACAGCAGGCACATGCCGACGAGGGCGCTCGATGAGCGTCGTCTACGGGCGCGCACCACTTCGCATCTCGCTCGGCGGCGGCGGTACTGACCTCGAGTCGTACTATCGCGAGCACGGCGGATTCCTCATTGCTGGGGCGATTGACAAATACGTCTACATGCTCGTCCACGACGTCTTCCAGCGTCGCTACCGGATGAAGTACTCGGAGATCGAAGAGGTCGACGAAGTCTCGGAGATCCGTCATCCGATCCTGCGTGAGACCCTTCTCCGCCACTGGCGCGGCGACCCTCTCGAGATCGCATCGGTCGCCGACGTGCCGTCGGGCACCGGTCTCGGCTCGTCCGGCGCGTACACGGTCTGCCTGTTGAAGGCGCTCGCGCAAGCTCGCCGCACGCCGAGCACACCCGGTGCGCTCGCCGAGGCGGCATGCCACATCGAGATCGACGTCCTGGGCGAGCCCGTCGGCAAGCAGGACCAGTACGTGGCGGCGCACGGCGGAATCTGTGCCTACACCTTCAACCAGGACGGCACCGTCGATGTCGAGCCGCTCGAGCTCAGCCGGGAAACGCTCCGCCAGCTGCGTGAGCGCCTCCTGCTCTTCTTCACCGGCGCGTCGCGTTCGGCCTCCGCCGTGCTCCAGGACCAAAACACCCGCTCCCAGGCAGGCGACTCCGCGATGCTCGACAACCTGCACCGGACCAAGGAGATCGGCCTCATCAGCAGGGAGCTGCTCGACAAAGGAGACCTGAGCGGGTTCGCGGAGCTCATGCACGAGCACTGGCTCCACAAGCGCAAGAGATCTCCGGGGATGGCGAACGAGCGGATCGACTCGCTCTACGACGTCGCGCGATCAAGTGGCGCGATCGGCGGCAAGCTCGTCGGCGCAGGCGGTGGCGGCTTCCTCCTCGTCTATTCGACCAGCCCAGAGGAGACGCGCCAGGCCATGGCAGAGCAAGGCGCGCCGGAGTTGAGCTTCGACTTCGAATACGGCGGCGCCGTCGCTACAGAGAACTCGTGATCGAGCTCTCCGGAGACCCGTTCAGGGTCGCGATCGTTGGCTGTGGGCTTATCGGCCGCAAGCGGGCCGAGGCGCTCGGCAGGGACGTGCTCGTTGGCTCGTACGACATCGTGCCCGAAGCCTTGAGCGCGCTTGCGAAAGAATACGGCGGCATCGCGTGTTCGAGCCTCGACGATCTGCTCGACCTTCGTGCCGACATCGTCGTCGTTGCAACGCTTCACAGCGAGCTCGCGGGGATAGCCTGCCGCGCGCTCGAAAGTGGTGCCCACGTGCTCGTCGAAAAGCCCGCCGGCATCGGCGTCGCGGACGTCGACCGAATCGCTCGCGCCGCCGAAGCGGCAAGGCGCCGCGTCAAGGTCGGCTTCAACCATCGGTTCCATCCCGGGATAGCTCGCGCGGTCACCGAAGCTGCCTCTGGCGCGCACGGGGAGGTGCTCTATCTGCGCGGTCGCTACGGCCACGGAGGCCGTCTCGGCTACGACCGGGAGTGGCGCGCCGACCCTGCGCTCTCGGGCGGAGGTGAGATCGTCGACCAGGGCATGCACCTGCTCGACCTGAGCTACTGGCTGCTCGGCGAGATGCCGTTGCACAGCTCGCTCGTCCGTACGCAGTTCTGGGACGCCCCGGTCGACGACAACGCAGTTCTCGTCCTCGGTGAGGCGGGGGGCGTGGGGTCGAGCGATCCATTCGCCCTTCTCCACGTGAGCTGGACCGAGTGGAAGAACACGTTCTCCCTCGAGATCGCCTGCCACGACGCGAAGTTCGCGGTCGACGGCCTCGTCCGCTCGTATGGACCGCAGGTGCTGCGCGTCTACAAGATGCGCCCGGAGCTCGGTCCCCCCGACGTCGAAGAGGTGCAGTATCCCGACCGGGACGCCTCCTGGGAGGGCGAATGGGCGCACTTCGCTGCCGCGATTGCGGCAGGAGACGGCCGGCCCCTGCTCGGTGACCTCGCCTCGGCGCGCTTCGCCTGGTCGGTCGTCGAGGCCGCGCTGCGCCCGTGACGGCCGCTCCGGTGCTTCCGGCGCTCGAAGGCCGACGCATCCTCCTCACGGGTGCGAGTCACGGCATCGGAAGCGTCGCCGCCGCCGAGCTCGCTCGCCAGGGTGCGAGCCTTGCCCTCGTCGCCCGTAACCCGGGGGGGCTCGAGGATGTCGTCGCCAAGCTCGCCGGCGGCCCGCACGATGTGTTCGCGTTCGACGCACGCGATGAAGTCGCGTGGCTCAGCGCAGCCGAGCGCATCGCCCCTCAGGGCCTCCTGCACGGCATCGTCACGGCTGCGGCCGCGCTCACTCCCATCGGATCGCTCGGCACGTGGAGCGTCGCAGATTTCCGCGCCACGCTCGACCTCAACGTCACCGGCACGCTGCTCGCGGTGACGACCAATCTCGACGCATTGAAGGCCGCAAGAGGCTCGGTCGTGACGTTCTCCGGCGGCGGTGCGACAGCCCCGTTCGTCCGCTTCGACGCCTACGCGGCATCGAAGGCTGCTGTAGTGCGACTGACGGAGAACCTCGCGATGGGACTTCGCGACGACGGCGTGCGGGCCAACAGCGTCGCGCCCGGCTTCGTCGTCACGCCGATGCACAACGAGACCATCGCCGCAGGTCCGGAGACTGTCGGGCGCGACTACTACGAGCGCACCAAGCGCGCTATTGAAGAGGGCGGAGGTGACCCGCCAGAGCTCGCCGCGGAGCTAGCCGCGTTCCTACTCTCGGACGCGTCGAGCGGGATCACCGGCAAGCTCCTCAGCGCCCGGTGGGACCCCTGGCGGGATGGCGCGTTCCAAGAGCGGCTACGCACCGAAGTCGACCTCGCGACGCTGCGCCGCATCGACGATCAGTTCTTTACGACGACAAGCCGGGTCTAGCCGTGACGACGGCCGAGCCGATGCCTCCCGCAACGGACGCTACTTGGTCCGAACAGCTCGAAAGCCTCCATGAGGAGAGCAGTCGAGACCACTTCCTCGACGTATATACGCGGCGATCGATGCTGAAAAGGATCGGCGAGCTCCCGCCGAAGCCGACGGTGCTCGAGGTCGGCTGCTCCTCGGGTTACCTGCTCGAGGACCTGCGCAGCAGGCTCCCGAACGCCCTACTCGTCGGCCTCGACTTCATCTTCTCCGGTCTGCGCAAGGCGGCTTCGAACGCTCGGGACGCCCGCGTCGGCCAGGCGGACGCATGCCACCTCCCAATCACTGACTCGAGCGTCGACGCCGTCGTGAGCGCCAATGTCTTAGAGCACGTGCCCGATGACGCCGCAGCTCTCATCGAGATCGGGCGCGTACTTCGGCCGGGGGCGCGCGGCGTCCTCGTCGTGCCGGCAGCGCCGGGCACGTACGATTACTACGATCGATTCCTCCATCACCAGCGACGCTACGCGCGGGGTGAGCTTGGCGCCCGGGCGCGCTCCGCCGGGCTCGAGGTCCTCGAGGAGATCTACCTTGGCACCCTCATATATCCGGCATTCTGGGCGGTAAAGAAATACCACCGTGCCCGCTTCGACAAGCTCGAGGGGGCGGAGCTCGAGGCCAAGGTGGCCGTTGACATCGCCTCCACCACCAATTCCCCGATCGGTACGTACACCTGCCGGATCGAGGAGGAGATGATCGCTCGCCGAGTGCGGCTGCCCGTCGGGATTCGGACTCTCGTCGTCGTGCGGCGGCCGAAGCGAGCGGAGCGATGAGCGCGCCTGACGACCCGAAGAAGATGCTCAGCATCGTCATCCCCGCATACAACGAGGAAGGCAACGTCGACCGCGTCTACGAGCGCGTCGCCGCCGTGCTGGAGACCACCGGGCTCGATTGGGAGATCGTGTTCAGCGTCGACCCCTCGACCGACCGCACGGAAGAGAAGATCCTTGCGCTTCGCGCCCGCGACCGACGGGTGAAGATGCTGCGCTTCTCCCGACGATTCGGTCAGCCGATGGCGACGCTCGCCGGCCTCGAAGCGACTCGGGGTGACGCCGCGGTCGTGATCGACTGCGATCTACAGGACCCGCCCGAGTTGATCTCGTTGCTCGTCGAGCGCTGGCAAGAGGGCTACGACGTCGTCTACGCGCAGCGGCGAAGCCGCGTTGGTGAGACGCTCGTCAAGCGCATGGTCGCGGCACTCGGCTATCGGCTGATCAGGCGCGTCGCGGAGGTCGACATCCCGCCAAATACGGGTGACTTCCGGCTGATGAGCCGCCGGGTGGTCGACAACGTCGTGAACCTACAGGAAACCCACGGCTTCCTCCGCGGACTGGTCGCGCTCGTCGGCTTCCCCCAGACCGCGGTGCCCTATGACCGGGACGCGCGAGCCAGCGGTAGTGGCAAGTACAACCGCTTCACTGGTTCACTGCGCATCGGGCTCAACGGTGTCATCGGCTTTTCCCGTTACCCGCTCCAGGTCATCTCGATCGTCGGCTTCGTGGTCGCGTTCCTATCGCTGCTGCTCGCGCTCTCCTACTTCGCCGCGAAGCTCGCTGGGGCGCACTTCCCGATCGGCAACCCGACCATCGTCACGCTCGTCGCGTTCTTCAGCGGCGTTCAGTTGCTCTCGCTCGGGGTGATCGGCGAGTACGTAGGGCGCATCTACGACGAGGTGAAGCGCCGACCGAAGTACATCGTAGAGTCACGCCACGGTCTAGATGATCCGCGCTGACCGGCATCTCGCCCCCGACGATCACGTCATGCCTCCGGTGTGCATCCTCGCCGGCGGGCTTGGCACTCGGCTCGGCCAGCTCGCCGAGAAGGTCCCGAAGCCACTCGTCGAGGTGGCCGGAGAGCCCTTTCTGGTCCACCAGCTACGCCTCCTCGCTGCCCACGGTGTCGACCAAGTCGTGCTCTGCGTCGGCCACCTCGGCGAGATGATCGAGGACGCGATCGGTCAAGAGTGCGCAGGGATCGAGATCAGCTATAGCTACGACCAGCCAGGGCTCGATGGCACTCTCGGGGCGATCCAACGAGCACTGCCCCTGCTCGGTGACCGTTTCCTCTACCTTTACGGGGATACGTACCTGCGTATCGACTATCAAGCGGCGGACCTCGCCTGGCTTCACAGTGCCAAGCCGGCGCTGATGACCGTACTGCGCAATGCAAGCAAATGGGACACCTCGAATGCCGTCTATGCACATGGCCTCGTCACGGCGTACGACAAGGCGGCCCTGTCTCCCGAGATGCAATGGATCGACTACGGCCTTGGCGGCCTGAGCAGCGAGGCACTGAGGCTCGCGCGACAAGGTGAGCGCGACCTCGCCGGTCTCCACCATCGCCTTGCGGTAGGCAGGCAGCTATGTGGTTACGAGGCAACGGAGAGGTTTTACGAGATCGGGACGCCCGCGGCACTATCGGAGACGGACCGGTTCCTCCGTGAGCGGTCGCACGGCAACGTCGGCTCCGACGAAATCGTTCGTCACAATCCGATCCAGACGTGAGCGCGGATCTATCCACGCGCTTCAGGCCCGGTGCAATGGACGTTCGTTGATGAGGGTCGGCCTGCTACGATCACACGTCGCGCCAGGGCGCAATCGGCGGCGCGACAAGGACCGAAGCGGAGACGACGTCGGGCACAGCCGTGCCGGTCCACGAACCTCGGGATCGTCGTCTCACCGTGGAGCGGACGGCGTGCCCATGCGAGCACCGTGAAGCGCGAGCAGGAGCGGGATGGAATTCGGACAGGTCCTACTGTGAGTGGTGAGCCGTCGATTCCCGGGTCCGATCCAATGGCACCGCGACAGGAAGACGGGGACCGGATGAGAGAGCCGGGCGCGCCGCCGTACTTCCGAAGCCGTCGCGACGAGCAGGCCCTGGGCTTCATGGCGTCGAGCGCGCCGAGTGGGAGCAAGAGCACTCCGCTGATCGAGCGCATAACCGATGAGGCCTCCGCACGCAGCGCAGACGGTCCCGGGCGAAGCATCTGGATCGCGGGCCCCGGTCGGCCGCCACCACCCGCGGGCGTGCTCGCCGGGCCGGTCGAATATTTGAGCGCCGTACTCGGCGGCAATGGTGGCGGCCTCGCGATCGATCACGCGAGCGCCCTCGTGATCGTGCTCGACGGCGTCCTCGAACACAGCAATGATCCGGGGAGTTTGGTATCGCAGGCTTACCACGCGCTTGTTCCCGGCGGCCTGCTGGTGCTCACGCTCCAGGATCTTCGTCTCGCGCGCCCGGAGCGAATCGCCTCGGCCGCGAGGGGACGCCCCGGGGTCCAGACGCTCTTCCCGGCGGATACCCTTTCGACCCTGCTGTTTCGCGAAGGCTTCGTGCGTCCTCGCATGCGGGGCGTCGGGGCCGAGCTCGTCGTCAGCGTCGAGCGCGGCGAGCAACGTCCGCCCTTCCAGCGGGACCAGAAGCTGTCGGTGGTGCTGCCCGCATATAACGAGCAAGCAACGTTCTCCCTCGTCATGGCCGAGCTCCTGAAGAAGGAAATCGCTGGGATGGAGATCGAGATCATCGTGGTAGAGAGCAACTCCAACGACGGCACGCGGGAAGCCGCCCTCGGCTTCGCGAACGAGGAACGGGTCAATCTCATCCTGGAAGACCGTCCCCAGGGCAAAGGGCACGCCGTACGTGCCGGGCTCGCCGCAGCGACGGGCGACTTCGTCCTCATCCAGGATGCCGATCTCGAGTACGACCTCGGCGACTACGAGCGCGTCCTGGAGCCGCTGCGCGACTTCCAGGTCGGCTTCGTGCTCGGTGCTCGAATGCGCTCCGAGGGAGCCGTATGGGGTGTGCGGCATTTCGAGGAGAACGCCGTCACCAGTCGCCTCATGAACGTCGGAAATGCGGTTTTCCTCAGACTCTTCAATCTGGTTTACGGACAGAAACTCGAGGATCCTTTCACCATGTACAAGGTGATGCGGCGCGACTGCCTCGATGGCTTTCAACTGGAATGTGATCGATTCGATTTCGACTGGGAGCTCACCGCGAAGCTGCTCCGCACGGGACATGCTCCTATGGAGATTCCGGTGACCTACCATTCCCGGTCGTTCACTGACGGGAAGAAGATCTCGGTCCTGAGGGACCCGCTCACCTGGGTGAAGGCCTGCTTCAAATACCGTTTCGCGCCGCTCGAGGGATAGCGGTGGCGGCCAGCCCCACCACTCTCCTCGATGGCCATCTCGGACCGAGCGGAGGCACCGGCGAGACACGTGAGGCGACTCGGCGCCGGTGGGCCGGGTTCCGGGACCGCTCGCCTCTGCTTTCCGTCTACGTCCTGTCCTGTCTGTTCTATCTATGGACGACCACGTCGACAGGCCACGCGCTGGACTTCGGCGCCGCACAGACCGACGATTACAACCAGCTCACGAATGGATTTCTACGCGGTGAGCTGAGCATTTCGACGCTGCCGCCAAAGGGTCTTCTCGCACTCAAGAACCCTTACGATCCCGCCCAGAACTTCCCCTACAACGCTCCGATCCATGACCTAGCGCTCTACCACGGCCACCTGTACCTAACGTGGGGGCCGACGCCGGTCGTCACGCTGTTCCTCCCCTGGCGGCTCCTCCACGTCGGCGGGATCCCGCAGGGCTTCGCCATCTGGCTCTACTGCGCAGTCGGGCTCGGGTGCTCGATGCTCCTGCTCAAGTACCTCGCCGACCGCTTCCTTCCCAACGTACGCACGTGGCAGCTCGTGATCGGCTCGATCGCCCTGGCTGGCAGCAATCTTGCCGCATTCCTGCTGCGGAGCCCGGACGTCTACGAGGTGAACGTCGCCTCGTCCCTCTGCTTCGCGATGGCCGGCGCGTACCTGCTCGCCTCCGGCGGCCTCGGACGGCTCCGCCCTTCGCGCCTCGCCGCTGGCAGCCTGTGCGTCGGCCTCGCAGCCGCGGGGCGCGAGGACGACGTCGTCCTCGGGCTACTCGTGCTCGTCGTCTTCGGCCTCATCCTGCGACGCGATCGGCCCATCACAGCGAGGGTAGGTCTGCGCCTCGCAATTGTGGCTCTCGGACCTTTCCTTCTCGTCGGCGTGCTTCTGATCGCCTACAACGTCGCTCGCTTCGGCTCGCCGCTGCAGTTCGGCTCGCAGTACCAGCTCGCGCTGTTCAACCCCCAGACGACGCAGTACTACCAGCTCGGCTACATAGCGCCGAGTCTTTACGGGTACCTGATCGACCCCATACGGTGGACGCTCGGGTTCCCGTACTTCATGCTGCCCGCGCCGTACCACCCGACGGGCGCGCCGAAAGCCTACGCGCCCGAGACGATGGGAGGCATCCTCACCTCGACGCCGATCGTGCTCGGGTTATTCGCACTCCCGTTCATGCTCCGCCGCCGCCGGCTTACATCGGAGCTGGCGTGGTTCGTCACAGCGCTCACCACCTGCGCCGGACTTCTCGTCCTGGCGATCTCCTTCTCGATCCCTGGTGGCTCGACCCGGTACGAGGCGGACTTCGCGTCCCTGCTAATCGTGCCGGCGCTCCTGGTCTGGTACGCGTTCTGCGACACCGACCGCGGGCTACGTCGGCGGTTAGCGAAGGTCCTGGGAACCGCGCTCGCGCTCTACGGCGCGCTCGTCGGCACTGCGCTGTCGACGACCGGTTACTTCGCGTACAACCAGAAAGAGTACCCGGACCTCGAGACGTCCGATCCCAACACCTACTGGCGCCTCGACCAGCTCACGAGCATCTTTCCGACCGCGGTCACGCTCCTCATCGGTCGTCCGGTCGTCTCGCGCATCGCCGACATCGACGGCGTGAGCGCGCAGCTCGGGCTCGTGAACATCGATGACGGCAAGAACCTTTTCTTCTACCTCTCGCCGAGCCCGGCGACTATCGAGGTGGTGGCCCCCGGCTCGAGCCGATCCGACCTCATCGGCGGCTTCAGCCCCGGGCCAGCAAGCCCACGCGGCGCCGAGGTCGTCGTGCACTGGCGCACCGGGCGCACGACGCGCTTGGTCGTGTACCGCCCCGGGCTCGTGTCACTACCCATCACGCTGCACCTCGGCTTGAACCGCATCTCCGTCTGGGCCACGTTGCGCGGACCCCGGCATGTGGCCGCCGGGCCCTTCGTCCAGGTCTACAAGTTCTCGGTCAAGAGCTAGTCCCGAGGCTCGCACGCAGCGAAGATCCCCTCCGCGAGGGACACCGGGCGTCGGGTTCGAGCTGCTACGCTGCCCCCGAGCCGAGGTGGCTCGAACGATGATCCGCTCGGCGCGCACCGTTGCGTTGGCGGCGGCCCCCCGTGTCAAGACTGCGCACGGGCCGATGGTTTGGCAGGCACGCGGACCGCGCAGGGGCGGGAAGGGACTCGGACAGGTCGTTTCGTGAATCGCGAGCGCTCCCGACCATTCCCGTCCACCATCTCCCTTCTGGAGGGATGTCCTGTGGACACCCATCCTGGATCGCTGGTGCCACGGATCGATCCGAGAACGTGCTAGCGGTGGACTCGCCTGTCGCATTCGAGGCGGATCACGAAGCGGTCGGCGCCGAGAGGTCGTCGCCCACCACCAGCGCGACGAGCCGCCGCTCGCCTCGCCGCGATCGGTTGGCGCTGCTTCTGGTCTACGTGGTGTCGTCGCTGTTCTACTTGTGGAGCACCACGTCGACGGGCCAGAGCTTCAACTTCGGTGCGGCCCAGGGCGACGACTACAACGAGCTCACCGATGGTTTCTTGAGCGGCAGGCTGAGCTTGCCAACCGTAGCGTCGAAGAGCTTCCTCGCGATCAAGGATCCGTATAACCCGGCGAACTACAACTCGTCGTCGTCGCCGTACCACGACCTCGTCTTCTACCACGGACACTTCTTCCTCACCTGGGGGCCCGCACCGGCGCTCACGCTCTTCCTCCCGTGGCGCATCCTCCACGTCGGGGCGATCCCGCAGGCGTTCGCTATCTGGATCTACTGCGTCGCCGCGCTCGGGTGCTCGCTCCTGCTGTTGAAGCTCCTCGTCGACCGCTACTTCCCCCGCGTGCACACCTGGCAGCTCACGCTCGGCGCGATCGGCCTCGTCGCGAGCAACATGGCGGCGTTCCTCCTGCGCAGCCCGCAGGTCTACGAAGTCAGCGTCGCGTGCTCGCTCTGCTTCGCCATGGCGGGCGCCTATCTTCTCGCTTCGGGCGGCCTCGGGAGGTACCGGCCGTGGCGCCTCGCCGCTGGCAGCCTCTGCCTCGGCCTCGCCGCGGCAGGGCGCGAGGACGACATCATCCTCGGCCTCCTCGTGCTCGTCGTGCTCGGTCTCGTCACGCGACGCGCGTCCAGACGATCATGGAAAGACCGGATGCGGTTGGCAGTGCCGGTGCTCGCGCCATTCCTCGCGGTCTGCGTGCTCCTGCTCGCGTACAACGTCGCCCGCTTCGGCTCGCCGCTGCAGTTCGGCGAGCAGTACCAACTCGCCGGGTTCGATGCGCAGACAACGCCCTACTACCAGCTGAGCTATCTCGTCCCGAGCCTGTACGGGTACGTCATTGACCCCGTCCGGCTGACGCTCGGCTTCCCATACTTCGTGCTCCCGCCCCCTTACATCCCGGCGGGATCACCGGCGAGCTATGCGCCGGAGACGATGGGCGGCATCCTCACCTGGACACCGTTGCTGCTGGTGCTATTCGCGTTCCCCTTCGTCCTACGCCGAAAGCGCCTTCCGTCGGAGCTCGCGTGGTTCACGGCCACGCTCGCCACCTGCGGCGCGCTCCTCGTGTTCGTCATCGCGTTCTCTATCCCCGGCGGCTCAACCCGCTACGAGGCTGACTTCGCCGCGTTGCTCCTCCTGCCGGCGCTCGTGCTCTGGTACTCCGTAAGCGACACGGCGCGCAGCGCTCGACGTCGGACCGCCAAGGTGATCGGGGGTGCCGCGCTCGTCTACGGCGCACTGGCCGGCATTGCCGTATCCACGAGCGGCTACTACCCCTTCGACGCGCAGTCCCACCCGAAGCTCGCGACCTCGGACCCGGTGACCTACTGGCGGCTCGATCGCTTTCTGAGCCCGATTCCTACCCTGTTCACCATGATCGCCGGCCATCCCGAGATCGCAACCGTCACCGACACCGGCGGCGTGAACGCTCAGCTCGGGCTCGTGAACTTCAACGCCGGGAACAACCTCTTCTTCTATCTCTCCCCGAGCGCGACGACCGTCGAGGTCGTCTCGCCCGACTCGAGCCACTGGCATCTCGCCGGCGGGCTCAGTCCCGGACCTGGGAACCCGAAGGGCGCGACCGACATCCTGCACTACCGGGAAAACGGCGTGGTCCACTCGACGACCCTCACGCCCGGGCTCGTCAAGATCCCTCTCTCGCTCCATACCGGGCTGAACCGGATCGACCTGTGGGCGACGGTGCGTTCATCGACAGCGACTCCTGCTGGCCCATTCGTCCAGGTGTACAAGCTCGAACTCCTCAAGTGATCAGGTCCGTACGCGACGTCGAGCAGCTCGGCGCGCGACCCCGGGGTAGCGGCGACTGATGGACATCGCGCTGACATTCATCGCGCGAGAGGCGCTCATGATCGCGATCCTCGCCGCGCTCGGTGCCGGCGCCGCATCGTTCCTCGGCAGCCGCTTCGATGGCGCAGCCCGCGTCGCGCTGACGCCTGTGCTTGGGCTGTGCGTCGGGGTCGCGATCTGTACGACCCTCATCTGGGTCTTTCCCGCGTCCACGACGTTTTGGATCGTGCCGGCGGCGGCCGCGCTCTCCCTCCTCGTCGCCGTCAGTCGGGGAGGGCGCGCCAGGCCGCACGGGACCGACCCTTCGAGGAGACGACGGGGCCGCACGATTGTCGACGTCGTCCAGATCCTGCTCGTCGTGCTAGCGGTCGCCGGACCGATCACTTACGCCTTCGCTGTGCGCCAGAGCGTTGGGCCGGTCGGCTACGACGTCGGGGATGCGCAAGGCTACGTAGCAACCATCGACGGTGCCCAGCGCGAGTCGCTTCAGACCGCCGACAATATACAGGCCCACACTCCGGAATACCTCTGGTCGAACATCACCCAGAAGTACTGGAGCAACTACGGCCACGGGATCCAGGAGCTCGACGCCACGGTGCTCACGGCGAACGTCGACGAGCTCATTGGGCTCTGGGGCACTGACACCCAGAGCCCATTCCTGGTCGCCTACCTCCTCGCGGGCGCGCTCGGCGCCTTCGCTGTCGTCCGTTGCCTCGCCAAACGCGCGACTTGGGCGGCCTCGCTCGCCGGCGCGCTGTTCGGCGGCGCGTTCTTCGTCCAGCTCTTCTTCGACGGCAGCGAAGCGGCGATCACGGGGCTGACGGTACTCGCGCCCCTCGCACTGCTCGGCATCCAAGCGCTGCGATCACCGAAGCCGGCGAATCTCGCGCTTGTAGCGCTGTTGCTGTCTGGCCTAGTCGATCTGTACCCGCTCTACCTCCCGGCGGTGGGCATCGCTGCCGGGGTCGCCGCGCTGGTCGCGCTTGTGCTCTACCTCCGCTCCAATCGGATCAGCCGGAACGCGGTGCTTGGCACCATCGCCCGCATCGCTACCGTCGCCGTGCTCACGGGGCTGTTCGACATCGTGGCCTTCCGTCGCGCCTTCAGCTACCTTTCGAGCGTCGCGAGCGGCGGCTATGGCGGCAACGGCGGCCTCCCCGCCTACTCGTTCCTCACCGCCGGCGTCGTCCCGTCCTGGCTGCTCCAGTTCCGCCAGTTCTACGATCTCGGGCAGCCGACGGGCGTGGTCGTCGGCAAGGTCGGGCTGACGATTATCCTTCCGATCCTCGCCGGGGTGGTTGCCGCCACCGGCCTGCGGCGCCACCCCGAAGCCTGGCTACTGCTCGCCCTCGGCGTTGCCGCGTCGGTCCTCGGCATCTACGAGCACGTCTCGAACAGCTGCACGTACTGCGAGGACCGCAATCTTCTGCCGACCGCGCCGGTCCTTGCTGTGCTCGTCGCCGTCGGAGTCGCCGGCATGCTCGGCGCACGCATGCGGTCGCTACGGGCAGCGGGCGTCCTCGTCGCCGCGATCGTCGTCGCGGCGATCGCGCCGAGCACCTACTCCTCGATCATGCGCTTCCGGGACGGCGCGTACTTCCTCGACACATCGGCGCGGACAGCGCTGTCACACCTTCCCGCCAAGGGCGACGTCGAGCTCGAGGGGTTCGGTCAGAGCTTCAACCCACCCGTCGAGCTTGGCCTCGTCTACATGCTCACCGAAGAGAAGGCATGGAATCGGGTGTCCTTGCCCGGCGACTACAACGACGACGGGAGCCTCATCTACCTCGGAGGCGGGAGCCTGCCGCTCACAGGTCCACAGTTCCGCCCGGACTACAAGTACGTGCTCACGACGATCGGCGGCGTCGACACCGCTCGACGCCTCCTCTACCGTGAAGGTCCGGTCGCCCTCGAGCAACGCACCCAGAAGCTCGACGTGACGCCCGACTACGGGGAGTTCGCCTCCTTCACCCGCCTCGACCCCCGAGGCATCCCGTACCTCAATCCGTACAGCCCGGAGCCCCTCAAGTACATCATCACGGGCAGCGCACATGGCACCGTGTACCTACGCCTCAACTTCTACGTGTCGGCCATTGCACACAAGGTCACGGTCGAGCCCTCAACGGGCTCGACCGCCCCAAGATCGTCGACGATCCAGCGTGGACACTCTCTCGAAGTCTGCGCCGTCACCTCCGGGGCTTCGCCGATACGCACGGCGCTCGTCCAAGTCACGCCGATTCAGGGTGCTGACCTCACCGGCATGAGCGCATCCACGAAATCCTGTCTTGCGGCAAAACTAAAGGCGCGCGCATGAGCGTGTCCGAGCGATACATATCGGACCTGACGGAAGACCGAGCGATGGCGTTGTGCCATACAGCCTACGGTTCCAATTCGCAAAGTTCGACGGGCAAGATCCGGGGATCCATCGTTGCCGGCACGCGTCGGGCCAAAGGGGGCGTGTGATCGCCTTTGAGATGGTCAGCCGCGAACTGACCATGCTCGCCCTGGTCGCTGCAATCGGCACTTGGCCAGTGGCGCTGCTCGGTGAACGCTTCGACCGTGTATCTCGCATCGCGTTAGCGCCGATATTCGGGATTTGCGTAGCGACGTCCTTGACGACGACGCTGCTGTGGTTCACACCGGCGTCAAACACCTCCTGGACGCTTCCACTCCTCGCAGTTTCTTCGCTCGTCGGCGCATACCGGCGATTCGCGGGGTCTCATCGACTGGCTCGACGACCTACGGGTATCGGGGACCCTGAATCCGAGGCGAGCCCGGGCGGACGACCCGCCAGTGTCTTCGTTTTCGCGATGCAGCTTTTCGTCGTCGTGCTCGCCGTGGCGGGTCCGATCACCTACACCTTCGTGGCGCGCAACAGCGTTGGCCCTGTCGGGTACCGCGTCGGAGATGCGCAGGGGTACGTAGCATCGATCGACGCTGCCCAACGGCAATCGCTACGGACCGAAGTTCGCCTGATCGGTACTCGCGGGTACGGGACGAACCTCGAGCAGCAATATGCCAGCGACTACGCCGCTGGGTACCAAGAGCTCGACGCAACTCCGCTCGCCGCCAATGTCGATGCGCTAATGGGACTTTGGGCAACCGACACACAAGGCCCATTCCTCGTGGTTTACCTCCTCGCGGGGGCGACTGCCCTCTTCGCCGCCATCCGCTACGCGACAGGCCGGATGTACTGGTCGGCCGTGATCGGTGCGGCGCTCTACGGGGGAGCCTTCTTCCTTCAGCTCTTCTACGACGGGAGCGAAGGCGCCCTTCTCGGCCTGGCCCTGATCATCCCCCTCGCCGTCCTTGGCTTCGAAACGATACGCGAACCTCGACGGCGGAATCTCGGATTGCTCGCACTTCTCGGGTCGGGGATGATCGCGTTCTACCCGCTCTTCCTCCCCGCTGTCGGGCTAGTCGCGATCGGTGCGACTTCGATGTTCGCGATTCGAGCGCTCACCGAGCATCGGCTCACCAGGAACGCTATCGTCCGGTTCGCCCTGAGTTCCGGCGCAGTCCTCCTGCTCGTCATAGCGCTCAATCTCGTCGACACC
>JAODBO010000156.1 GCA_025464005.1 Acidimicrobiaceae bacterium | reverse complement strand
GCGGCGCAGCGCTGCGCCGCGAGAGCGCCGTCGCCCACCGCGCCCCTCGGCACGCCGTCGGTGAACTTCGACGCGGCCGCGGCCTGCTGGGCGTTGGCGAGCTGGGCGTTGGCGAGCTGGGTCGCAGACACGTCGATGCCCGCGAGGAATTCCGGCGCGCCGACACCGGCGAGCAGGTGGCGCGACACCTGGCCCTCGCCACAGCCGAGGTCGAGCACCCGCCTGCATCCGGCGAGCTCGGCCGTGACCGTCGGGAGGATCTCGTACTCGTACTCGGGATCCGCCCCGGCGGTGAAGGTCTCCCGCCACCACCCGGCCTGGCGGTCCCAGACGCCGCGGCGCGCCGCGGCGTCGAGATCGTGGCGCACGTCGCTCACCTGAGCGCCTGCTCGCAGCTCACCGGAGCGCCTGCTCGCAGCTCACCGGAGCGCCGACTCGCACTCACCGGAGTGCCGGCTCGGGGCGCCGTGCGCCGGGATGGAGGTGGTCGTAGACGGCGTCGGCGACGGTGCCGGGCAGCCATGGCAGGGCCCGCAGCTCCTCGAGCGTCGCGGCGCGCACCTGGCGCACCCCGCCGAGCTCCTCCACGAGCCGGTTCCTCCGGGTCGGGCCGAGGCCGCTCACGCCGTCGAGGGCGCCCTTGCGGGCGCGCTTGGCCCGCAGCTCGCGGTGGAACGTGATGGCGAAGCGGTGCGCCTCGTCGCGCATCTGCTGGAGCAAGTAGATCGCGGCACTGTCGCGGGGGATCCGGATCGGCTCGTCCCGACCCGGGCGGAAGACCTCCTCGAACTGCTTCGCCAGCGCCGCCAGCTCGACCCGGCCGGTCAGTCCCAGCTCCTCGAGCACCTGCACCCCGACGTTCAGCTGGCCCTTCCCGCCGTCGATGAGCAGGAGCTGGGGCGGGTAGGCAAAGCGGGTCGGGCGCCCCTCGACTCCAGGAGTCGGCGCCTCGTCGAGCCGCTTCAGCCGGCGCGTGAGGACCTCGTGCATCGCGCCGTAGTCGTCGTTGCCCTGGACCGCCGTCACCTTGAAGCGCCGGTAGTCCGACCGCTTGGCGAGGCCGTCCTCCATGACCACCATCGAGCCGACGTAGTCGGTTCCCTGGAGGTGGCTCATGTCGTAGGTCTCGATGCGAAGCGGCGCCTCGGCGAGGCCGAGGTAGCCCTGCAGCTCGTCGAGCGCCTGAGCGCGAGTCGTCAGGTCGCTCGAGCGGCGCATCCTGTGCCGCTGGAGCTGCTCGTTCGCGTTGGACTGGGCCACCTCGAGGAGCGACCGGCGGCGCCCGCGCAGCGGCACCCGCACCCGGACGCGCGATCCGCGGCGCTCGCTGAGGAACTCCTCGTAGGTCTCGAGGTCCTCGGGCAGCGTGGGCACGAGCACCTCGCGCGGGTAGTCGAGCGGCGTCTCGAGGTACTGCTGCTCGAGGGCGCGCGCCACGAGCCCGTCGGGCTCGAGCGGCTCGACCTTCTCCAGTACGAAGCCTTGCCGGCCGACGACCCGGCCGCGCCGCACGTGCAGGACCTGCACCGCCGCTTCGAGCTCGCTTTCGGCGATGCCCACGACGTCGATGTCCTCCGAGGAGTCGGCGACCATCTCCTGGCGCTCACTGGCGAGGCGGACCGACTCGAGCTGGTCGCGAAGGCGCGCCGCCCGCTCGTACTCGAGCGCGCTCGACGCCTCGCGCATCTCGGCCTCGATCCGGGCCACGATCGGTCCGGTGTCGCCCTCGAGAAAGCCCATGAGCTCCTCGACGAGCTCCGCGTAGGCGGCCTCGTCGACTGCGCCGACGCACGGGCCCGAGCACCTTTCGATGTGGAACAGCAGGCAGGGCTTGCCGAGCCGCTCGTGACGGCGGTACTTGGCGTCCGAGCACGTGCGGATCGGGAACGAGCGCAGCAGCAGATCGAGGGTCTCGCGGATCGCGTACGCCTGGGCATAGGGGCCGAAGTATCGGGTGCCCTTGCGCTTGGCGCCGCGCATGACGACGGCGCGGGGCCACTTCTCGTCCACGGTGACCGCGAGGTAGGGGTAGCTCTTGTCGTCGACGAGCCGGACGTTGAAGCGCGGGCGGTGCGCCTTGATGAGGTTGTACTCGAGCATGAGCGCCTCGACGTCGCTGCGCACCTGGATCCACTCGACCGAGGCGGCGCGCTCCATCATCTGGAGCGTGCGGGGGTGCAGCTGGGCGGGGTGCTGGAAGTAGCTCGAGAGCCGGCTGCGCAGCGAGCGCGCCTTGCCGACGTAGATAATCCTGCCCTCGGCGTCCTTGAACTGGTAGGAGCCCGGGGCATCGGGTATGGCCTGGGGGCGCTGCAACACGGCAGTACGAGGGTAGTGTTGATTGCACGCCGGCCTGGTACCCCGGCGGACATATCCGCTTCGTAGCCGACACACCCGCGGATGGGCGACCAGGCTGTCCCCGCCGGCTGCATCGAAGCGTCACGGCAAGGGGACCACCCATGTTCCGCCTCCAGTCACCACTACCCGACCGCTACGTCGAGGCAACCCCCGACGAGCTCGCCGGCTGGATCGCCACCGCGCGTGCCGATCTCGGCAGCAAGGTCGTCATCCTCGGCCACCACTACCAGCGCGACGAGGTCATGACCTGGGCCGATGCCCGAGGTGACTCGTTCGGGCTGGCCAGGTTCGCCGCGGCGCAGCGAGAAGCGAGCTACGTCGTATTTTGCGGCGTGCAGTTCATGGCCGAGTCCGCCGACGTCCTCACCTCGGGCGACCAGCAGGTGATCCTCCCCGACCTGAACGCCGGCTGCTCCATGGCCGACATGGCCGACCTCGACAGCGTCGAGACGGCATGGGAGGAGATCGCGTCGGTCGTCGACGTCGAATCGCTCGTGCCGATCACGTACATGAACTCCTCGGCGGCGCTGAAGGCCTTCGTCGGCCGCCACGGTGGGGCGGTGTGCACGTCGTCGAACGCCCGGGCGGTGCTCAGCTGGGCACTCGGCCTCGAGCCCGGCGAGGACCCCGTCTCCGGCGCGAAGCGGACGGGGCGCCGGGTGCTGTTCTTCCCCGACCAGCATCTCGGGCGCAACACTGCGTTCCAGCTCGGCTTCGCGTCCTCGGACATGAGCGTGTGGAACCCACGGCTCGATCTCGGCGGCCTCGAGGACACCAAGGTGAAGAGCTCGACGTTCCTCTTGTGGAAGGGGCACTGCTCGGTCCACCAGCGCTTCAGCGTCGAGCAGGTGGCGGCGTTTCGCGCCGAGCACCCCGACGGCAAGGTCCTCGTCCACCCCGAGTGCAGCCACGAGGTGGTCGAGCTCGGGGACGAGGTCGGCTCGACCGACGCGATCATCCGCTACGTCGAGAACGCCCCGCCGGGGACCGTCATGGGCGTGGCCACCGAGATCCACCTCGTCCACCGCCTCGCCAACGAGCACCCCGACGTCACGGTCGTCTCACTCGATCCGCTCGTCTGCCCGTGCTCGACGATGTTTCGCATCGACGCGCCGCACCTCGCGTGGGTTCTCGAAGGACTCGTCGCCGGTGAGGTGAGAAACCGGATCGTCGTCGACGACGAGACGGCCGCGGGCGCTCGGATCGCGCTCGAGCGGATGCTCGCGATCACCTGAGCTGGCACCACGCCGTGCACGGCGTGGTGTACAGACTCAACCCAGCTCGGCGAAGGCCTCCGCGATCGGCTCGAGCACCGCGGGGCTGTGCGGTGGCGGGAGGTAGACGATCGCTAGCCCGAGGCCGGCCTCCCCGAGCTCCGCTGCCGTCGCCGCCGTCGCGGACGGGTCGCCTGCGTAGCGCACGTGGCTCGAGAGGAGGATCTCGGCGGGGTCGCGCCCGAGATCCGCGCAGTGCTGATGGAGGACGTCGCGCTTGTGCGCGAACTCCTCGACCGTGCCTCCCACGAAGTTCCAGTGCTGGGCGAATCGAGCCGCGCTCCGCAAGGTCCGCCGCTCTCCGCTGCCGCCGATGCAGATCGGCGGGTGGGGCCGCTGCACGCCCTTGGGGTTGCAGCGGGCGGCGTCGAGCTCGTAGAAGCGCCCCTTGAACGACGTCGTCTCGTTCGTGAGCAGCCCGACGATCACCTCGCAGGCCTCTTCGAAGCGGTCGCTGCGGTCCTTCGGATCGCCGAGCGCTATTCCGTAGGCTCCGGACTCCTCCTCGTTCCAGCCGGCGCCGATGCCGAGCTCGAGCCGACCGCCCGAGACGATGTCGAGGGTCGCGGCCATGTTGGCGAGCACCGCGGGGTGCCGGTAGTGGATGCCGGTGACGAGCGTCCCGAACCGGAGGCGCGTCGTCGCCTGGGCGAGGGCGGCGAGCGTCATCCAGCCTTCGAGACAGGGTCCCGTCGAGTCCGAGAAGATCGGATAGAAGTGGTCGAAGGTCCAGCCGGACTCGAACGCCTCGATGTCGTCGGCGGCGCGCCAGACGGCGAGCATCGCTTCCCAGGTCGTGTCCTGCGGGGAGGTCTTGAAGGCAAGGCGCATCACACCAACCTAGGCACGCCCACCGCGCCGGCGATAGCTACCGGCGCGAGCGGCTCTTTCGGAGAAGCGGCTTCAGGAACTGCCCGGTGTAGCTCTCCTTCACCTTGACGACCTCCTCGGGCGTGCCTTCGGCGACGACGCGGCCGCCGCCGCTCCCACCCTCGGGACCGAGGTCGATGATCCAGTCGGCGGACTTGATGACGTCGAGGTTGTGCTCGATGACGATGACGGAGTTGCCCTGGTCGACGAGGCGCTGCAGCACACCGAGCAGCTTGCGCACGTCCTCGAAGTGCAGTCCCGTCGTCGGCTCGTCGAGGATGTAGAGCGTGTGGCCCGTCGAGCGCTTCGACAGCTCCGAGGCGAGCTTGACCCGCTGGGCCTCGCCGCCCGAGAGGGTCGGCGCGGGCTGACCGAGCCGGACGTAGCCGAGGCCTACGTCGACGAGGGTCTGCATGTGCCGAGCGATGGGCGGCTGCGCCGCGAAGAACTCGAGTGCCTCCTCGCACGAGAGGTCGAGCACGTCCGCGATGCTCTTCCCGCGCCAGAGCACCTCGAGGGTGTCGCGGTTGTAGCGGGCGCCCTTGCAGACCTCGCAGGGGACGTAGATGTCCGGCAGGAAGTGCATCTCGATCTTGATCGTGCCGTCGCCGGCGCACGCGTCGCAGCGGCCGCCGGCGACGTTGAAGGAGAACCTGCCGGGCTGGTAGCCCCGAAGACGTGCCTCCTGGGTCTCGCTGAACAGCCGCCGGATGTTGTCGAACACCCCCGTGTAGGTCGCGGCGTTGGAGCGCGGCGTGCGCCCGATCGGTGACTGGTCGATGTCGATGACCTTGTCGAGCAGCTCCGCCCCTTCGACCGACTTGTGGCGCCCGGGAACGGTGCGGGACCTATAGACGTGCTGCATGAGGGCGCGGTGCAAGATGTCGTTGACGAGCGTCGACTTGCCCGAGCCCGAGACGCCGCTCACGACGACGAAGCAGCCGAGCGGGAAGCTCACGTCGAGGTCGCGCAGGTTGTGCTCGCGTGCGCCGTGCACGATGAGCCGCCCCGAGCCGAGGGCGCGGCGCTTCGGCGGGACCTCGATGGCGAGCCGCCCCGAGAGGTAGGCGCCGGTCACCGAACGCTCCGCGTCGAGCAGCTCCTTCACCGAGCCGGACGACACGACCTCTCCCCCGTGCTCGCCGGCGCCGGGCCCGATGTCGACGACGTGGTCGGCGACGCGGATCGTCTCCTCGTCTTGCTCGACGACGATGACGGTGTTCCCGAGATCGCGCAGACGGATGAGCGTCTCGATGAGACGGGCGTTGTCCCGCTGGTGGAGCCCGATCGACGGCTCGTCGAGGACGTACAACACGCCGGTCAGGTTCGCGCCGATCTGCGTCGCCAGCCGGATGCGCTGCCCCTCGCCGCCCGACAGCGTCGCGGCGCTGCGGCCGAGGCTCAGATAGCCGACGCCGA
>JAODBO010000144.1 GCA_025464005.1 Acidimicrobiaceae bacterium | reverse complement strand
CTAAGTACAGAGCTCACGAAGTAGTACGCAGCGGCCGGCGGAGCCGTTACAGCTGTACGAGGTTGACCAGCGCCAGCTGGTTGAGGCGCGCGATCGCCTGGTCCACGAGGTCCTGGCGCGCCGCAGCGGGGTGGGTTCCCCAGGCTTTGGTGACGAGCTCCGCGATGGTGCGCGTTCCGTCGACCGCGCTGAGCAATGCTGCGGTCGGACCTTCGAGGATGACCGCCGCGGAGCCCGGCATCGACGCTCGCAGAGCGGATTCATCGTGCGTGAGCTCGAGGCCGTCGCCCTCACGCGGTATGACGTCCCCTCGCACGCGGGAGCCGTCCGTCACGATTCGCACCTCTCGTCGGGCGGGCGAATCATCGGCCGGGCGCCGCACGTCGATCAGCCCACTGCATACCCCCGTGGCCCCGAAGGCGCGGAGCGAGTCCGAGTAGGCGATGACGAGCTCGCTCGGCGAGAGTCCCGAGCCGTGCGCCGCGAGGCGCTTAGACAGCTCGACGACGTAGGGCTGGAGCGGGTGCCAGTCGCGCAGCACGAACTTGCGCTCCAGTCCAGGTGCGAGGTCGTCGAGCTCGCGCGCGAGCAGGGGACCGTCGTCGTCGCAGAGGAGCTGGCAGCGCGCGATCAAGCGACCTCCGGGCGACAGATGCTCACCCAGTCCACGGAGGATCCGACGCACCACCGCGAGCCCGTCGGGCCCGGCCGCGACGGTGCTCCTCGTCGCGGAGCCGGCCACTTCGGGGACGTACGGTGGGAGCGACACGACGAGGTCGAACTGCTCGCCGGCCAGCGAGTCGTAGCAATCCGAACGCACATAAGCCACCGGGTGGTCGACGGCGTTGAGGCTCTGGTTGAGCTGTGCGAGCTCGAGCGATCGCGTCTCTATGTCGGAGAGCACCGCTTCGCGGGCACCCCTCATCGCGAGCAGGCCCTGGATGCCGCAGCCGGTCCCGAGATCGAGGACCCGCTTGCCGGTCGCGCTCGGCAGCGTCGAGGCGAACTCGACGGAGTCCGGGCCGAGGTACGCGCTCGCGCCGATCGACGCACGCGTCGCATACGTGGGCGGGACGCCCGTGAGGAGCACGCCGCCGAGCGCGGGGACGGCCACCCAGTCAGCAGTCGTCACCTGCCCGCCCGCTTCCTCGACGAGTCTGGCCGAGGCCAGCGATGCGACGACATCGCCGAGCACACCGCCGAGCGAGGAGCGCTGCACCGGCCGGCCGAGCGCGAACAGCTCCAGCATCGGCGCCACATCGGGGCCGAAGGTCGCCGCGAGCTCACCGGCGTGGCGAGCATCGGGAGCGAAGAGGTGTCCGCGCGTGAGGAGGGGATACAGCTGCTGGTAGCCGAGCTCGTCGAAAAGAGAGCGGAGAGCGACCATCGCTTCGCGCGAGGCCTGCTTCACGTGCCGACCGCCGCGAGCACCGCCCGGGCGCGCTGGCGCTTGCCCGGCGCCAGCGAGTCGACCGCGGCGAGGACCTCCGGCAACTGCGAGGGCAGTCCCTGGTGGACCCGGAGCGCTCGGGTCGCGGCTGGAAGCGAGTAGACGAACGCCAGCAGCTTGGCCACGGCGACGTAGATCTCGGCGGGAATCTGCTGGTCGACCTCGCAGACGGCGTACAGGTAACGTGCGAGCGGGGCGTCTTCGACGATGGGGATCTCTCCCTCCACGGCACGCTCGCGGATCATCTTCGCCAGCGAGTCCGATCCCTTCGCCACGACCCGCGGAGCGGCTCCGGCGCCCGGAAGGTACTGGAGCGCGACGGCGAAGTGCGTCGGATTGGTGATAACCACGTCGGCGGTGCGCATCGCCGAGGCGACGCGCGAGCGCGCCATCGCGTACTGGCGTTTGCGGATCTCAGCTTTCACCTGCGGATTGCCCTCGGAGGCCTTCGCCTCCTCCTTCACCTCCTGCTTGGTCATCTTCAACGAGCTCTTCAGCTTGCGCCTCTGGAACGCGAAGTCACCGATCCCGATGACGAGCCCGATGAGCGCCATCGTCCGCACGAACCCGAGGATCGACGACGCCGTGGCGCCGAGGATCGGGACCAGGCCGACCGGCGACGTGCCGCCGACCGAGCGCATGAGCGCATTGACCACCTGGTAGCCGGCTCCGCCGAGCACGAGCAGCTTCAGGATCTGCTTGAGGAGCTGTATGAGCAGCTGTGCGCCGACGAGATGCTTGATGCCGTTCTTCGGACTGATGCGCGAGAGCCTCGGCTTGGCCGCTTTCATCGAGAACGACCGACCCACCTGGGCGACGTTCACCACGAAGGCCAGCACCGCGAAGATCGCGCCGATCGGAACGATGACGATCGCGACGATTCGGAGCCCGGCGCTGAGCACGGCGAACGCGCCGGTGGTCGTGGGGTTGCTCATCACGTGCGACGCCTGGCCGAAGAGGCCGAGCACCCGGTGCTCGGTGTTCGAGAACACCCAGGGCAGGAGATAGGCCCCGAGCAGCACCGACGCCCAGCCCGACACGTCCGGTGAGCGAGCTACCTGACCACGGTCGCGCGCTTCCTTCTTCCGCTTCGGCGTCGGCGGCTCGGTCTTCGCATGCTTGTCCTCCGTAGCCACGTCAGCCTCCCCCGAAGAGCGACGCCGTATCGCCGAGCGCGCGTGTGAGCAGATTGCCGACATAACCCGGAAGCGTCGAGATGCCGACGCCGACGAGCACGATGGCGAGGAAGATCTGCACGGGCATACCGAGGATCCACACGTTCATCTGCGGCGCCGCCTTCGACAGCAGCGCCAGGACGACCTGAGTCGCGAAGAGCACGACGAGCAGGGGAGCGGCGATCTCGAGGGCGGAGGTGAACAGCGTCGCGAGGTCCAGCACGACGACTTGGGCGATGCGGCTCGTGGCCGCCAGGGAGAACCCCGGCGCCTCGAAGGAGCGGGCGAAGCCGTCGATGAGCAGCCAGTAGCCGCCCGAGACGAAGAGCAAGATCATGGCGACCTGCTCGTAGAACTGCCCGAGCATCGGCGTCTGGTCGAGGCCGAGGGGATCGATGGACGGCGGCAGGTTGAGGCCGCTCGAGTGGTCGATGACGCTCCCGGCGGTCGTGACGGTGCTGATCAGCAGGAACACGACGTAGCCGATGGCTGCTCCCGTCAGCACCTGGATCACGAGCTCACCGATGAAGCTCGCGGCGGTGTAGGGGATCATCGACGCCGGGATCCTCGGCGATACGAGCAGCGCCAGCGCGCAGGCGATGCACGACGTTGCGAGTGGCGGGATGACGCGACGGTTCGAGAACGGCGGGACGAGCAGCAGCCACCCGAGCGCGCGCGCGAACGCGAGGAGGAAGGCGACGAGCCCCCTGTAGTCGAGCGACAGCGCCACTGCTACCCGCCGGCGAGGAGCTGCGGCAAGCTCGCGAACAGCGAATGGACGTAGCCGACGAAGACGCCGAGCATCCAGTGGCCGGCCAGCATGACCACCGCTCCGACGGCGACCAGCTTCGGTACGAAGGTGAGGGTCATCTCCTGGATCTGGGTGACCGACTGGAACAGCGAGACGACGAGACCGACCGCCATCGCCGCGATCATGATCGGGGCGGCGATCTTGGCGCCCGTGAGCATGGCCTGGGAGGCGATCTGCAGGACCTGCTGCTCGGTCACCTGAAGCTGCTCACGAGCGATTGGAGCACGAGCACCCAGCCGTCCACGAGGACGAAGAGCAGCAGCTTGAAGGGGAGTGAGATGAGTGTCGGTGGAAGCATCATCATGCCCATGGACATCAGCGTGGCGGACACCACGAGGTCGATGATGAGGAAGGGCACGAAGATGACGAAGCCGATGATGAACGCGCTCTTCAGCTGGCTGAGCAGGAACGCCGGGATGACCGTCGACAGGGGAGCCTTCATCGGTTGAGCGGGGCTGTAGCCCGCGATCTTCTCGGTGACCGCCAGCTCCTCGTTGCCCGTCTGTTTCAGCATCCAAGTCTTCAGCGGAAGCTCTCCGGCGCTGAAGGCCTGCGTCGCCGTCATCTGCCCGTGGAGGTAAGGCTGCAAGGCTTCGTGGTTCATCTTGGTCAGCGTCGGGGTCATCAAGAAGATCGAGATGAACAGCGCGATGCCGACAAGTACCTGGTTCGGCGGAGTGGTGGAGAGCCCGAGCGCCTGGCGTGTCAGGCCGAGGACGATAATGATCCGGACGAACCCGGTGCAGAGGATGAGCAGAGAGGGCGCGACGGAAAGAATCGTCCCGGCCAGGATGACGAGGATGCTCGTCGTCGGCTTCGACAGGGTGTTGCCTAGGTTGATCGAAACCGACGAAGACGCGGCGATCAGCGCGGGGTGCACGGGGGTTACCTCTCCTGTCTAGGTCGACGGCTCAACGACGAAGGGTGGCGTTGCGAAGCGACTCGATGAACGACATGGGTCCTTCGGAGGGAGCCGGCGCGGCGATGCCCGGCGAGTTTCCCGGCCGGTACGAGGCAAAAGGATCCTCGAGACCGGCCCACGGGTCACCGGCCGGGGGATCGGCGATAATCGGCGGCGCGGCCTCGGGGGCAGCGCTCGCGGGGCTTTCGGTCCGGGCCTCGTTCAGGAACGTGATCGTCGAGCCGGCGATGCCGACGAGCACCTCGCGCTCTCCCCACCGGACGGTCGCGATCGACAGGTCCTTGCCGAGGCTCTGGCGGCTGACGACCGCGAGGCTGTTGCCGCTCGCCTTGCCGGCCGAGCGGCGCTTCGGCGATGCGGCACCGGAGCGCATGCGAGCGAGGATCTTGCCCAGGCCCCAGATGCAGCCGACGATGACGACGAGAGCGATGACCATCTGGACGAGCGAGTGGGTGATCGAGACGTCGGGCAGTGTCTTGACCCCGGTGGTGGCGACGGCGAACGGCACGGTCAGCGTCCTTCCTTGGTGAGGTCGGCGCCGATGACTTCGCTCACGCGCACGCCGAGATTGGTGTCGTCGATGACGACGATGTCGCCGCGTGCGAACAGTGTCCCGTTGACGAGCACGTCGACAGGACTGTTGCGCGTGCGGTCCAGCTCGAGGGATTGCCCGGGCCGGACGTCGAGCAGCTCCTGGAGGCGCAGGCGAGCCCTACCGAGCACCACCTCGACCTTCATCTCGACCTGACCGAGCGTCTCGATCGGCATCCGGCTGACGGAGGCCAGGTACTCCTCCGGCTCGGCCTGCGCGGTGGGGGAGCCGACGGCGTGCAGTGACGACTCCTTCTCGTAGGTGAGGTCCTCGACCTCTATCGCGGCCTCTATCTCGTCATCAGTCATCTCGCGTCTCCTTCTTCGTGACCACGGTGCAGGCCAATTTGTTGCCGTTCTCGACGAGCACCCCGGTGCCGAGGTGGGTGTCCTGCACCATCAGCTGGAGCTCGGACGGACCGTCGGTCGGTTCCTGGTCGAGGTGGATGACGTCGCCCACGCGCAGGCTGAGCAGCTCGTCGGGCGTGAGCCCGATCGTCGGGTAGCAGACCTTCAGGTCGACCGGCACGGCGAGGATCCTGCGGCGCGCCTCCTTGCGGTCGCTGCGCCCTTCCAAGCCCTCGGCGTTCTGGTGGTGCTCGATCTGCTCGAGCACCGGGAGGAGCACCGTCGGCGGCAGCGACAGCAGGATCGTCTCGGGCTCGTGGTCCCCGATCGCGATGCTCATCTCGACGACGAGGCACATGACTCCGGGGCGTCCGACCTGGACGAGGAGCGCGCTGGTCGAGTTCTGCACGAGCGCGACGTTGAGCGCCACGAGGGTCGCGAACGGTGGAGGGAGCTCGTTCCAGATGATCTCGGTGATCGTCCCCACGATCGCCCGCTCGATCTCGGTGAGCTGGCGCCGGTCGGGCTGGCTGAAGCCGTCGCCACCGAGGTAGTAGTCGAGTAGTTCGAGCACCAGGTTGACGGGCAGATGCATGACGACCCGGCCCTCGAGCGGCAGCAGCACGGCGCTCGACACGAACGTCGGGTCGGGTAGCGCCGCGGAGTGCTCCTCCCACGTCCTCTGCTCGAAGGAGACGAACTGGACGTGAGCCGGCTGTCGAATCGCTGACGTGAGCGAGCTCCCCACCCGGTGGGCCACCGTCTCGAGTATCGGTTGGAGGCGGCGAAGGCGGGCGCGCTCCACCGTCTCTTGACGGTGGAGGTCGAACAGCCGGATGCGCGAGGAGTCGGCCGCGAGGACGGGCGAGCGACCGTCCTCGCGGGGCGGACGCTTCGGGGGCCGGTAGGCCGGCGCCTCGCTCTGTATCAGGTCGCTCACTGCACGTTCTCGAGCGCCTGCATCACCTGGCTGCTCGTCGTGAGCACCTTCGTGTTGGCGGTGTAGGCCTGCTGGGCGGTGATCAGGTTGGTGAGCTCGGTGCCGAGGTTGACGTTGGACTGCTCGAGCTCGCCGCCGAGCAGAGCACCGCGTCCGCCGGTGCCCGGTGTGCCGATCAGCGCCTGCCCGGAGTTCGGGCTCGTGGCATAGAGCCCGCCGCCCTGATCGGAGAGGCCGCCCGCGTTGGTGAAGTTGGCGAGCGCGATCTGACCGAGAGCGAGCGTGGCGCCGTTCGAGAACGCGCCGGTGATCGTCCCGTCGCTGCCGATCGAGTACGTCTGCAGCGTTCCGGACGCGTAGCCGTTCTGCCCCTCGATCTGGACTGTCGACGCGGCGGAGAACTGCGTCACCGCGGCGGAGCTCCCGGGGGGAGGGAACGTGAACGAGAGGATGTCGCCGGCGGGGAACGTGTAGCCGGCTGGCATCGTCGACACGGGCACCGAGAGCGACCCGTCCGCGTTCGTGGTCGCACCCGTGACCGACGTGACCTGACCGCTCGCCGGGTTGAAGACGATGGTCGGAGCGGTCGTCCAGAGCGTGTCGGTGCCGCCACTGGGCTTCGGCACCGTGCCCTGCACGGTCCACTGGTTGGCGTTCGCGGCGCCCGCCACGCCGGTGAAGGTGAGCGTGATCGGGACGACGTCGCCGAGCGCGTCGTACGCGTTCAGCGTCGTCGTCTCGGTCGGTGAGGTGCCGACGCCGTTCCAGGCCGGCAAGTTGCCGCCGAGGGTCAGCGTCGTCGTTGCCGTCGCGCCGATCGTCTCGCCTGTGGGGATCTTGATCGAGGTGAGCGGGGCGTTCGTGTTCACCGTGCCCTGCCCGTTTGCCTGCCAGCCCTGGATAAGACCGCCCGACTGTGTGCTCAGATTGCCGTTTCCGTCGGTGGTGAGGCTGCCGTCGCGGGTGTAGAACTGCTGGCCGCCGCTCTGGACGACGAGGTAGCCGCTGCCTTGGATGGCGACGTCGGTCGGCACGCCCGTCTGCTCGAGGGACCCCTCCTGCAGGTTCACCTCGTTGGCGGCGACGCGTACACCGGAGCCGACCGCTACGGGGTTGACGCCTGCGCTGCCGGCGGCCGGGCCGGAAGCTCCCGAGAGCTGCTCCGCGAGCAAGTCCTGGAACTGGACCTGGCTGTCCTTGAAGCCGATGGTGTCGGCGTTCGCGATGTTGTTGCCTATGCCGTCGAGGTAGGTCTGATTGGCCTGGATACCTGAAACCGCTGCGAGGATCGATCGTTCGGTCATCTCTGCTCTCCTTGTCGTTCCCGGGTCGTTCGTGCGTGTCGCTGTCGTGCTGCTCTCGCTTGGTCAAGAGCAGCGCTCGCCATGCCGTCGCCGGCGGCCGTGCTCAGCTGCTTACCTGCCTGACGTCCGAGAGAGGGACGCTGGTGCCGTTGATGGTCAGGGTCGGCGTGCCGCTGCTGCTGAGCTGGACGTCCGAAACAGGGCCGGTGATCGTGTTGCCGGCGACGAGCGCGGAAACGGTCCTGCCGACGAGGCCTGTCGCCTCGCTGTCCTGCGCCGTGGACTGCGCGCCCGTGATGGCGCTGGTCTGGGTGGTCACCGACTCCATCTGCGCGAGCTCGGACGTCTGCTGGAGGATCGTGCTCGGGTCGGTCGGGTTGGTCGGGTCCTGGTTCTGCAGCTCGGCGACGAGCAGCTGCAGGAACATCTGCGGATTGGCGAGCTGGCTCGAGATGTTGCTCGTGGACGACGCCGAGGAGCTACCCGTCGAGCTGCCGGTGCCCGTCGTCGAACCGGTGCCCGCGGCGTTCGCCGCTGCGACCGGCGTGCTCGCCGCGGCAATGCCGATGAGTGGGGAGATGCTCATGGTGCTCCTTCTTCTCTTCTGCTAGAGCCGGATGTCGAGTAGGCGGTGGACTGTTGCGGTCGCGATGGGGTGGGCCGACGCGGCGACTGGTGCGGTGTCGAGCGGGGCCGGCGCCGTCCCTGGCGTGGCGCTCTCGTAAGTCGCGCCGCCATCCGTCTCGCCCTTACTCGTGGTGGCGTCGCCCGCGCCGGGATCGCCGAGCAGGACGGTGGAGCGCTGCCCGTCCTGGCTGAGGCCCGAGTGGAGGTCGGGTAGCGCCGAACGCAGCGCGCTGGCGCCTTCGGTCGTCGAGGCGAGGAGACGTACCGTCACCTGGTCCCCGCTCACCGTCACCGTGGCGCGGACGTCGCCGAGCTCGGCCGGATGGAGCAGGACGGTCACGGACTGGGTGCCGCCGGGGCCCGTGCGGAGCGGGCTCAACACGCTCACGAGCTGGCTCGCCACGCCCGGAAGCTGGCTCTGGCCGGCGGTGCTCGTCGTGGCGGGAATCCCGCGACCATCTGCGGCGGCGACGACCCGCTGGCTCCCGGCGACGACATCTCCGGGAGCGTCGGTCTGCGGCGTGGCCGTGACCCTCTGCGTCGCGGCGGAGTCCGCCGGAGCGGCCCCACCTGCCCCGGTGGATCCTGCGACGCCGACCGGGGGTGCGGCGCCGGGCGCGGCGTCGGTGACCGCCAGATGGCTGCCCGACCGGTCGGGCGTGTGGGCAGCGGACGCCCCCTCACCGACCGTCGCCGACTGAGCGGCGACCGGTGGCCCTGCATCGCCCGGACTGGCGGGCATCGAGATCGGCGCCAGCGCTCCGGGGGCTGTCGGCGATTCTGTGCCAGGAACGCTGGCGACGGTCGCGGCGCCAGAAGCGGCTGCGGCCCCGGCGGTGGATGGGGCGCCCGAGGGGGAGCCATCGGCGATCGCGCCAGGCGCACCCGTCGCGACGGCGCTCGGCAACGTCGCGGCAGTTCCCGGCGTCGTCCCTGCACCGGCAGCTGGGGCGGGCATGGCCGTCGAGCCGGTCGTGTTCGCTGGATTCGCAGTGTTTGCGGCGGCGGGGCTCATCCGCGTGCTCCCTCGCACCGGGAGGATCGTGGCCGGGGCACCGGGAGACGGGTCGCTTCCGCCGGCGCTCGTGGTGGAGCCGACCCCGGGCGCAGCCTCGGACGATCCGGCGACTAGAGGCGTCGCGGAGCCTCCGGACCCTCCGGCGCCTCCCGGCGACGCGACGAGTCCGGCTGAGGCGACGCCTGCCGCAGACATGGATGCGCCCGGCGCGACTGCCTCTGACGTGGCGCTGGTTGGAGAAGCGACCGTGGGCGCGGCTGCAGCGCCCGTCGCATCCGGGGCCGTCCCGTTGTTCGAGCTCCGGGCGGCGTCCTGCGCGCCGGACCGGCGAGGAGCGCCCTGGGCCGACCCTGACAAGTGCCCGCTCGCGAGCTGGCCAGTAGCGGCGCTACCGCCTTGGTCTGCGCGCTGGCCGGGCACGGTGGCTCCGGCTCCATTCGTGGCCTGACCGGTCGCGGTGGAAGCGGCGAGGACGTCGGTGAAGCTTCCCGCGTTGCCTTGGTCGCCCGGAAGCGTCTCCGGCTGCGGCTCGGGGGAGATCGCGTCGGGTCCCACTGCGGCACTCACCGTCGACAACCCGTTCATGGCCGGCCTCCGGTGCCCCGCGCCATGCAAAGGGAACTCATCACGAGGCACCTCCGGCGATCTGCATCACGTTCTGCACGTAGGCCTGGGTCTCTGCATAAGGGGGCACGCCCGCGTACTCGGCGACCGCGGCTGGTCCGGCGTTGTAGGCGGCGAGTGCCATCGGCGTCGAGTGGTACTGAGCGAGATAGCTCGACAAAAGCTGGGCCGCACCGTCGATCGCCTGCGCGGGATCGAGCGGGTTGATCCCGAGACCGGCGGCGGTGGAGGGCAGGATCTGCATGAGGCCCTGCGCTCCGGCGGAGCTCACGGCGCTCGGGTTATAGCCGGACTCGACCTGAGCGACAGCGGCGAGGAGCGTGGCGGGGACGCCGTACTGGCTCGCGGCGGACGCGAACAGCGGCTCGAGGGTGGCCGGCACGGTCACCGAGATGGCACCGGCGCCGGAAGCACCCGAAGAGGGCGTCGAACCCTGCACGACGTCGGTGAGGACGGCCGTCGCACCGCCGGCTGCCGACTGGGCGGGAGCTGGTGGCGCCGTCGAGTTGTCGAGCACGCGCCGGATCGCCACCGGGTTGCCGACCGGCTGAATCGACACCGTGCTGCCGGTCTGGGGCGCGTCGATCATCTGACCGTTGCCGACGTAGATGCCGACGTGACCGGGCGACGCCGTCGTGCCGTCGCTCCCTGCATACAGCACGAGATCACCGGGCTGCGCATCGGCGAGCGATGCAACCGCGGTCCCTGCGTTCGCCTGCTCCTCACTGGTCCGGGGGAGGGAGACGCCGAGCTGTCCGTAGACATACTGGGTGAATCCCGAGCAGTCGAAGCCGGAGGGCGTGGTGCCGCCCCAGAGGTACGGCACCCCGAGGTACTTCTCGGCGGTGGCGACAACCGTGGCACCCGACGTGGTCGAGCCGGCCCCGAGCGCGGGGCCTCCGAGGAGGTTGCTCGTCGACAGCGCCGAGGTCGTGCCCACCGCGCCCGTTGAGCTGCTCGCCTGAGCGGGGCTCGACTGTGCCGTGCCGCCCGGTGCGGCTGGCGCACCCGAGAGCACCGACTGCGCCTCGGAGAACACCGCGGCGAAATCGCCGGTCGGTGCGGCTTGCTGCACCTGGCTGGCAAGTCCGCCCATCGTGGACTCCACGCTCGACACCCAGCCCTGGATGGATCCGATATCGCTCATGCGTCACCTCGCGACGCCGAGCGCCCGAGCGTCGAGCGGTGCTCGCTCACATAGCGCGCCGTCACGATGTCGTCGATGACGGCAACCTCGGCGAGCTGGTCGGAGGCCGCGTGCTCGTCGCGCCGGCGATCGTCGAGTCGCTCGAGGATCTTCACCCGCTTCGAGGCACCCGTCCAGGCCACCTGCGCGAGCGCGGCATCGGCCGCAGCAGTCGTCGTGGCCCTATTGGCCTGCGCCACGACGGCGGCCGCGAGACCGGCGGCGTGCTGTTCGGCGAGGAGCCCGTCGAGCGTGGTGGCCGAGGTCTCGCGGGCGAGAAGCGCGTAGCGGGCGGCCTGAAGGTCGCGCTCGAGGATCTGCGCGCGAAGGCGGCCGTTCGCCGCCGACAGCGTCTCCCGGGCCTGCTCCTCTTCCGCTCGGCGAAGGCGCAGCACCGCCGCGAGACGGAACTCGTAGCGCTTCATGCGACGGCTCCCGTGCCGGGCCAAGCAATGACGGGAGCGCCCGGAATCGACGGCGACACGGTAGCGCCGCGGTTCGCCGACGGGGGAGCGAGGAGGTGCTCGAGGCGCGCCCACGATTCGTCGAGCGGGCAGGTCTCGGCAATGTCCTGGCGGAGGAAGTCGTCCGTCGCCTCGCGCAAGTCCATCGCGCGGTCGACGAGCGCATTCGCGCCTCGCGAGTAGGCGCCGATCTCGATCAGGTCGCGAGTGTCCCTGTACGCGGCGAGCAGCCTGCGTAGCTCGCGCACCCGCTCACGCTGCTCGCGCGTCGTGATGACGGACTCGACCCGCGAGATCGAGTCCAGGACCTCGATGCTCGGGAAGTGTCCCGAGGTGGCGAGGCGACGAGAGAGGACGAGGTGGCCGTCGAGGATCGACCGGGCGGCGTCGGCTATCGGCTCGTTCATGTCGTCACCCTCGACGAGCACTGTGTAGAGACCGGTGATGCTGCCGCGCTCGGCCGCACCGGCCCGCTCGAGCAGGCGCGGCAGGAGCGAGAAGACCGACGGCGGATAGCCGCGCGTCGCGGGCGGTTCGCCGGCCGACAGACCCACCTCGCGTTGGGCCATGGCAAAGCGCGTCAGGCTGTCCATCATCAGCACGACGTCCATCCCCTGGTCGCGAAACCATTCGGCGATGCGGGTAGCGGTGAACGACGCGCGGATGCGCACGAGCGCCGGCTGGTCGGAGGTGGCGACCACGACCACGGATCGGGCGAGACCCTCGGGACCGAGGTCGCGCTGGATGAACTCGCTCACCTCGCGTCCTCGCTCGCCGATGAGGGCGAGGACGCACACCTGCGCAGTCGTCCCCCGGGCGATCATGGAGAGCAGGCTCGACTTGCCGACGCCGGAGCCGGCGAAGATACCGAGACGCTGGCCGCGCCCGCAGGGGACCGTCGTGTCGATCGCCCGCACACCGAGCGCGAGCTGACGATCGACCATCTCCCGCTTGAGCGGATGGGGAGGGTCGGCGTCGACGGACACCTCTTCGAGGTCGTCGAGGAAGGCTCCGTCGTCGATGGGGTTGCCGAGCCCGTCGAGGACACGGCCGAGAAGGCCATGCCCGACGCGGACGGGGAGGGGGTGACCGAGCGACTCGACCACGTCGCCGTAGCGCACGCCGCGCAGCTCGCCGAGTGGCATGCACGCGAGACTTCTGCCCTGCACCGCGACCACCTCAGCGGGGAGGATCGTGCCGTCGCGGCGGCGGATCTCGACCGCGTCGGAGACTGCAGCCTCGAGTCCTTCGACCTCGACGCGGAGCCCGACAAGCCGCGAGACGCGTCCGGTACGCAGCGGTGCGGCGACCGAGCGCAGGCTCGCACGGACGCTCTGCGAGCCGAGAACGCTCACTTCAGCACCGACTCGTGACGCGGCGAGCGAAGTTGCTCGAGCACGGCGTGGACCCGCTCCAGCGCCGGGCCGATCTGCGCGTCGATCCGGCATGCTCCGGCATCCACGACGCACCCGTTCGGCTCGATCGCCGGATCGGCGATCACCGACACCGAGCCGACGGAGACGAGCACCTCGAGCTCCGCCGGGGTCAGCTCGGTGCCGGGATGGACCCGGACCCGGACGTCCTCCCCGTCGGGAGCCATCGCCAGTGCCCGCGCCACGGCGCTGCGCACTGGAGCGTCGCGATGGGCCAGCTCGTCGCCGAGAAGCACCTCGATGAGCTCGAAGACGAGGTCCACGGCCTCGGATACGACCTCGTCGACGACGGCGCGACGGTCGCGCGCGACGTTGGCGCACGCCGCGGACAGAGACGCTGCCATGGACGTGACGGATGCGGCGCGGGCGAGCTCGAGCTCGAGGGCCGCGTCGGACAGTGCCGCCGCTCGGCCCTCCGCGAAGCCGGCACGCCGCTCGGCGACAAGCAGCTCGTCGACGTCCGGCTCGGGGCTCGCCACCGCCTCCTCCGTGCGCATGACGAACGTGCCCCGGGGCGACACCACGCTCGCCATCGGAAGGGCCCGTCCCTCGTTCTCGCGCAGCACCCGACGGTGCACGCGACCTTCAGCCGACGAGTTCATCGTTGCCTCGTTCGATAGTGATCGTTCCGGCATCCGCTAGCGAGCGCACGAGCTTGACGATGGAGGCTTCGGCGCCTTCGACCACCGACAGGCGCTGCGGGCCGAGCGACGCCATGTCCTCGAGCAGCTCCTCGGCTGCACGTTGGGAGATGTTTCGCGTGAACTTCTCGAGCACGTGCTCGGGCTTGCCCTTCAGCGCGAGTGCCACGTTCTTCAGCACTACCGAGCGCAACACCGTCTGCAGGATCTGGTCGTCAAGCTGGACCACGTCCTCGAAGACGAACATCTCGTTGCGGATCTGCTCGGCGATCTCGGGATCCCGGTCGTCGAGATCGGCGAGGATCTGCTTCTCGGTGGCCTGGTCCGCGCTCGTCAGGATCCCGACGATCGTCGCGACGCCCTCGACCTCGGACGTGCTGCCACCGGCGCGGGCGAACGCGGAGAGCCGGTAGTCGAGCTCGGCGGCAACACGCCGGATCACGTCCGGCGGGAGGGGGCTCATCTTCGCGACGCGCCGGGCGACCTCGGTGCGGAGGTCGTCGTCGAGACGCTCGACGACCCGTGCAGCGTGGTCGCGGTTCACGTGGGCGAGCACGACGGCGAGCAGCTGGGGGTGCTCGGCCGACATGAAGCCGACGATCTGCGAGGGCTCGATCCGGTTGATGAAGGCGAGCGGGTGGTCGGCGACGACCGACTGCAGCTCGTCCATGATCTGTGCGGCACGCACGGCCCCGAGGCGCTCGCGAAGTAGACGCTCGGCGATTTCGTTGCCGCCCTGTCGCACGTCGGCGAGCGATCGGGCGACGATCGCGAGGTTCGCAACGACCGCGTCGACGTCATCGCTCGTCATCACGGGCAGGCGCGCGACCTGGGCCATCAGCTCGATGACCTCGCTCTCGCTCATGTTCTTCAGCACTTTGTTGGCGCGGTCCTCGTCGAGCTGAGCAATCACGACGGCGGCCTGCTGGCTCTTGGTCAGCTGGATCATGTCGTCTGGTGGAGCCAGTCGCGCAGTACTGACGCGACCTCTTCTGACTGGGCGTCCACGATGTCCTGCACGGTCGGCCCCGACCGGCGTTGTGCCACGACGTAGGGCACAGCCGGCAGCTCTCCAGTCGGCGCCTCCATCATGGGCATCGGGGTCAGCTGGTCGAGCACGAGCGAGTCGAGCAGCGCATCGGTCGTCGAAGCCTGCTTGCGTGCCCGGCGCGACGCCCTCCACAGCAGGAACATCACGACGAGCACGAGCAGCAGCGCGAGACCCGGACGGAGCGCCGTCGAGAGGACGCTCTTCTTCGCCGAAGCGGTGGCGACCTTGCCGGGCGACCTGAACGGAGCAGAGCTGAAGCTGAGGACGTCGCCGCGAGCGGTCTGGATGCCGGCAGCGGCCGCGACGCCGCGCTGCAGCTGGGCGAGTGTGAAGCCCCTCGGGATGGCCCTCGAGTTCACGAGCACGGCGACCGACTGGGAGATCGGGCTGCCAGGAGCGACGACGGTCTTCGTGGTCTCGGTGCTCGTCTCACACGTATTGGTCGACGAGCCCTGGGTGTAGTTGCCAGCGCTGCCAGCGGTCGTCGTCCCGGCCTGGAGGCCGGTCGGGGTTCCCGTCCCGGTGTACTTCTCGTTGGAGGTCTGGGTGGAGGTGCAGACGACCTGTGGCTTGCCGTTCTTGCCATTGAGAATGAGGTTGCTGTTCGTCGAGGTCTGGTTGAAGTCGAGCTGGGCGTTCACCTGCACGTCGGCGTTGCCCGTGCCGAGCACGGTGGCGAGGTAGGCGTCGATCTTCGCCGCCTGGCTGCTGTCGAACGCGGAGGAGGCGCTGTTTTGCGCGCTCCCGTTGTCGTTCACGCCGGGGCCGGCGAGCAGATCGCCGTTGGAGTCCGCCACGGTGACGCTGGAGCGGGCGAGCCCCGGCACCGCCGAGGAGGTCAGGGACACGATCGCCTGCACCTGGCTGTAGGTGAGGGTGTGCCCGGGCTCGAGGTTCACGAGGACCGAGGCGCCGGTCGGCGTGGTGTTGCCGAGGGCGAACGTCTGGTTGGCCGGAAGGGCGACGTTCACCTGGCTGCTCGTCACGCCGTTGATCGAGTCGATCGTCTGCTCGAGCTCGCCCTGGAGTGCCTGGAGGTAGTCGGCCTGCTGGGTCAGCTGCGAGGTGGTCAGCCCCTCCTTGTCGAGGATCGAGAGCCCGACGGTGCTTTGGGAGGGCAGCCCGGCCGCGGCCGCAGTCAGACGTTCCTGGTCGACCTGGTTCTGCGGGACGAGGATCGTCGTGCCGCCGTTCTGCAGCTCATAGGGGACGTGGTTGGCGGCGAGCTGCTGGGTGATCGCCGACGCGTCCGCCGGGTGCAGGTTGGTGAACAACATCGAATAGGTGGGGCGACCCGACACGGACATGAAAACAAAGGCGACGACGACGACCGCGAACAGCGCGACGACGGTGACGACCTTCTGACCACGCGAGAACCCGGAGGCGAACCGCCTCGCACTCTCCTTTACCCGGTCGAAATCTGCTGGGATGAGCGCCATAGGTTCAGAAGGACATGTTCATGATCGAGTTGAACGAGGTCAAAGCCTTCGTCAGCAGGTCCGTGGTGACCTGGGTGTCGAGGGACGCCTTGCTCGCCGCGATCATCGTGTCCGCGAGGTTTCCCTGTCCCGCGGCCGACTGGGCCTCGGCAGCCGAGGCAGTGCTCTGCGCGGATTGCAGATCGTTCACGGCATTCGACAAGGCGGTGGAGAAGGAGTCCGCGCCCGGCGAGGGGGCCGCACCTGGGGCGGCCGACGCTGGCAGACTGGGAAGTGGCGGTATCGCTGGGATCGGTGCGATCGGCACGGTCAGCTGCCGATCGTGAGGCCGGACTGGTAGGCCGCGACGGCCCGGGACATCACATTCGTGTCGGCCTGGTAGCCGCCCTGGGCCTGGATCAGTCCGACGAGCTGATCGGACAGCGAGACGTTCGGCAATTTGACGTCGCCCTGGTTGTCCGCGATGGGGTTGTTCGGCTCGTAGGCGATGACCCCGGCGGTGCTGCCCTCTGCGATCGAGACCTGCACCCCCTGTCCCGGATCCCCGGGTATCGCCGCGGTGACCGGCGTGAACACCGCCGTCTGCTCGGCGTAGGCGGGTTGGTTCGTCGCGACCGCGTCGTTGGCGTTGGCGACGTTGCCACCCGCCGCGTCGATCCATGTCTGCATCGCGTCCACCCCGGTGCCCGCGATGCCAAGAGCTGAGAACAGGGTCACGTGTAGCTACCTCCCGAGGCGCCTTGGATCAATCGAAACTGCGCGTTCAACGACTCGCTGATGGTCTGGTAGTGGAGCGTGTCGGACTGTGCCGCGACGAGCTCGTCGCTCAGTTGGACGTTGTTGCCGTTCGTCGCGGGCAGGGCGCTCGATGGGGCAGAGCTGACCTGGGCAGTCGCAGGGCCGGGAAGGTCGAGCGCGTGCTGGAGGCTCGACTCGAAGCTGACCTCGGTCCCGGTGAAGCCGGGCGTGCTCGCGTTCGCGATGTTGTTGGCGACGGCGTTCTGCTGCTGGGTCACGCCGTCGATGGCGAAATTGAGAATGTCGATGACGCCGCTCACTGACGTACCTCTCGGGCTCGCTCTAGGACGCGGTCATCCGCGTCCTGGTGGGCCCGTCCGTGGGCTACGTCAGCGGGGCAGTCCTCGCCGCCGCTGGGGTACTCAACGGCGGGGACCTGGTGGAGGTTGAGCTATTTCCGCGGCGATGCGCGTCCCAGTCGCCGAAGCGCCCGGGGAGCCCGGTGGCTCAGGCGGGGGAGGGGGCTGGCGCCGCCGCTTCTTCGGCGAGAAGGGACCTATAGCGCTCGATCCGCTCGGCGAGATCGTCCCGGAACTCCTCGATGCGCGCGACCTTGGCGGCCACCCGGCTGTGCAGCGCCTCGGTCACCTCGAGCGCCTCGAGCAGCAGCTCGTGTCGCTCGCTCGGGCTCTCGGTGCGTCGGTACGCATCCCGGAGAGCACCGATGCGGTCCTCTCGGGTCACGACGTTGCGGATCTCTTCGAGATTGAGCCCGATCAGCTCCTGGAGCTCCCTGATCTGCTGCACACGCGCGAGCTCCTCAGCGCCGTACTCGCGACAGCCGCCGGTGCTGTGGCCGGCGGGGACGAGTAGCCCTATCTCCTCGTAGTAGCGAAGCGTGCGCTCGGAGACCCCTGCGCGCTGGGCCGCCTCGCCGATCCGCAGCATCGCAGCCGGCTCAGTCACCGGTGTCCTCCGCGAGCCCGGCTCCGACCAGAGCGGACTCGCTCGCCGCCGGGTCCAGCGCGGCGTCGCCGGGGGCCGACACGCCATGGACGTACTTCCCGCCGCGCATCCAGGAGGCGAGCGCCGCCACGAGCGAAGCGCCCATGGCGAAGGTGAAGGCCTCGCGCAACCCCGACTGGAACGGCTTGGAGATGAGGAGGGGAAAGAAGCTTCGACCCGTCAGGTAGCTCGCATGCGCCAGGTGGGGCAGCGCCGGGCCAAGGAGCGTTCGCATCGGGTTGTAGCCGAGGAAGGCGGCGAACAGGCTGGCGACCGGTGGCAGGCCGGCGACGCGGTGCGCGAGACCGGTCGGGACCCCCTGTGCGACGAGCCCCGAGTACAGAGCGTGGGGGAGCGATGCCGCGAGACCGAGGATGATCAAGGTGAAAAAGACGCCGATCGAGAGCACCATCGCAGAGTTCTGGAACGTCGTGAAGATCCCAGCACCAGAGCCACGCTGCTCCGGGGGGAGGCTGTTCATAATCCCCGCCTGGTTTGGCGCCGAGAAGACCCCCATGCCGAGTCCCATGAGGAGCAGCAGGAGCGCGAACGCGACGTAGGAGAAGTTGACGGGGAGGGTCTCCAACAGGCCGAAGGCGAGCGCCGCGATCACCATGCCCCCGGTCGCGAACGGCCGGGCGCCGTGGCGGTCGGAGAGGATCCCGGATATCGGCCCAGCGATAAGGAAGCCGACGGTGAGCGGGAGCATGTAGATCCCGGCCCAAAGTGGCGTCTGGGCGAAGCTGTAGCCGTGAAGGGGGAGCCACACACCCTGCAGCCAGATGATCAAGATGAACATCAGGCCGCCGCGACCGAGGGATGCGAGCAGCGTCGCGATACTGCCCGCCGAGAACGCCCGGATCTTGAACAGCGACAGCCTCATCATCGGATGGTCCGAGTGCGCCTCGATGACGGCGAACAGGACGAGCAGGGCCAGCCCGCCGAAGAGAGCACTCAGCACCATCGGGCTCGTCCAACCCATCGTGTGGCCGCCGTACGGCTCGATCCCATAGGTGATGCCGACGAGCACGGCGATGAGTCCGATCGCGAACGTGAGATTGCCCCACCAGTCGATCCGCGACGGCACCTTCATACTGCGCTCCTCGAGCTTCAGGTAGGCCCAGACGGTGCCGAACAGACCGAAGGGAACCGAGACGAGGAATACCAGTCGCCACTCGACCGGCGCCAGCAGGCCGCCGAGCACGAGACCGATGAACGAGCCTGCGATCGCGGCGACGCCGTTCACCCCGAGCGCAAGCCCGCGCTGATTTGTGGGGAAGGCGTCGGCGATGATCGCGCTCGAGTTCGCGAATAGGAACGCACCGCCGACGCCCTGCCCGACGCGCATGAGGATCAGCCAGAGCGCCGCGTTCGTGCCGTGCATCCAGGTAATGGTGAGCAATAGAGAGAACACCGTGAACACCGCGAACCCGAGGTTGTACATCTTCACCCGGCCGAACATGTCTCCGACCCTGCCGAGGCTGACGAGCAGGACGGCCGTCGCGACCATGAAGCCCATGAGCATCCACAACAAGTAGCTCGTGTTCCCGGAGCTGAGCGGGTTCAGGCCGATGCCGCGGAAGATGTTCGGAAGAGCGATGAGGATGATCGAGGAATTGATCGTCGCCATGAGTATGCCGAGTGTGGTGTTCGACAGCGCGATCCACTTATAGCGGTCGGGATGCATGCTTACATCTTACGTCAACGTGAACCCAGACCCACGAGCCGTGCCGAGCGGGGAGTACTGCGTTGCTTCGAGCTCCTGACAGCGGCATGGCCGCCGAGCGCGCTACCGACAACCGCGCTGCGCGCTCGGAGCGCGCGCTCCTGTGTCATGTCGACGCACCTGAGCGCATCACATTGAACTAAGCTGACTGGGCCACGGCGAAGTGTCGCTGTCCGAGCGTCGGCGCGGAGCGGCGGTAGACCGGTCGGCCGGCGCTCTGCGGTCACTTATCGTTCAGAGTGACAGGCGAGAACCCAATGGAAGTAGGCCGTTCGAATGACACATGTCCAGGTGCACGTGGGGCCGCACGGCCGGATCGTGATCCCGGCGGAGTTCAGGCGCGAGTTGAACATGGAGCCCGGCGCGACCTTGGTGGCCTATGTCGCCGATGGGAACCGTCTGGTCCTCGAGGACCGGCGGTCCCACGTCGCACGTTTGCGGGGTGCGTGGCGCCATCTCGTCCCGAGCGGTCGTGACCCTCAAGCTGAGCTAGAGGCTGAGCGTTTGGCGGAGATCCAGCTCGACGAGGCCGAAGCTGTTGGTGACGAAGCTCGCATGCTCGATGCGCAGCACGAGATCGCCCGCGCTTCACGCGGGGTGGGTCCACAGTCGTGACCGTGGTCCTCGACGCCTCTGCATGGCTCTCGTACCTTCTCGACGAGTCGGCAGCCTCCGCTGTGGAGGACCTCGTCGTCGATGGCGCCGTGATGTCCGCCGTCAACCTCGCCGAGGTGTGCTCCCGCCTGGCGGACGTGAGGCGCGATGTGGCCACGGTGCTCGAGCGCGCAGCCATGGCGCTCGCCCGGAGCGAGGAGCCACGCTTTGTCACGAGTGGTCTACCGGTGCTGCCCGAGACGATCGAAGTGATGCCCTTCACCGAGGCGGACGCGTGGACGGTCGGTGGCCTGCGCCTCGCGACGCGAGAGATCGGGCTCTCGCTCGGCGACCGGGCGTGCCTGGCGCTCGCACGCCGTCTCGATGCGCCGGTCGTCACGACGAACAAGACCTGGCTCGACCTCGATACCTCCGCGACGGGCGTGCACGTCATCGTCATCCCGGCCTAGCGCCGATCGGGTACGCCGGCTCGACTCCAGACGCGGGGCCGAGCTGACAATCCACCTTGTCCAGCCGGTGGAAGTCGTCTCTCCAAATCTTACATAACGGACAGTGTCGGGACCGAACTTCCTGTCGCTTCCTGCGCCGGTACGCCGCCTGCCGACAAGCGGGGGAGCAGTACATCGCTCTCACGTCCATCGAACCCCGCTCGCCACACTCGGCGCACGGCCTGTCGGCAGTTGCGACACGATACCGAGGCATCGTGTCGCAGACTAGCCAACCACACACGGCGGCGTTACAGGTGTTATTGGAGACGTTACGCGTCAGGAGCCAGCCGGCGTCGACGCTCTACCGGCACCGCACGACGACGATTCGCCACCGTCGAGACCCGACGAACCCCGCGAGCTCGACGACGACGATTCGCCATCGACGAGAGCCGACGCAACCCCCGAGCTCGGACACGACGGATCACACCCGGGCGACGACGACGACCCATCCCCGCCGGCGAGAGCCGACGATTCCCCCTCGAGCGGGCACGACGGAACCTGCCGGCGCACTGACGACGCTTCCCCCTCGACTAAGGCACGAGACGTCAGGAGCCAGCCGAAAGCCGACCTCGACGGCCGAACCGTTGCTGTGCCGCCTGAGCACTCACCCCGAGCGCAAAGCCGATCTGCGTCCACGAACAGCCATCCTTCCGCGCACCCGCCACCGCTAGCGCAAGAGACTCCGACGCGTCAGCCGCAGCGGCCTGGTGGCGCCGCTCCTCGTCACCCACCGAGTGCACGTACTCCAGCGCCGGAAGCGACCGCACCGACGGCCGAATCACCCCATCCGGCTCCCTGCGGATCTCAATGACCTCCCGCCTTGCCCGATCCGGTCTGAGATCGGCAGATTTCGACCAGTCCACCGGTCCGTCTCCGGGGCGTGCCAATGGCCCACTTGCCGGCGAGTTGACAACAGACGACTCAAGTTCAGACACAACCACTTACCTCCTAGGAAACCCGCAGGTGAAGACCATCAACACCCGTTGATCGGGGAAATTACGTCAAGGTTGTATCGACGCCAAAACACACCACCTCTGACCTGCCCGGGGAGAGCTATTCGCGAAGTTGTCAAGGGGCCCGCCTCCGGCGGGCCCGAAAAGCGCGTGTAGGGGCGACGGGGGAGAGCGGCCCGGAACCGGCTCAAGCACGCCCGATCCGCCTGCCAGATCCCCCGGACGACAGCTCGCGGCACCGGGCGGACGATCCAACGGCCTCGGCCCGGGGAGCTGACGGGTTGCGGGGGGTCCGTCCGCCCGTCCTCGCTCGTCCCTCGCTGCGGTCCGGGCGGGCGGCCCCTCCGGACCCCACAGCGCCCGCTGCGAGGACGGTGGAGCTACCGGCGGCGTCGGGACCTGAGGCGCCGACGAACAGCCCTCGGGGCGCATGCTGGACGCCTACGACGACAGCCAGAGCACCGAAACCACGCCAACCCCCGCCCATCGAGGCCTGCCGGCTCCCACAGGTGGACCGCCCGCCCTCGAAAGCGCGAGCGCACCCGCCTGGTCAACCCCGCTCCCCAACGATCAACCGCAGGCTCGGAGCCGGCCTCTCGTCCGCTTCGGCGAGTCGGGCGTCAGTGTGCACCGGGCAATCCCGATCAACGATGCGGACCTTCGGTGTGACGTTGCAAGTGCAGGTTTTCGCTGTCATGCGTTCCCCACCAACCCCCGGACACAGACATGGCGGTTGAACCGCTCAACCGCGACCGCCTTCGCGCAACCGTCGAATGCCTGGTCGCAGCCCCAGCACCACGCCGACCAAAAGACGGTCGAGCCACCTCGAGCGCCCGAACCAAGCCGCCGCAGGTCGCATAGGTCCGGGGCCAGGACCTCCGGCGTCGGTCCAGCGTGAAGCGCCACGAACCGGTCCGCCTTGTCTCGCATCAGTCGGTCGCCTTCGGCCCACAATGCAGCAATTCGACGACTTTCCTCCACTAGCGCCACCGCCTCGCCCTCACACAACTCGTCGCAGTAGACCGCGTCCCAGCAACTCGTCACGAACAGCTCGCCACAACGCTGACAGCGCCTCGTCGCGAGGAAATCCCACACGCGCACGCGGCGAGTCACCCGGACTCCGAAGCGGCCAGGTACCTGCGGTACACGGTCGAGCGATCGACACCAAGGAGCCAGGCCAGCTCAAGCACGTCCGCCCCCTCGTCCCGGGCAGCCTTGACCGCCAACGGCAACTCGCCTTCCACCAGCTCGACTGCAGCGATCAACCCCCGCAGGCGGTCCATCGCCGTCAGCCCACCCACGGGTCACCCGACTCCCGGAGCTCGCGCCACTCAGCCCGTGTCGGACGGGGCAGGGGGAACCGACTCGCCGCCTCCAGGCCGTGCGCCCTGGCGACACGCTTCGCGACCGCCGCCGCACCGAAGGCACTACCCCCACGCTGGGCATGTTCGCCCAGCTCATAGAGCAGCTCAGCGTAAAAACGCTCAGGGTCGAGACCATCAGCCACAGTCGCCTCCACGGGAACGGATGCGCAGGCTGACGGTGCTGGAGCGATTGACCGATCGCTCGCCGGTCCGAGGCCCAGGCCCTCGGATGCCGCATATCCACCCAAAGTCCCTGCGTGAGACTCCGGGGCCGGTGACTCGCCTTTCCGGTAGCGAGGATCCGGCTCCCGCCGGTCCACGGCAAGCGTAGCGCTATCTGCGACATCAAGCTGTCGCAACGGTGAGACGACATAACCCGTTACATTACATAACGGACATTATCGGCGTTGTGAAGAGAGCGGGTGGACAGCCCTGCCGGGTCGATTGTCCGATCCCATCGGGAGTGCCGACATCTCACTTGGTTTGGCGAGGCTGTGAGGTAGTTCGCAGGGTGGCGAACCGCAGGAGTCGCTCGCCAGATCCAGTGAGAACGGGCACCGGTTGTTCTCACGCTGCTCGACCGCCGAACATCTCATTTTCGGCGGTCGACCGGCGCGTCCCGATCGTCGTGCCACGCGGCCAGCGCCGCCGCCTCGAGGCGGCGTTGTCGCGACGATGCGCGTGACCTGAGCGTCGTCGAGGCTTCAACGCTCCTAGACGTCTCGTGGGTGGCCGAGCGTTACGACGGCTACGAGCAGCACGTCGTCAGCGATCGTGTAGATAATCCGGTAGTCGCCGACGCGCACCCGATGGGCCGGTCCGCCTCGCAAAGGCCGGGCGGCGGGTGGTCGTGGATCCTCCGCGAGCAGCGCGATCGCTCCTCGAATCCGAGGTCGAACGTCGGGATCGAGCTTGCCGAGGGCTCGAGCCGCTGCCGGCCGAATCTCGATCCGGTAGGCGCTCACTGCCAGCCGAGGTCTGTCTTCACCTGCTCCCAGGGAATACTGGCGCCTTCCTCGGCCATCGCCTCATCGAATGCAGACACGTCTTCCGCGTCTTCGTACGCCTCGAGTAGCTGCTCGTAGCGCTCCGGGCTAAGCAGCACCGCAGCGGGCCGGCCGTAACGCTCAAGAACCACAGCCTCGGAATGCGCCATCTCGACCGCTTCGGACAGTCTCCCTCGTGCCTCGCTCACCGCCATCGTCGCCACTCTTCATATTGTACACCTTCAGCTCCGTGTTGTACATGGCGAGCCGCGGGCGCGCTCGTGCCTCGGATGGATCGGCTCCGAGGCCGCATTCGCTCACCTCCGCAGAGTCGCTCGGCCATCGCTAGCGCCGAAGATGACGGAGTGCGCGATGCCGTCATCCCGCTGGTGGGACCCAGACTGTAGGTGTGGCGCTCGCGATCGTTCTGGCCAGCCGCCGACGTGCTCTTTTCGTGACGATTCTGATTCGCCAATTCTGAGGCGCATCCAGGAAGGCCACCGAGGCGGCGAACCACAGGTGTTGTTCGCCCGGATTCACTGAGATCGGACACGAACGATCCCTAGGTGCAGCACCGTCCACTGCGACGCCGTCGTCTCGACCGGCCGTCCGCGCCTCACCCGTTCGGGGCTCACGGGACGCGTTGTGGGGATCGGTTCGACTTTTGGAGCCGCCGTGCTCGATTCCGAGCTCCCTCGTGCAACGGACGAGCATGATCACTCTACGTGGTTGAGTAAATGCGCAATGCGGTATTAGGCCAATGTTCACCGTGTGATGGCCCATTGCGAACTCCTTGTACCGGCCAGCTCTGCCCGATATCCGCTTGCCCCTACCCGGCGTCGTCGGAACGGACTCCGTGGTGGCTGTCCGTCCTGCCCGAAAGGTCGTCGAGTCGCGCCATTACGCCACTATGTGTGCTTTATAAAGCACTGTAAGTGGGTATGTGGCGCATTCCGACATCAGGGAGAAAAAAAGATTCGCCCCGCCTGACCAGGTGGCCGGCCCATATCCAGTCCGAGTGACAGGGCCTCTGATCTGGTCATTGCTGTCGTCGACGCGGCTTTATCGCTTCCTTTGGATGACTAGGGATGACCCACACGCCGCATTGGGACTATGGACGCGAGTGTGACATTGAGTACGCTGACACCGCCAAGGACGCAAATACCGACGATCTGCTGAGCATGGGCGTCGGAAACTACAGGAGAGTTGCCGCATGCGTGTGCTGGCCGTCGGGGCCCACCCGGTTGACATCGAGCTTGGATGCGGCGGCGCGCTACTCGCCCACCGCGACCGTGGCGATGAGATCCATCTCCTCGTCATGACCGGCGGTGAGTCCTCCCATGGGGAGACGAAGCGTCGTGGAGAGCAAGAGCTGTCGGCGGCGCGCCTTGGAGCGGTACTCCACTGGGGAGGCTTCGACGACGGAGCGGTGCCCACGGGCCGAGAGGCCATCGCAGCCGTCGAGGCGGTGCTCGTCTCTGCCGGATGCGAGGTCGTCTACAGCCACGCGGCCGGCGACACCCACCAGGATCATCGAGCGACGGCCGACGCCACCCTCGCCGCCGCCCGCCGGACGCGGCAGGTGCTCGCCTACGAGTCACCGAGCACTGTGCATTTCGATCCGATGGTGTTCGTCGATCTCGAGGGACGCGTGGGTTCGAAGCTCGAGCTCCTCGGCGCCCATCGCTCCCAGATCGAGACAAGCGAGTTCGTCGACCTGAGCGCGGTCGCGGCGCAGGCCCGTCACCGCGGTTCCCAGGCTCGGATGAACCACGCCGAAGGGTTCCAAACCCACCGGTTCGTGTGGGAGCTCGCTCCAGCGCCATCACTTCAGGTCGATCTCGACGCGCCCTTCGGGGCCCGTGCGGTGCTCGCCCGCCATGGCATCGGGCCGGTCGTGCGCACCGAAGGGTCGCTCGATGAGGCATAGACGAGCCCGCGCGGTCAGTGGACCGCGACAGCCTACCTCGCGCAGGGTCGGGTACGGCCGATGAGCACGACAACGAAATGGAAGACGACGACCAAGACCAAGACGGCGAAGTCGAAGAAGAAGACCGTCACGAGCACGACGAAGACGACGACCACCACGCGCACGACGTCCGACACCCAGGGCCGGGCGAGCATCCGCTCGATCGACGGAACAGACATCATCGACGGTGACGAGGACGACGACACCGGCGGATTCTGAGGCCGCACGAAGTTGCCCGTCGGCGACGAGGAACTCCGCGGGTTGGCGTCGACCGCGTGTGATTTCAGCCTCTCGTCAGCTGGCCGATTCGCTCTCCCGCTGGGCATCGCGGGCCGCGGCACCGGTTCGTAGCAGCGGCAGCAATCTGCTCCCAAAGTCGACGGCGTCGTCGAGCGGATCGAATCCTCGTAGCAAGAGGGTGGTCACGCCGAGGTCGTAATAACGCAACAGTGCCTCGGCGACTTGTTCGGGCGAGCCCACCAGTGCCGTCGAGTTGCCAGCCGCTCCGGTGAGATTGGCGATGCGCATCCACAGGCGCTCGTCGTAGACGTCCTTGTCCTGCGCAAGCTCGATCAGTCGTTGCCGACCGACGGATGTTGTCGCGTTCAGGTCCCGGTCGACGGAGAACGTCGCGTTGCGCCCGCCTCCCAAGCCCGAATAAGCGTTCCGCCGACCCTCCACGCGCTGCTTAAGCTCTGCGATTCGCGCTTCCGCCGTGGATGCGATCCACTCGGCCCGCTCCCACGCTTCCTTCTCCGTGTCTGCGATGATCGGCCGCAGGGAGACGCTGTAGCGCACCGTACGTCCGTGTCGAGCCGCGGCTTGGTCGACTGCTGCTATACGCCCCGCGATCGCTGCGCGCGGCTCACCCCAGAAGGCATAGACGTCAGCGTGAACTGCGCCGACCTCCACTGCCGTTTCCGACGCTCCGGCGAAGTACAGGGGAATGCCTCCGGGGTGCACGGGCTTCACCGACGTGAACGCACCTTCGTATCGATGGAATTCGCCATCATGGTCGAAGGGGTCGGCCTGCGACCACATACGGCGCAGGAGCGACATAGTCTCCCCAGTCCGGCGATAGCGGTCATCATGGCGGACGAAGTCGCCCTCCCTACGTTGGTCGGCCTCGTCTCCCCCGGTGATCATGTGGATGGCTACGCGGCCGCCGCCCGTCAGATGATCGAGAGTGGCAGCCGCACGCGCGAGCACTACGGGCTGCACGTGCCCAGGTCGGTGTGCGACCAGGACCTTGAGCTGCTTCGTCTGGTGAAGCACCGCAGAAGCGATCGCCCAGCCTTCGGGGCCGACCGCGCCGTAGCCGATGAGGACACGGTCGAAGCCCGCCTCGTCATGCGCCTTCGAGATCCGTGTGAGGTACTGCGGGTCGACGACGGGTCCCTCCGTCCAGTCGACCACGGGTCCGTCGACCAGCGGGCCCTTGATCTCCGAGGCGTCACGCGTGCCAACCATCCCAATGATCTCGACCGGCACGCGCTTACTTCCTCCTGGGAGTGTGTCCTTGTTGCGGCGAGGGTCTGCAGGCGACCGGCTAACCGAGTGACCGCTTGACAGGATGGACTCTAAGGCCTCAGTGGCCCGAACGGTATTATCGGAGAGTCCGGTTCTAAGCCCCAGCCGATGCAGGGAGCACAGGTTAGGTGATCGAGACCAGCGCGGCACGCATCGACCAACGACCGCTCGTCGCGGTCGGCTATGGCCCCCGCTGCGTTCCGGTCATGTCCCTCGTCGAGGCTGCTACCGGCGTATGCGACTTGCTGTGGCTCGTCGATGAGAGTTTGCCGGAGATGGCGCGGATGGCGGACCTGCTACGGCGATTCGGCCCCGTGGTCGATATCGCCGGCCGCGACGCCGCCGCGCAGGCTCACTTGCTGCATTCACACCGACCAGATGCGATCGTGACCTATCTCGACGACCACATGGTCGACTTCGCTGTTCTGGCCGCCGAGCTGAGGCTGCCCTTTCATACGCCGGCGTCGGCCGCAGCGCTTGTGGACAAGGCACTCCAGCGCGAAACCCTCAGTCGGGCGGGACTGTCCATGCCTCGCTGCTTCTCGGTGCCGCCAGGAGGAGGGGGCGATGCCATCGCGGCGCTCGACCTCGACTTGGCGTGGCCGGCCGTATTGAAGCCGCGCTCGGCTCAGGGCAGCCGCCACACATTCCTCGTCGAGGATGCCGGCCATGCAGCGCGGCTGCTCGACACACTCGGTCCAGAGCGCGAGCCGATGCTCCTCGAGGAATACCTATCAGGCGACCTAGACAGAGCTGACGGTCCCTTTGCCGACTATCTCTCCGTCGAGAGCCTGGTGTCGCAAGGAGTGATCAGCCACATCGCGCTGACGGGACGCTTCCCCCTGGCGGAGAACTTCAGGGAGACCGGATTTTTCATCCCGGCAGCACTCGAACCCGAAGAGCAGGGGCCCCTCCTCGAGCTCACCACCGCGGCGATCGAGGCACTCGGAATCCGCACTGGTTGTCTTCACACCGAGGTGAAGTTCACGCCTCAAGGCCCCCGGATAATCGAGGTCAATGGGCGTGTCGGCGGCGGCGTGCCGGAAATGCTGGCGCGTGCTACGGGCATCTCGTTGCTTGAACTCACGCTTCGTATCGCACTCGGCGAAAGCGTCCACTTCGACGGACCAGTGAGCACCGAGCACATCGGCTACCGCTTCTTCCTCCAGCCGCCCTCGGCCTCCGCAACGATCCAGGCGATCGAGGGCATCGACGCGATTGCGGATCTCCCAGGTGTCGACGCCGTGAGCATCCACCAGCGTCCCGGGACAGATCTGGACTGGAAGGACGGTTCCCGCAACCACATCCTCGCGGTCATCGGAACGGCGAGTGACCATGCCGAGCTTCTGGCCGTTCATCGGCTGATGCACCAGCAAGTGATCGTGGTGTACTCGGAATCGGTTCCCTAATTGCCCGTCTCGGTCGTCCGACCCGGTGGAGGGTCCAGCGTGGACTCGGATGGGCCGCTGACCTGCGCCTTCGTCAACGACATGCCCGACGGGGCGTTCCTCCACACCGAACGCCAGTTCGTCGACCTGCTTGGGGCCGGCAGTGGCTCCATCGCAATCGAGCTACGCAGCTACACGCTGCCCGGAGTCTTGCGAGGGCGTGAGATAGCGGAGCATGTCGCTCGCCTTTGCTTCCCGCTCGAGGATCTATGGGCGAGCTCGCCCGACATTGTGATCGTTACCGGCTCTGAGCCACTGACAGCAACATTGGCGGCAGAGGCCTACTGGGGCGATCTCGTCCACCTTCTGGAGTGGTCGACCGCGACCTCGAGCTCGGTGGTGCTCTCCTGCCTCGCCGCGCACGCAGCTCTGCTCCAGTTCGACGGTATCGACCGGACGCGCCTGGCCGCGAAGTTGACGGGCGTGTTCGATCAGCAGGTAAGAGCCAAGCACTATCTGACGACCGACCTGCCCTCGTCCATCGTCCTACCGCACTCGCGGCTCAACGACGTGCCGCGCGCTCTCGTCGAGGGCGTCGGGTACGAGGTGCTCATCGGCTCCGAGGAATGCGGATGGAGCGTCGCACACCGGCTCCGGGGGCACTGCGAACTCGTGCTGATACAGGGTCATCCGGAGTATGAGGCGTCGAGCCTCCTACGCGAGTACCGGCGCGACACCGAGCGCTATCTACGCGGCGAGAGACGCGACCAGCCGGCACTACCCGTCGGATGCGTTGCTTCCGCCGACGAGGACATGATTGCCTCGTTTCACGGTCGCGTTGTCAGTGGCGAGCTCGACCCCCTGCTCATGGGCGCGCTACCATTCCACGAGCTGGCTGCACGCGTCGGCTGGCCATGGCGGACGGCGGCTACCAAGCTCTACGGCAACTGGATCACCGAGGCCTTCCAGAAGTCACGTGAGCGGCACGGCCGATAGGCGCTCCCAAGAGAATGAGGCGGCGCTTGCACGACGAGACCATCGCCATCCACGGTGGCTACACAGCCGATGCGACCCGGGCTGTCGCTGTTCCCATTTACCAGACGGTCGCTCACGATTTCGCCGACGCCGATCACGCGGCGGCAGTGTTCGACCTTGAGACCCCAGGTTTCCACTACAACAGGGTCAACAACCCGACCAACGACGTGCTCGAACAGCGGCTCGCCGCTCTCGAGGGAGGAAGTGCGGCGCTTGTCGTCGCCTCCGGCATGGCCGCCGTAAGCTATTCCGTGCTCAACCTCGCGAGCCCAGGCTCGAATTTGGTGATAGCTCCGCAGCTCTACGGCGCTTCGTACACATACTTCCTCCACGTACTTCCGAGCTATGGCATCGAACCGAGGATGGCGCCCGATGACAGCGCCTCGGCGATCGCTCAGCTGATCGACGATCGCACCTGCGCCGTCTTTTGCGAGTCGATCGGCAATCCGGCTGGCAACATCGTCGACCTCGAGGCCGTCGCGCGCGTCTCGCATGCACGCGACGTTCCACTGATCGTGGACAACACGGTGGCTACCCCGCTGATGCTCAAACCCATCGAATACGGCGCCGACGTGATAGTCCACTCGCTGACGAAGTTCATCGGAGGGCACGGTACGACTCTCGGCGGCGCGATCGTCGACAGCGGACGTTTTCCCTGGACAGCACACCCGGAGCGCTTTCCGATGTTCAATCGGCCCGAGCCGGCATTTCACAACGTCGTGTTCGCCAAAGACTTCCCGGAACGGGCATTTGCCGTACGCGCTCGGAGCGTGCTGTTGCGCAATACTGGCGCGACGCTCTCCCCCTTCAATGCTTTCATGTTGCTGCAGGGACTCGAGAGCCTTTCTGCTCGGCTGGACCGCCACGAGTCAAATGCGCGGGAGGTGGCCGCCTATCTCGCCGCTGACTCACGGGTCGATTGGGTGAGCTTTGCTGGCTTTGCCGATCATCCGCACTACGAGCTCGCACAGCGGTACTTGAAGGGACGGGTCCCTTCGATCATCACCTTCGGAGTCGCCGGTGGCTATGACGCCGGGATAGCGCTGTTCGACGCCCTCGGGCTGTTCAAGCGGCTCGTCAATCTCGGGGACGCCAAGTCGCTCGTTGCACATCCGGCCTCGACGACGCATCGTCAGTTGTCTCCCACCGATCTCGTTGCGGTGGGTATCCGTCCCGAGATGATCCGGCTGTCGATCGGCCTCGAACACGTCGATGACCTCTGCGCCGATCTAGACCAAGCGCTCACTGCCGCGACCGGCGCGCCGGCTCGCGGCCGAGGCACGAGCGCCGCCGACGGCCTCAGGGAATGATCGACTCGACACACGCCTGAGCATCAAGCACTGCACGGATGCGGCTGCGCGGCGACGGGATGTAGTGGGTGAAGTACCTGACGCCCTCCGTGAGCACTCCCAGCAGCGACAAGTGCTCCTGAAGCCGGCCTTCTGCATCGAAGGGGTGGAAGTCCCTACTGATCGCCACACTTCCCACTGGCGTGTCGCAATAGGACAGCTGCGTAAGGCGCCCTTTGCTGTACAGCCGACTCAACAGCGGCGATACCGACCGAGCCAGGGATGGCATGTCGAGATGCCCGCGCACGGCGAAGCTCACAGTCTCGGTATAGAGCTCGTCGAGCTGCGTCGAACGCAGGGCGACGCGTCCGCCGGCAGCGACATCGAGCTCGGGCGCGGGACCGAAGGGCAGGCGAACGATCCCCGCGTCGAGCAGGGCAAGTAGCTGCTGGGAGCGGAGCGCCGGCGGCCCCGCCTCGATGCGATTGATCTCGCCGCGGACATTCGACTGGAAGTCGACGTATGACTCCAGTGAGAGCCCGCCGAACTCGATGACCGATCGGAGCTGGTCACGGAGAATCCGCGTGACCTCTTGGGCGGCCTTGATCGGGCTTCCTCCCTCGGCGAGGGCGTGGTCGAGGTCGGAGGCGATCATGTCATAGGTCTGCGACTCGTACTCCGAGCTCGATCTGTACCGGCGCCCGTTACTCGCGAACACGTCCACTGCCGGGTTGAAATGGCCATAGCTCTGCTGGAGGACCTCGACCAGCTGATCGAAGTTGCCGGCCTTCCAGGACTGCCTCAGGCTCTGCGTCACCTCATCGGCCGCGGCTGCGCCGCTCCGGCGAAACGCCGAGTGGGTCAGGTACCTGCACTGCATCTCTGCGAATAGGACGGGCAGGACGTCGGACCGGAAGTCAATCTGCCGCCTGGGACGATCCCCGGTGGGATTGGTCAGGGCGCGGAACAGCTCTGGCGTGCACACGACCGGCTCGTAGTCGCCGGTCGGATCGACGCCGTGCACGGATTTGGCACAGTAGGGCAAGCCGGAGCGCGAGTACAGGAAGATCGCTGGCTCGCGTCCGCTGCGCACGTAGCGCTTGCGACTACCGATGTCGGCGAAAGTCCCGCCGCGCCCCACGGTCATTGCAGTGATCAGGTCGTATGCGACGAGGCCCATGCCTGCGATGGCAATCGGCGTCCCAGTCGGAGCCGAATCAGCGAAGTACTCGACTGGATAGGGACGACGATACTGCACACCCCTAGACGAGTTGGAGCCCTCCTCGTTCCAGGTATGACCTGAGGTCAACACGACGTGATCGACGCTCAGTGCCGAGCCGTCATCGAGCAGCAGTCGTTCCCGATCGCGCGCCTCGGGCACGATGTCCACCGCAGACGCCATGTGGCGCACCACTTCGAGATTCGGCGGCGCGCTCGCCACGAGCGTGGCGTAGAACCAGCTGAGGTACTCGCCCATCAGCCGCCGCGGCAGGTAGTCGGTGCCACGGATCGGATCGCCCCGTGCTCCGAGCTTGCACTCGTAACCGACCCACCGATAGCCGCTCGCCACGGCCCATTCGTAGAGACTCGCAGCGTACGCCGGCTCGGGGCCCCCATCGGGGGACGCGTAGAGCGCGAGCTGCGAGCAGGGATTGTTAAGCACGAGATAGTCCGGCTGGCTCAGACCATAGACGCCGCCTCCGAGCGACCCCGGCTGGACGACGTGCACCCGGATCGTGGCGCCCGTGGCGCGAGCGCGGCTCGCGGTGCGCTCGAGCACCGAGAGTCCCCACGCCCCGAGCCCCACGATTGCGAACTCGATCATCGATCCTCCGGCACACGTCGCTCGCGCTGACGTCGCTCGTCGGGGCTCCCAAGATCGAGCGTTCGGGATATCGGGAGCCGGCCTCGTGACATCCGGTCCAGCCGCCCCTCCCGCAACGCCATCGATTGGTCCATTCGGAGCGGGGGGTGACGGCTCCGTCGCGAGCACCCCCAGCCACTCGCAAGCCGCTCGGACGTCGCAATCATCACGCGCGCGGGCACCCGTGATGATTGGTTCGCATCAATCGGCGAGGGCAGACGACGATACGCCGAGCACCTCGACACATTACGACACGTGGTCCGCTGTGTGTGAGGAGCTTTTCCGCCGCCACCCACGCCTACCACGGCACGCGCCGCGTGTTCGCTCGCATGGCTCCTGTCACACCGGGACCGTTCCGCCAGTGCAGCGACGCACGGGTCGGGGGAGATGAGCGCGTCCCCACCGCTCCAGGGGCCGCTGGCTGACGGCCCGCCATACGGCTCGTCGGCGTGACGCTCCTGCATAGCTCCGGGATCGGTAGCACCTCGTCCAGGCTGCGCCTCGAATCAGTGAGAAGCCGCCGTGCTGGGGTCAGGTAGCAGGTTGCCACCACTTATCCGGCTGCACAAATCACACCCAGTGGTATTTCGACGCCGGAGATGGTTGCCGACAAGAAAATTTTCTCGATCGGCGCGTGACGCACAGAGGCCGAATATCTCACGCAGCAGAGTGGCTACACCACACAGGGCGAGAGCATCGGCTCCATTCATCGTCTTTATTACGGGCTGTAGTGATATGGCCACTATTCGTGGTCTCCGGAACGCCCAACGCGGGCGTAAGAGCAGTACATTCCCTTGATTTCCCAGATCATGGCCGTGCTATCCTGCGAACGCCAGCCCGGCAGCGCGGCTGGATGTGTCAATGTTTGCTGCATATGACCGCATATACGGCATCCTTCAGTAGGGGCCATGCGGGCTTTCGTTGTCTTACAATCACGTTGCAAATGTCGAAGCTCGGTGGGCAGCACGCCGGATCGCCGCTGTGGCTTTCCGTCGTATATGTCCAACTCTCGGAGGCCGCCGCAATGGAACAGCTCGAAGACCGCCGGAAAGCCTCACGCAGGGACGAGACGCTCGACATTTATCGCGAGACGCGAGACGCCGCGTCTGGCGCGGAGCTGCGCTCGGTCACGAACGTGAAGCTCTCGGTCGCCATGGCAGCCTGCAACGAAGAGCGCACGATCGAAGCAGCGATGTCGCAGGTATTGGCCGTACGCGGCGCGTTCGAGCTCGAGCTGATCGTGGTCGACGACGGCAGCTCCGATACGACGCTCGAGATCATGCGCTCGTTCGACGACCCACGCGTGACCGTGCTGGTACACGAGCAATGTCGTGGCAAGGGTGCGGCAATCCTCGCCGCGGCGGCTGCCGCCAGCGGCACACACATCCTCGTGTTCGACGCTGATCTGGAGTACTCAGCCGACGACATACCCTCCCTCGTTGAGCCTGTGCTCAACGGATCCGCCGGCGTCGTCTACGGTGCCCGCATCCCCGGGATGCGCACCGTCTTCCCGTCGTGGACCTATGCGCTAGGTAGCAAGGTCACGACGATCTGCGCCAACCTCCTGTTCGGCTCGTGGCTCCGGGACATGCACACCTGCTTGAAGCTCATGCCGTTGCGGCTCTTCCGTGAGCTCGCGCTCTCCGAGTCGGGATTCGGCCTGGACACAGAGATGACGGGCGAAGTGCTCCGGCGCGGCATTCGGCCGTACGAGATCCCCTGCTCCTACCGCGGCCGCTCGGTGTCCGACGGCAAGAAGATCACACCGCGCGACGGACTGGAGTGCCTTAGTGTGATGCTGAAGGTCCGGTTCCGCGGGTTCATCGACTACGATGCGGGCATGTTGGAGCCCATCCGGGTGCTACCTAGTGATGCTCGGGCATCTTCCGGCTACGCCGGCTCGAACGCCGATGGAGAGCGGGAGATGAGCAAGCGTCCAGCGGCATTCGCCGGGGTTTCGAGCTTGCGGTTCGGGCGGCTCCGTCAGAGGCCGGCGCTCGCCGTCGGCGGTGGTGACTCGAAGGCGCTTTGACAGCAGAAAGCCTCGGGACACCCGGAACGGCCCCCGAACGCGGCAATCGCCGAGGGGTCTATCTTCGGCTCCTCGTCCCTCTGGTCGCGGTGCTAGCCCTGCTCATAGCTTTTCAGTACGCCGGACTCGGTCTGGCCCGTCGACTGGGCATCGTTGCCGGGCACCAGAGGTTCACCGAGCTGTACTTCGTGCACCCTGGCAAGCTGCCTTCCAGCGCCAACATCGCCCGACCTCTCCGGTTCGCGTTCGTGATCGACAATCGCGAAGGCGTCCGCCGGCGTTACCACTGGACGGTGAAGCTCGTTGAAGCCGGCACCTCGGTGCTGATGAAGTCAGGATCCACGACTCTGGCGAACGAGGGATCAGTCCGCGTGACGATCGACCAGCCGCCTCCGAGCCTCGTCGGTACCGGCACGATTGTGGTCACGCTGGATTCGCCCGCCGAGCACCTCGACTTCCACGTTCAGGTCAGTTAGGCCCGCCGATGACCGCGCGTACACATCGCTTGACTCGCAACGCGCTCTTACGGCCGCGGCGGCGTCCCGAGCGCGATCGGTCGCCGGTCGGATCGGCGCAACGGAGATCTCCTGCCGTGATCGCGGTGGTCACCGACGCGATCTACCCGTACCACATGGGCGGCAAGGAGGTCCGCTACCACCACATCGTCGCAGGCCTCGCAGCGAGCGGGCTCGAGGTCCACGTCTTCACCATGAACTGGTGGAATGGTGAGGTCCACAAGGTCGAGGACGGGGTCCATTACCACGCTCTCTGCCGACGGTACCCGCTTTACAACGAGACGCGCCGATCGATGGTGGAAGCCGTGATGTTCTCGCTCGCCTGTCTTGGCCTGTTCCGCCATAGCTTCGACTTGATCGAGGCCGACCACATGCCCCACCTGCCATTGTTCGCGATCCGGCTGGTCGCGCTCGTGCGACGTGTCCCGCTGGTGGTGACCTGGCATGAATACTGGGGACGTGCGTACTGGCGCGAATACCTCGGGCGGCTCGGAGTCATCGCCGCCATGATCGAGCAGCTGTCGCTGCGACTCGGCGACCACGTTGTGACGCCGTCGCCGACGACGGCAGCCCGCCTCGAAGACCAGGGCCTTCCACCGAGCAAGATCACGGTCATTCCAAACGGCTTGGACCTTGAGTCGATTGACGCGGCGAAGCCTGCCGAGCAGCGCTATGACCTGCTGTATGTCGGACGGCTGCTGGCGCATAAGCACGTCGACCTCCTGATCGAAAGCGTCGCGAGACTCCGCTCCCGGGGCATGCCGGTGACCTGTGGGGTCGTCGGTAACGGACCCGAACGGGAGCGACTCGAACATCAGGTGCACACGCTGGGGCTCGAAAGCGTGGTGACGTTCGCCGGTAACGTCGATGGCCAGTCGGAGATTTTCGGGTTGATGAAGGCCGCATCCGTCTTCGTGCTGCCATCTACGCGCGAGGGCTTCGGCATCGTGGTCGCCGAGGCGATCGCATGTGGGCTCCCTGTCGTCACTACTGCCCACCAGGACAACCATTCGCGGCGGCTCGTCGAGGAGGGCGTTACGGGCTGGCTGTGCGAGCCGACAACGGCGTCGCTCGTCGGCGCTATCGTGAATGCGCTTGGCTCGCACCCGAATGTTCGACCGACGGCCGAGCGCGTTCCCGAGCACTTCAGCTGGCGGGCAAGTGTGGCGCGGATCCTCGAGGTCTTTGAGCTCGTTTCGACTCGAGAGCCAGAGGGGACGCATTGACCAGGTGCGCGTCGCCCGAGATCACGGTCGTCGTGTGCTCGTACAACGGCGCAGAGAAGCTGGGCAGATGCCTCGAGGCGCTGGAGCGGCAGAGCGCGCGAGAACGAGCCCAGCTCGTCGTCGTCGACGACGGGTCCACCGACGCGACGAGCGATGTAGCGCGCGCGTTCGACGTCGAGCTCGCCGTCCACGAGCGCAACGCGGGCATAAGCCGCGCGCGAAACACGGGCATCGAATTGGCACGTGCACCGATCGTCGCCTTCACCGACGACGATTGCATCCCGAACGAAGACTGGCTCGCCGAGCTTCTCCGTGCGCACGAGCGGCCGCACGTCATCGCCGCCGGAGGTTCCGTCGAGGTGGCGCACGTGGTGACATCTGTTCACAGGTATCTCGCCGAGCACAATCCACTAGCGCCGCTCGAGCTCGACCTCGAGGCCAGCTCATCGTTACTCTACCGACTAGTTCTTTACGTCGAGAGGATGTGGCTGGCAGAGTCCCGAGCCGGAGATCGAGCGGTCTACTCATTCGCTGGCGCGAATATGTCGTTCAAGAAGTTCGCGTTGGAGGCGGTTGGCATGTTCGACGAGAGGATGACCTTCGGCGCCGACGACGAGTACATCTGTGGGCGCGTGCGCAAGCAGTTTCCGAGTTCGCTGCTGTGGTTCGACCCGAAGGCCGTGGTGCGACATGATTACGTAGGGAGCCTGGCCGACCTGGCGCGGCGCAACTACGCATACGGGCGCGGACACGCACGGTCGTATCTACTCGGCCCGGATCGCGGATGGCCGATCATCTTCCCGCTGCCCTTGGCTGCCCTCGCTAGCGTTACTGTGATGCGGCGTACCCGCCGGTTACTTCTCGTGCCGATCGCACTCCAGCTACTTCTTCCGCAAGGCATCCGTGCCGCCCTCCGGCACCGCCGTGCGGACAACCTCGTCTTCAGTTATCTGCGACTAGCCGAGGAGGCCGCGCACGACGCCGGCATGCTCGCGGGGCTCATCGACCCGAAGGCATGGCAGGCACGCCGACAGTGCTCGCGGTGACGCCTCGAGACGCCCGAGGTGGCTCTTCGTCTCGAGCGTCTCGAGCGCACATTCGCTGGGCGGGCCTACCGGTCGCAGTTCTTATAGCGGCATTCAATCTGACCCAACTCGCGAACGGCGCCTTTGCCGCGCGCCTCTACGACCTTGCCTTCCTCCTCGTGGTGCCCGGTACGGCGGTCGTATCGCTGACACGTGCGCGCCCTCGTGAAGTCTCGGTCAGGATTGCCTGGTCAGTTGGCGCAAGCATCCTGCTGTTGATGTTCCTCGGGCTCGTCGAGAGCATCGTGCTCCCCCATCTCGGAATCGCCCGACCCCTGAGCTCCTGGCCTCTCGTGGTTGGCGTCGATGTCGTCACTATCGCTTCGCTAGCGGCCCACGGGGCCCGGCACGATCCGCTCGACTTCATTCTCCTCGGCCGGGTGCCGCGCAGCGCCGAGATCGCATTCGCAGTCGTGCTCGCGCTTCTTCCCGTCGCAGCCATGGCAGGAGCAGAGCGTCTCAACAACGGCGAGAGCGGTGTTCTCTCGATCGTCGTCTTGGTCGCTGCAGGCGTCCTCCTTCTCGCCACGTTCCTTCGCGGACCCCACGCTCCGCGTTGGACCATCGGATCGACCCTCTACAGCGTCACCACAGCGGTGCTGTTGATGTCGTCGATGCGCTCGAATTATCCCTTCGGGTACGACATCCAGTCCGAGTTCCAGGTATTCACCGCTACGTTGCACAGCGGGGCGTGGCATGTGCCCAGCGATGGCAACGCGTATGCCTCGATGCTGAGCATCACGGTGCTGCCTGCGGTGCTGACGGTCATCTCCCACGTCTCGGGTATCGTTATCTTCAAGGTCGTCTACCCGCTCGTGTTTGGCCTGTTCCCGGTTCTCGTCTTCATCGTGTCGTCGCGATGGTTCGGGGTGCGAGCATCCCTCGTCGGAGCGATGGTCGTAATCGTCCAGGGTCTCTTCGCGGCGGACATCACCGGGCTGGCACGCCAGGAGATAGGCCTCGTGTACTTCGCGCTCATGGTCGTTACCGGCTTCGATGAGGCACTCCCGCGCCGTGTGCGCCAGGCCGCGGTCGTAGTCGCCGGCATCGCAATGGCGATCTCCCACTACTCCACCGCGTACTTCGCGGCGCTCCTCTTCATGATCGGCTACGTCGTGTACGCCATCTTGCGCGTCGCACGGCGGAAGCACGGTCCGCCGGCCGTGTTCACCCTGCCGGTGCTGATCCTCATGGTCGGTGCCGTATCGGTATGGAATGTCTCTATTACCCGGTCCGCTCAGAATGTCGGCAACCTGGTGTCGAGCATCGACAGTGGCGGCCTCCAGATACTCTCCGGCTCGCCAGGGACATCCGTCATCCAGCGCTTCCTAAATGCCGACGTGAGCCCGACCGTCAGCGTGGCGACCTTCTCGGCCGTCGCCGCGAACTATTACCAGCACCATGCGAGTTACCTGCATCCCTACCCAGCCGCCCTTACGAAGAAGTACCCGATCGAACCCGCGAGCGTGAAGGGGCCTCCTGCGAGGGCGCCCGCGTCACTGGGCCGCGTCCTGAGCACTTCCACGACGATCGCCAACGAGCTCCTACTGCTCCTTACGGCGATCGGGGTCATCGCGTTCCTGTGGCGTGAGCGCCGAGGTGAACGACCCGAACGCGCGGAGCTTGCTGCCTTCGCCCTCGCCTGCGTGGCCCTCCTCGGCGTGCTGCGACTGAGCAGCACGGTGTCGAGCCTCTACAACGCCCCGAGGGGACAAGTTCAGGGCTCGCCACTGCTATCGGTCGCGCTCGCACTCGTGTGCTCATGGTTGTTCACGCGTCGCAAGGTCATCAGTGGAGCATTTGTGGCCCTCACCGCCGCTGGACTGGCGCTCTTGATCTTCTCTGACTCCGGTGCCACCGACCTCGTGTTCGGCGGCGGTGGTCCAGCGACGCTGGTGAACTACGGTGAGGCATACCAGCGCTATTACTTCACCGATGCGGACATCGCCTCGGCGAAGTGGCTCGTCCAAAGGGACTCGAAGGGCGAAGTGGTATACGCCGATATCTATGGTGGCCTGCAGATATATGAGACCGCTCATATCCGAGGACTTGTCACGACCATGATTCCGCAGGTCATGGAGCCTGGTGCATGGGTCTACGCGACTTCGACAAACGTCGTCCACGGCACCGCTCGGTCGTTGGTCGAAAACGACTTCGCCGTCTTCCGCTTCCCGGATCCATTCCTCGAACAAGTCAAGAACATCGTCTTCTCCACAGGAACGACGGAGGTGTTCCGCTAGTGGCCCCCAAGCCGGGAGCGACGGACACGATTGTTTCGATCGTCGTCATAAGCAAGGACGAACCGGCGCTCGCGGACACCCTCGAGCGCCTTTCGGACCAGGCCGCCGCGGTCGCCTCCAGGATCCCCGGCCAGGTGGAGGTGGTCGTCGTCGATGCTTCCTCTGGCCGTCTCGACGCCGTCCGTGACGCGCACCCTTCGGCACGCTGGATCGATTTCACTCGGCCCGAGGGGGTCCGGGTATCGATTCCGCACCAGCGCAACGCCGGAGTCCGCGAAGCCCAGGGAGACGTCATCGTCTTCACGGACTGCGGCTGCATCCCCGGAGAGGCTTGGCTCGAACGGCTCCTCGAGCCGATCTTGTCGGGCAGTGAACAGATGACCTGCGGCCGCACGGGCGCCTCTGGTGCGGTCGATCCCTACAACCGAGAGACTTCGGACACCACGCGGTATCTTGATGAGTGCCCGACGATCAACCTTGCGTTCCGGCGCCAGGTCTTCGACGACGTCGGCGGCTTCGACGAGACCTTCGAGTACGGCTCCGACGTGGACTTCTCCTGGAGGGCCGTGCATCGGGGATTTCCGATCCGGTACGTTCCCGGGGCTCTGGTACTACATGATTGGGGCAGTCGACGCAGGCAGGCGAAGCGGTCCTTCGCCTATGGCAAAGCCCGCGCGCGCCTCTACCGCAAACATATTCTCGGCAACAGTGATCAGTCGATCACAAAGCGACGGCTTGGCGCGAACGATGCCGTGCCTATCTTGTACCCGCTGTTCATCCTCGGATTGCCGCTGAGCCTGCGCTACCGCTCTTACCTGCTGCTCCTATTGATCCCACTCTGGCGCAGCCGGCACGATCGCCCGCTCGACTCACTCGTGAACCATCTGATCCTCGGTGCCGGTGTGATATCCGGGACCCGCGAGATGCTCGTAAGCTCACGGCGGTGAAGGTGCTCGTCTTTCCCAAGAACACGACGAATCCCTACCAGGACATGCTCTACGACGAGATGAGAGTCCAGGGTCAGGAGGTCAGATTTCTCGCGTCTCCGACGTGGTCGCACACCGTCAATATTCTACTAATCCCTCTCTTGCTCGGCACCTACCGGCTACGTGGGTTTCGGATCCTTCACATCCATTGGACGTACGGCTTCGCTCCCGTCTGGGTGCGCGTCGTGCCGCTCGGGCGCCGGCTCATGCAGCAATGGTTCCGCCTGTGCCTCGCTACGGCGAGATGGCTCGGCTTCCGGGTTGTGTGGACAGCGCACAATCTGCTCCCCCTCGGCCGCGTGTTCGCCGACGAAGTCGCAGCGCGCAAGCTGCTGATCCGCGCGACCGACGCGGTCATCGCCCACAGCGCCATCACCGTCGAGCCGCTTCGTGCGATGGGCGCCAAGAACGTCCGCGTCATCCGCTTCGGCTCCTATCGTGGCCACTACGCGCAGAGCGTCGATCGGCCGGAGGCTCGACGGAGGCTCGACATCGGACGGGACGAGCGGGTCGTCGCCTTCGTCGGGGCGGTCGAGCCGTACAAAGGGGTCGACTCACTCCTCGAGGCAGCCGGCCAGATCCCAGAGGATGTAGCACTGCGGATCATTGTCGCCGGACGCTGCGGTAGCGCGGGGCTCCTGCATCATCTGCGTCAGCTCGCCGGCGCTGCCGGTCCTCGCGTAACTACTCGCTTCGAGTATCTCCCCGACGACGAGCTGCAACTCTATTTCGTGGGCGCTGACGCGATCGTATTCCCGTTCCATCGGATAACAAACAGCAGCTCGCTGCTTCTCGCACTCGCCTTCGGCGTACCTGTCATCATCCCCGATATCCCCGAGCTCGCCGAGCTGCCTGATGACCTTGCCTTGCGCTACGCAGGGAACGTGCCAGCACTCGCGGACATGCTGACTCGCGTCGCGTTGATGGATGGGGCAGCGCTCGCCGCGATGGGCCGCGCGGCCAAGAGCTACGAGTCCAGCCTCAGTTGGGAACAGTGCGCTCGGGAGACTAGGGACGTATACGACGCGATCCTCCTTCGCAGATGACCCGGCCCGAAGTGCCCGTCGGATCGTTGTGATGCCTGCACTGCCCGACTTGCGGACTGCAGTCGTGATACCGGCGGGACCGCGGGACGACATAGCGGACACCGTGGACAGCGTGCTCGTCAATATCGCGCATCCACGCCACATTGTGCTCGTGGACGACACGCACGGGCAGAGACCCGAGCTCGAGGAGCTACGTCGAGTGCGGGACATAACGGTGCTCGATGCCCCACGAGGCGCTCCGGGAGGTTTTGGCGGTCTCTGGGTAAAGATAGCGACCGGATACCGGCACCTTGCCGAACACTTCGCGCCGCAGCTGGTCCTTCGCCTCGATACCGATGCGCTCGTGCTCGCGCCGGGATTCGAGCAGGAGGCTCTCGACTTGTTCGCGCGCGATGATCGGATTGGACTCCTCGGCTCGTATCGGATCGATGCACTGGGCGGACGGAGGGATTTCACTCCAGCAGCTCGGATCCTCGCCCACGAGACCGGACCGCTGGGCCTGCGCTCCCCTGCGCTGCGTCGACAGCTCCGCTCACTCACGGCACTCGCGAACGCCCACGGCTACGAAGCTGGCGAGCACTGCCTTGGCGGCGCGTACGTGCACAGCGGAGCCGCACTGCGAGCGCTCAATGCGCGCGGCTGGCTCGATCAACCGCTGCTGGCCCGCAGCCGCGCGGGCGAGGACCACCTCATGGGCCTGCTGACCCGCGCAGCTGGCTTCTCGATCCACGACTTCGGCGGTCCCGACGACCCGTTCGCGCTGCGCTGGCGAGGTATGCCGTATTCGCCGGAGCTTCTGCACGAAAAGGGAAAACTGGTCACGCATTCGGTTCGCGGACAAGGCAGCACGGACGAAGCTCGCATCCGGAGCTACTTCGCGGCGCTACGCCGTTCGAGCGGCAACGCGGACGCGGACCGGTGAGCAGCCCGGCCACAGGCGAGCTCGCAGCGTCGAGAGGAGCGATCTCGTTCGTCGTGATTGCGTACAACGAGCAAGCGAATATCTGCGCATGCCTCGACTCGTTGATTGCGCAGCGCGGACTCGGGCTGCACGAGATCATCGTAGTTGACGACGGCTCGACAGATGCTACCGCCGCAATCGTCGCTGACTATGCCCTCGAGCATCCCACCGTGCGCCTGATCCACCAACCCAACAGCGGGCGCGGGGCTGCGCGTGCAGTTGGAGTAGACGCAGCATCCGGGGAGCTGCTCGCGATGGTCGACGCCGATATATGTCTTCCGGAGCACTGGCTCACCACCTGCATAGCGGCCCTCAATGACCATGCAGTCGTCGGTGGCACCGCTATCCCGGACGGTGACGTCGCCTACCTGCATCGCCGATTCTCACTCGAAGCGCTACCGGCGCCCTCAACCACGACCATCACCGGCAACAACGGCCTGTACCGACGTGAGGTCTTCCAAAGTGTCCGCTTCGACCCCGGGCTGCGAAACGGCGAAGACGTCGACCTGAATCATCAGCTCGTCGAGGCTGGGTGGCGAGCCGCGTGCTTGCCGGGACTGCACGTCGATCACCGAGAGCACAAATCGTTCCTGACATCGGTCTTTTGGCTGTTCGAGAGTGGACGTGGTGCCACCGGACAACTCCTGCGCTATCGGCAGATCCGTCCACCCGACCTTGCATACGCTGGGTTCGTGGCCGTACTGGCCTCGATGCTCTCGGTTCGCAGTCGCCACCGCCATGCCGCACAGCTATTGCCGATGCTCTATGTGACGGCCGTAGCGGGCCGGCACCTCGGGAGCAAATTTGCATTCCGATGGCAGCGTTCGTATCTTGTGCGATTCGCATGCGCCACTGCGGCGAACTCCATATTGATCTCTTCCTACTTCGCCGGAAGGACGGTCGAGATGCTCGTACGCAGCGCGTCGACCGATATGCCGGCGGGCGCGCTCCGAGGCCCGGCTAGCGAGTAGCTAGCCGGGCCTCGGAGGCTTCTCATCCGAAGGTGTGGACGTACGCTCCGAGCCCGAACGGATATCCCGAGGTCAACGGGTTGATGCTGGAGCCGTTGTTGTCGAACCAGGCCTGGAACGACACGTTGTTCGCCGCAACATACTGCCCGACACCAGAGACGTAGTACGGGTCGTCGCCGAGTCCACCGCCGCCGGTCTGGGTCCCCCACTCGGGGATGCTCATCGGCTTGCCCTGCTGGGTCGCGAAGGCCTGGACCGCATTCAGCCCAAGCGGCTCAGCGAACAGGCTTTGCGTTGTCGCCGCCGACGAGGTCGGGGTCGTCCCGTTGCAGAAGGCGTCGTAGGTGTCGATCCCGATGATGTCTACGTACGCATTGCCTGGGTACCAGTTGGACAACGGGAAGTTCTCGACACAGGCGTTGACGTTCCAGTCGAAGAGGAAGTGCGCACCAGATACCGCTCGCATCGCGGTGACCTCTCGCGCGAAGCACCCTGCCCAGGCTTGCTGCTCAGTCGTCGTCGTGCCCATGAAGTCGTTCTCCCACGGGCCGTTCATCTCCTTACCGAGACGGATGACCGCGCTGCCCATGTGGGCGGCAACCAGGTTTGTGGCGAGCTGGGTGGCGTACGTGTTGTACTGGCCCTGCTGACACGCTGTCTCCCAGGTGAGGGGGTTGCTAGCGTTGGCCACCGCGTCGGGGATCAGATTCATGGAGATCACGATCGAGCGATTCGGGTTCGCCTCTAGCCAGGAGGTGAAGCCCCAGCTCGGGTTCGCGATCCACGGGTTAGTCCAATCCGACCAAGTCGAGTTGGCATCGATGAAGGTCTCGATGCAGTTGAACGTCATGCCCGTCGCGCTTTGCGCACTCGCGAGGCCTGCCGCCCATCCCGAGGCACCAGTGAAGATGCAGTTCGTCTTGGAGTCGCCCGCAGTGACCGGACCAGATCGACTAGTTGTCGCAGTCGTCGCCGCCGGCGTTGTGGTCGTCGCCGCCGGCGTTGTGGTCGTCGGCGGCGGCGTTGTGGTCGGTGTCGTCGTGGTGGTTGTTCCCGACCCCTTTACTTTGCGCGCTCCGCTACCCACGGCTCCTGCCCGCGCGACATAATTGTAGTGAGCGGCGCGCTGGACGTGGCCCTTGAGCGTTGAGACCTCACGCCACATCGTTGTGATGGGGCTCGAGTGGCCACGTTGCTCCGCCAGGGCACTGCCGCCGCCGGCAAGAGTCACTGACGCAAGTGTCACACCGCCCACGGTGGCCGCGGCAGCAGCCAGCCGTAGTCGGGGAAACTTTCGTACTCGATTGGTAGCAGTCTTTGAACGCATCTGAGACACCTCGATCCTGTGGTCGTTGCACCACGTTGCGTGGCTAACGTACCAGCGACCGCGATGTTTGAGAGCCCACTGTGTGTCGTAATATTCCTTAATATTGCCATAGTGTGTGGTGTCATTACGCCGCGAAGACACTAAACGACCAGGTCAGCGCGTTAGTCCAGCTGAGCCACTAGTCGTCAACGCCCATTCCTGCCGCATTGAAATGGCGTATATGGGTCATGGATGTATGTGACAGAGCCAGCGATAAATGACGTCCGCTACCACAAGTGCCACACGCGATCCCATCGCACGCCATACGGAAACGCGCGAATCGTCGGAGCTCGAGCCTTCGTCTTTCCGCCGGGGGGTGCGGTTGGGCTCCCCGCAGTTCCCGCTGCCTATCCGGTGTGCGTCATCCAAGCGGCGGTCTGCGACGCCAACTGCCGGACGCCGTAGGTGGTGACCGCGTAGACCATCAGACCGATGAGCGCGGGCACGGCGCAAAGCGCCAACCCGGCCGCACCGATCGGAGCTACGCGATAGGCCGCCAGCTCGAGCGACACCGTCACGACCAGCCCAAGGACAAGCGGGAGCCTCGGAACATCGGCGAGAAAGCTTCGGATGTCGGGAGTGATCCTCCGGCGGGCGATATGTAAGAAGTAAAGCGTGCTCGCGACCTGCCCAAGGGCCGTGCCGGCCGGGACCCCGACGACACCGACCGTCAATGCCAGGGGGATCGTAAAGGCGATGTTGATGAGCATGCCCAGGCCAAGGTAACGGGACTCCAGACCGGGCTTGTTCACCGACTTGGCGAGGCACCCCATCACCTGGCTCATCAGGCTCATCGTCTGGCCGAGGAGCAAGACCGCAGCGATCACGCCTGCGAGCCGCTCCTGCGGACCGAGCCATCTCGCGATGGCGAAGTAAGCGCTAGCGGCGCCTATGAGCGGGAATCCCGCGACAGCTCGGACCCACAGGCGCTGCAGGGAGGTGAACTCATCGAGCGTGCCGTCCAGCCCCACACGTCCGAACGTTCGCGAAAGCGTGACCGCGATCGGACTGACCGCGTTGAGCGGCAGATTGAGCAGCTGCGTCGCGAAGTTCGACCCGATGCTGTAGAAGGCAACGTAACGCACCGGAAAGATCAATCCAACGAGGAGCGCGTCAATCTCGATGTTGAACGAGCTCGCCACCTCGGCGACCTGGACTCGACTCGCATATCGGATGATCTCCCGGATCTCTTCGAATGGCATGAGCCGAAACTCCTGCGCCGCGACGTACCGTCGCGCTCCGGCTACAGAGGTGATCAACAGGACCGCCAGCTGCCCGATACTCGCCCAGAGGAGGCCAGTGAGGCCCCTGCCCTGCTCGACGAAAAGGACCGCGAGACCGGCGTAGACGATTCCGGCTAGGGCCTCGGTGCAATTGAGATAGGCCCACCGGTGATGGGCGCTGATGATCCGGGCGACCAAACCCTGCAAGCTCGTCACGAACAGCAGCGGCATGAACGCGCGCAGGAGGTTCGCTGCGCTGCCCCGCAGGCTCACCGACGCATGGAGGAAGACGGTGATATCTGGAGCGAAGAGTGCGACAAGGCCAGCGACAGCTCCTGTGACGACTGCGAGCATGCACGAAATTGTGAACAGCAACGAGGACGTGGACTTTCGATCGCCGGCTCCCGCGTAGACGGCGAAATAGCGCGTCGCCGTAGGGCCAAGTCCCCCATCGAGGTTGGAGAGCAGGCCGCGGAACGACGCAAGCACCGCAAACACGCCATAGCGGTCCACGCCCAGTCGGATGAGAAGGAACGGCGTAAGTGCGAGATTGACGAGCACGATCGTGATCTGCCCCAACGTGTTCCAGCTCAGACCGTTGAGGATTGTCGCGACCGGATGACTCGAGGGTCGAGGTATTCCCTGTCCGTCGGGGAGCCTGGAATCGGGTTGAGATCCGTCGACCATCATCGATACGTCAGGGTGCCCGGTGCTCCGTGGGTCGCCGCTCGCAGTCGCCTCCGTCGTGGCGGTGACGAGCTTCTTCTTCGACTTCGAGATCTTGGTTCTCGTCGTGCTCGTCCAGGTCATCGTGGTGCCGTGCGCCTTGCAACCTCGAGCGCATTAGGCGCCGTATCGTCGGAGTTGTTCGCCCGCCGGCGCTCTCGATATCACTCTCGCCGGCAGCACATTACTTCGACTGCGACATCAACGACGCAGTGGCGGCGAATTTCGTGGCGTTCGGGACCCGCTTCGGGCGCTTCCCTCCTCGACGTTCGCGACCGCTAGCTTGAATCTGCGCCGAACGCAGCGGCGCGGACCAGTGGGCCGCCAGGAGGAGACCATGGGAACAGCCGATGCCGAAGGGCATTCAGCCAGGCGCGTGCTCCACGTGCTGGTCGGTCACGGACTGCCGACCTACTTCTTGAATGCGGTGCGGTCGATCCGCGCGACCGCTCCCGACGACCATCTGTTCATCGTCGACAACGCAAGCCCAGATGTGGAGCTCCGCTCGTCGCTCGCTGAAATAGCGGCGGAGGATGACCAGGTCGCGGTACTGCTTCGCACGGCCAACGACGTGCAGCGCAACGCCAAGGTCGGAAGCCTATATACCGCCTATCAACATGCTTTCGAACATGCGACGTCGCGTGGTTACTCGTTCGTCCATCTCCTCCAAGGTGACTTTCAAATGCTCTGGTGGGACGATGACGTCGTTGCGCGAGCGGTTGAGCTATTCGAATCCCATCCTCGCTGCGTGAACATTCAGACGCTCCTCATGTCGAAGGACAAGATGCTCACCGACGAGCTGGTTGAGTCCACAACCAGCGGCGTGGCGAAGTTACGCACGTATGGCTTGACGGACACCGGGCTCTACCACTTGGGGCGTTGGCAGGCGCTTGGGTTGTCGTTCGACGAGAACGAGCAGGCACATGCCAGGCGTTACCTCGATGATGGCCTCGAAGTGCTGTGCCATCCTTGGCCAACGGATGCGCCGATACCCTGGCCGGCCGTGATCCGGCGGGGAATCCGACAGGGACGTGAGGTGACGACGCGACATTCGTATCTGCTCGAGCCCCTTACCCCGGATCAGGTCAAGCAGATCAAGGACTCAACGGCCAAGACCTGGCTCGAGGATGTGTGCATCCCCTGGGGATGGCTCTGCCTCACGCCGATGTGGGTCACGGGACTCGACTCGGTCGGTTACTGGGTTTTGCGCTACCGCGACGCGCGAGCTCACGGGCTCTCGCGAATCCTGCCCCGCCTCGAGATTCGAGGCATCACGCCGCGACGCTCCGTTTGGTACCGGCGCCACCCGCTACGTCCATCGTTGTTTCGTCTCTTCATAATGGTTCCGGCCCGCGGCCTGGGCCGTCGCCTTGTATACCCGATAATCACTCGGGTGAACGCCTACAGCCGCAATAGGTGATACTCGCGCGGCTAACGGCGCTCAAGTCGCCAGATGTGCTCCGGTCCACGCACGGCGGTCCGGACGCGCCCCCTTAGCGCACGACGCTGCGACACGTGGCACCGGATCGCTGCCTTTTTCATTGTCGAACCGCCTACGAATTGCAAGCTCTCGTCCTTAGTGAGCCGGAAGCCGCGTTCCTCGAGCTTAAGCCTGGCGCGCGCGACGTCGTCAGCACTCTCCTGACGATAGGGAAGTTCCTCGTAAACGAAGAACTCGCCGTCTCGCGCCCCGGCGAAAGCCAAGCACGCTTCCGCTGTCAGGCGATGATCGATATGACCGAGGCCGAGCGGCACAACCCATGCGTCGACCGCAAGGGTTCGCGCATGACGTTCCAGCTCTTCGGCGATGGATCCCGCGAGCTCTTCCTCTCCCACGCCCCGGTAGCGATACTGAGGGCTCCGGTACTGCCGATCCCAGAACTCCAGATGATGCGTTGTCGCCCCGAGAAGGACGGCCGAGCGGGCATCCTCCTTCCGGCGGATGCCGATTACATCGTCACCGTCCCGGAAGCACTTGGAGGCGCGATCCCATTCCGTGAGCGGGCTCACATAGCGAGGGCCGCCGGCGAACACCGTGGTGATCTGCGAGCCCGGATATGCGGCTATGAACTGCGAGCAGCTCAGCGACGCATCATCGAGATGCGGAGAGATTATGCCGAACGCGCGGGCCATGTCTAAAGCATAGGGTACGCACCGCGGCAGACCTCGCCTGTAGAGCGGCTCCCCTCCCAGCCTTGCAGTCCATCCCCGACAGCGCGCCTGAGCGGTAGTATGAGGGCGTGGTAATCACGTCTGCCCTGTCGAGCGACATCGGCACGACCTCCCCGTTCGCAGGGTTGAAGTCCGCGGCTGCATCGTGAGGCGGCGGCGGCGCGTGTGGACGTGGGGACGGTGGTCCCCGGCCTGCGCCTTGTTGCTCGCTGGGACGCTCGCCATACAAGGCACAGCCTCCGCGGATTTGGATCGGCCCCCGGCGGTCCGAGCGAATGATCTTATGTCTCGGCCCATCCGCTTAGTTCAGGCCGGCAATTCCAAGACGACCTGTATCTATGCAGCACTCGGAAGCGCAGTGAAAGAGGCCGAAAGTGCGACCGGAAATACCTATCAGTGTGTCGAAACATTCAGCACCACAAATGCGACCTGGGCCGACTGGACGAGGCCCTGGCTGGTCGATCCACAGTACGGTTATGTTGGGTGGCTCGCTGCCGAGCCAACGCGCCGGACGGTCATCCTCACGGAGAATCTCGTTCCTGACCCCATCGCAGCCACGGCCAACTGGCGGGCCCGCGGCGCCGCCGGGGCCTATGACAAGTATGCTCGGCAACTTTCCGAGAATCTCATCCGTGCCGGGTTCGGCTATTCGGTGATCCGATTGGGTCCTGAGATGAACGGGCCTTGGGAGAACGACTGGATCGGTACAACGCCAGTTCAACGGCGTCAGTGGGCCCGGTACTTCGCTCGGATCGTTCGGACGATGCGAGGCGTGCCCGGGGCGCATTTCCTATTTGATTGGAACGTCAACGCCGGCTACGAGAACCTGCCTCTGACCGGCTACTATCCAGGCAACGCGTACGTGGATATCGTCGGCGTCGACGCGTACGACGAGGCGCCGATCCCGCTTCCCCCGGTCAGTTCACCGACACGCTGGACGGTGCTCGTCACCGAGCCGCTCGGCCTGACCCAGATCTACAAGTTCGCGCGCCAGCACCGAAAGCCGCTGAGCATTCCGGAGTGGGCCACACTGGATACTCACGGCGACGACTCTCGATACGTCGACGCGATGGGGCGTTTCGTGCTCAGCCACGATGTCGCATACCAATGCTGGTATGACGTTGGCGATAACCACATCTTCCAACTGAACGCTCTGCAAGCGCCCAACTCGCTCGCTGCGTACATCGCGCTATTTGGGCCCCACTCCCGCATCGCGACGTACCAGCGAACGTTCTAGCGATGGTTGATGAGAGTAGCCAGCGGCATGACGAACAGGTCGGCGGCCTCGCCGCGCGAGATGTCGACGCGCCCGGCGGAATTCGCCGTGCTCGGGTCGCGACCGACGTGAAGCGCAGGCCGAAGGCCGCATGGAGAACGCGCGTGTTCACTGCTTTGCCAGAGAGATTACGCAGAGACATCAAGTACTTCCAGTCGCACAAGCGGATTCCGAGCCTACGGAATCCGAAGACCTTCAACGAGAAGATCAATTGGCGCATTTTGAAAGATCGCCGACCTGAACTCTCCTGGACGGGTGACAAGCTGGCCATGAAACAGTTCGCCAAGGGCTGCGCACTTGTCAGCGTGCCGACCACCTGCTGGGCCGGAACAGACATCAACGAACTGACATCTTTGACGCTTCCCGACTCCTGGATCCTCAAGCCGAACAACGCGAGCGGACGGGTCATCCAGGGCAAGGGCCAGGTGACGCCCGAGGACGTCAAGCGACTGCGGGGGTCGACAATCGGCTGGCTCGATCCCGCCACGTACGACCACTTGTGCGAATGGGTCTATCTCGCTGCTCAACGCGTGCTACTGGTCGAGGAGTTCATCGGCGTGGACGTGGCGCCCATCGACTACAAGTTCTACGTCTTCGATGGCGAGCCACTGTTCATCCAGGTCGATACCGAGCGCTTCGTCGACCACAAGATGTCCTTCTATTCGACCCTCTGGGACGTGTTGCCGGTGCACTCCCGCTTTCCCACTGCTGAGAAGCTGCCTGAGCCAGCTCACCTCGATCAAATGATGGATGCTGCCAGATATCTCGGACGAGATTTCGACTTCATGCGCGTCGACCTTTACGACGTGCTCGGCGAGGTCTGGTTCGGCGAGCTCACCCCATACCCCGCGTCTGGTCTCATGAAGATTCAGCCAGCTTCCTTCGACCGCTCCTGGGGGGCGCTTTGGCGACTGCCGGACTTCTCCTAGCGCGTGACTCATTTCAACAGGCCAGCAAGGGATCGGCTGAATTCGATGGCGAACGCCCTTCCCGAGAGGCTTCGCAGGGACTTCGAGTATCTACGTGCCCATCGGCGCATTCCGAAGCTCAAGCACCCTAGAACGCTGACCGAAAAGGTCAACTGGCGGATACTCAACGATCGTCGACGATGCATCTCCTGGACGTGCGACAAGCTGGCGATGAAGGCCGCCGCGGCGTCCTGCGCGCATGCCCGAGTGCCGCGCACACACTGGTATGGCGTGGACCTGAAAGAGCTGCTAGATGTCGACTTGCCGGAACGCTGGGTGTTGAAACCGAACAACGCCAGTGGCCTCGTCCTTCCGATGTCAGGCCCTGTGAGCGAGGAACAGGTGACCCGGCTCATCGAGCTCACCAGAGGATGGTTGTCTCCGTCGACCTACAATCATCTTTGCGAATGGGCCTATGAGATGGCGCGCCCGATGTTCCTCGTCGAGGAGCTCGTGGGAGATCACCTTGGGCCGACGGACTACAAGTTCTTCGTATTCGAGGGAGTACCTCGCTTCATCCAGATCGACACGCGCCGGTTCGAGAATCATCATTCGACGTACTACGACGTGGAATGGACGAGGCTGGCGGTCGCGACGAAGGCCTTTCCCGCTGAAGCCGATCTGATGCGCCCTCCCGGCCTAGAAAAGATGCTGCGCGCAGCGAGCGATCTTGGGCGCGGCTTCGATTTCATGCGAGTCGACCTGTATTACACCGGCAACGAAGTCTGGTTTGGCGAGTTCACCCCCTATCCCGGATCGGGTCTCATCGCATTCGTCCCTCGAACCTTCGATCGGCAGTGGGGCGATCTGTGGCAGCTGCCGAGACTCGGCGAAGGATGAGCGGGGCCGAGGAGGGGGCGACTTGCAGATGGCGATCTTGTAGGAGAGGCTGGGCGCTGATCCGGCAAGTCGCGCGCCGAGGAAGTTCCATGAGATCCAGACGACGTTTGGTCGGCCTTGCGAGCGTCGCGACCCTGGCCGCTGCGCTACTTGGACTGGTCCCTACCCTTGGAACGTCGTTGATCGGTGACGCGAGCGCTCCCTCTGGGGGCACGCTCGTGCGCTCGCCCGGCGTCGTCCAAGCCGGCAACTCCAAGACGACCTGCGTCGACATCTCCTTTAAGAACTACAACCTTCCGACGTCGCTTGCGCCGGTCGAGCGAGCCACGGGGATCCACTACAACTGCCTCGAGACGTTCTCCAACGCGGACGTCAACTGGGGAGCCTGGGTCGACCCTTGGGTGACTCGACGCGGATATGGCTTCGCGAAGTGGTTGGCCCGGGACCCGCGGGACCGCACCGTCATAATCACCCAGAGTCTCGTCCCGGACCAGGTCGCCGCGACACCCGATTGGCGGATCCAGTGCGCCGCGGGCGCTTTCCGCACCTACGGTCGCCAACTTGCTTCGCGGCTCATCGCCAGGGGATTCCAGTATTCCGTAATCCGGCTCGGTCCCGAGATGAATGGCGATTGGTACTACGACTCGATCGGCCCGAACCCCTCCGGGTGGTCTTCCTGGGCTAAATGTTTCGCCCAAACCGTGAAGGCCATGCGCTCGGTACGCGGTGCTCACTTCCTGTTCGACTGGAACGTGAACGCCGGTTACCAGGACATTCCCTTGACCCGCTACTACCCTGGTAACGCCTACGTCGACATCGTCGGGATCGACAACTACGACGCCTCCGGCGTGCGCTCGCTCCCGCCGATCAGCTCGCCCAAACGATGGCAGCTCCTCGCCTCCGAGAAGCTCGGCCTCTACGCGCTCGAGCGTTTCGCGCGGGCCCACGGCAAGCCACTAAGCATCCCGGAGTGGGGCACGGTCTCGACGAGCCAGGGAGGAGATGACGGCACGTACGTGGCCGACATGGGTACCTTCATCGCCCGACACGACGTGGCGTACGAGTCGTGGTTCGACCCGGGAGGGGACGGGATCCTCACGCTCGACGCGAATGTCGCCCCCCGCTCCCTCGCGGCATATGTGACCGCGTTCGGTCCGAAGTCAGCCATTGCGCGCTACCAGATGCGTCGCGCCCCAGGTAAAACGCGTCATGGTCGAGGGTCCCCAAAGAGCGGCCGGGTCGGCCTGGGTTAGGAGCTCGTCTTCTCGTCCGCGGACCGGAGCAGGGTATGGACGAAGTAGCTGACGAACGAGATCACGAAACTCACCTCGCCGAAGGTGTCCTCGTGAGGGAACCGGGCGAAGTGGGTGAGCTGCCACCCGAGCGTATAAGGGTGAACGAGCGCGACGAGCGCTATGTACACCCACGCGGCGAAACCATAAATCGCAAGGGTGCGGCTAGCGACGAGCGCCACCCTGCGCTTCATATGCCGCCGTCCTCTCGTCTTCCATCCTCGTCGAAGGTCGCATAGCTCCCCGTCACTTCCGATTCGGCGCCCGATCGGGCAGGCGCCGGCATGAGCACCACGGGGGCGAGACGTTCGACGCCTACCGCGGGACGGCCGATCGCGAGATACCGGTAGCCGGCCGACCGGACCGACGCCGGATCGAAGATGTTCCGAGCGTCGAAGAGCAGGTCACCCTGCATCTGCGCTCGCAGCGCCAAGAGGTCGAGGGCGCTGAACTCTGGCCACTCAGTAGCCACCACGATCGCATCCACTCCCCGAGCGGCTTCATAGGCATCCTCGCAGATGCGGACTCCCGAAGCCTGCGAGAGGCTCCTGACCATCGGGTCGTAAGCGGTCACGAACGCGCCCCGCCCTACCAGCCGCTCAGCGACGTCGAGACCGGGCGAGTCACGGATGTCGTCCGTACCTGCTTTGAAAGCCAATCCGAGGATGCACACGCGCGCGCCTCGGAGCGCCCGGAGCTGGCGGAGCAGCTCGTCCACGACGAACTGCCGCTGCCCGTCGTTGACGCTCATCGCCGCCTCGAGCAGACGAGGGTGATAGCCGAACTCGACGGCGGTACTCACCAATGCAGAGAGATCCTTGCCGAGACAGGAGCCGCCCCAGCCGAGACCCGCCTCGAGGAAGCGCCTGCCGATACGCGAATCGAGACCCATGCCTTCGGTGACTGCGGATATGTCGGCTCCGACGAAGTCGCACAGACGGGCGATCTCGTTTGCAAAGCTAACCTTGGTCGCAAGGAAGGCGTTCGACGCGTACTTGGTCATTTCGCCGGTCGCGAGGTCCGATTGCAAGAGCGGCACCCGCGCACGCGTTCCGAACTCTCCGGGAATGCGCTGCTCGAGGATCGGTTCGTACACCTCGGCGACGAGCTCGAGGGCACGGGCATCGTCGCTGCCGAGGACGACGCGGTCGGGATGCAGGTAGTCCTCGACGGCGCGACCTTCGCGGAGGAATTCTGGGTTCGACACCACGCTGAACGCGAGCCGAAGGTCGCTCTCGGGTCCTAGATACTCCTGAATCTGTGCAGTCAGCCATCGCCCTGTGCCTATCGGCACCGTGCTCTTGGTGACGATCACGTGGTGATGACGGAGGTTCTCTGCGATCGAGCGTGCGACTTCCGCCATCGCGGTCATGTCGGGAAGTCCGTCGGCCCCGGGCGGCGTACCCACGCATACGAACACGATTTCGGAGGCGGCCATCGCGGCGCCGAAGTCCGCCGTGAAGGTCAGATGCCCAGACGCGAGGGTGCTCTCGAGCAGTGCGTCCAGCCCGGGCTCGTGGAAGGGTGCAACGCCACTTTGCAGCCTTTCGAGCTTTAGCGCGTCGCTCTCCACCCCGACGACGTCGTGCCCCACGTGGGCAAGGCAAGCAGCGGCAACGGAGCCGACGTACCCGCTTCCGATGACCGCGATGCGCTGATTCAACCTGACTCCCCTGGGCCATGTGCTGGCGGCCTCCGGTGCCGGAGTCTGTCGCCGGAGCCGATCGTGACTGGTACCCTCGGTCGCACTTGCGACATCGTAGATGGTGCCGCGGAGCTGCTTGGATCGCTCGGCTCTACGCGCCCCGCGTTCCGACGATCGAGGGAGCGGAAGATGTACGCGGTGGTGACGGGTGCGGCGGGGTTCATTGGTAGCCATCTCGCCGAACAACTGGTCGCCCGGGGCGACAGCGTCCTCGGCATCGATTGCTTCACTAATTACTACGACGTAGCCGCCAAGCGCGCGAACGTCAGGCGCGTCAGCGCCTCGGCACGCTTCGAGCTCGCCGAATCCGACCTGCGCACTTGCGATCTCGTATCGCTGTTCTCGGGCGCTGATGCCATCTTCCACCAGGCGGGTCAGCCTGGAGTCCGATCCTCCTGGTCAGACGGCTTCCGGGACTACGTCGACCACAATGTGCTCGCGACCCAGCGCGTGCTCGAGGCAGCTCTTGCCGCGGGCGTCGGGCGCGTCGTCTATGCCTCGAGCTCCTCGGTCTACGGCAATGCCCTCGCCTACCCGGTAAGCGAGGCGGACCTTCCCCGACCCGAAAGCCCCTACGGGGTCACGAAGCTCGCCGCAGAGCACCTGTGCTCGCTGTATGCAGCCAACTACGGGTTGTCGACCGTGTCACTTCGGTACTTCACGGTCTACGGGCCGCGCCAACGACCGGACATGGCGTTCCGTCGTCTCGTCGAATCAGCTCTCACCGGTCAGCCATTCCCGCTCTACGGCACCGGTCACCAGGTGCGCGACTTCACCTATGTCGACGATGTCGTAGGTGCGAATCTGCTCGCCCTTGCGCCTGAGATACCGGCAGGATCGGTCATGAACGTCGCCGGCGGAACACACGCGGAGATGCTTCAAGTCATCGATCTCGTCGCCGACCTCGTCGGCCGTCCCGTATCTCTCGACCGTCATCCCCGTCAGGCAGGTGATGTCGACCGCACGGAAGCTTCCGTAAAGCGAGCCACGGCTCTACTGGGATGGCAGCCCGAAGTCCCGCTGAGCGAAGGCCTGAGCACCATGGTGGAGTGGGTGCGCAGCCAATCGTGATTCGCAGGCACCTTGTTCGGACCGGGCATGGTCGCGCGTAACTGCAGGACCGATGAGCCCAGATCAGCGAGGACGTTCGCCCGCGCCTGATCGCATAGACGAGCCTTGTATCCACTCACGGATGATTCGCTTCGTCGAAATGAGGAGCGGAAGAACCATATTGTGAAAGTAGTTCGTTCCCGCGACTCGGCTAACGTACATATATTGGTTGCCAATATCAAAGTGCTCACTGAGAAACTGTCGATGCTTTCTCACGAACCGCCAGTTGTTGATCGCGACCCATTTAACTGAGTTGAATCCCTCGGCGGAATGAACTCCGCTGTGATCATTGTCAAAGACGTGATTGAAGCAGATCGCATGCGGACAGCAACCAAGCGTATACCCCGCCTCTTGTGCACTGATCTGGAAGTCTGTTTCCTCTCTGAAGAAATTGACCTCGAACTGCTCGTCGAACATGACGCTGCGGAATATCGACGAGTCTCCGAGCATCGGTGCTGCGAGCATCTTATGAACTTCATCGCCTGCTAACGCCAGACCGGTAATTATTTGGAGGGTCTTGAGGTCGACGTAGGGACCCTCGAATTTCGCCGTCCTGTCGATGGCGTCCCGAGCACTCTCGCCGGCAAACCGCCAGATATTGCGACCACAGATGAGGTCCACTCCGAGGAACTCCCGATGGGACAGGAGCATTGTGAAGAAGTTTGGCGTGAGCTCGACATCATCCTCCCCCATAAAAATGAGATCGTGATTCGATTCTCTAATTCCGCGGTTCTTACTATATGGGAGTCCGCGATTCCGCCCATTGTCAAGGATTCGTAACTTTTTCTCCGTCTTGCTGAGTTCGGCCAATGATTCCCGGGTTCCGTCAGCACTTCCGTCAATCACCACCAAGACCTCGCCGACTTCCGGCTGGGAGAAATACGTCGGCAGTACGGACTCCAAAGAGCTGCGTCTATCCTTAGTCGGTATGACTGCCGATATGGTCACACGGTCCTCCAGTTAACCGAGTCGACTGCGACCGGCTCAGGGTGAGCTTGATCGGATGCGGCGCCCACCGTCACGGCCTGACACTCCATGCAGCGGCCGCCATCTTCTGCCACAACCTCCACGAGACGGGCTGCACGTAGCCCCACGTAGCGAGCAGCACATACTGTGCGTTGTAACCAACGACGGCGACCACGTGGGGGCCACCACCTACGTATCCGGCGGGAGCGTTGGTGCTCGTCCACGACCTGAGGGCGATGCCCTCGTCGTCAATCCATGTCGCGGCTGACGACGCCGACGCCGGCAGGTCGACGACCGCATAGATCGGCCCGGTAGAGAGCGCTTGCTGGAGCCTCGCGCGACCGACTGCCGTCGCGGCGACCACAGCGACCCTCGTGCCTGCGATTCCCGACGTCCTCCAGACGCGAAGCACGTCGGCTGGCAGGAGCCCGGCATTCGTGCCCGGCACCTCGCCCTCCGCCCGCGCGAGCACTTCATAGGCAGCGACGTACGGCGCTGGGCTGGGGGGCACGGGGCTGTGCGTGAAGATCTGCTCGAGGTCCGCCACGGTGGCGACCGTGCAGTCCGCGACGGCGCCTGGGCCGACGTTATCGACCGTTCCGAAGGTGATCCCGTTCGCCCAGTTCACTGCCCAGGTATCTGTGCCATTCGAAGTACTGTGCGGCGTCGCCGCCGACGCGCTTCGTGCCCCTGCCGCAGCGGCGCTCTGTGCCCGAGCGAGCGCAGGCGCTGTGGCCGCACCGACGAGCAAGGCTGCTGCGACGACAAACGGCCGAGCCACAGCGCTGCGCCCTTTGAAGCTAGTCCCTTTCATCGCCCGCGAACTCGAGGATTTGCCTGCCACTGTTCCGCCCATTTGCTATTTCGAGGATGTCCGCCCAAGGTCCGGAACCTGCTCGACGTGGGTCAGCTGCCCTGGTGCAGCGCCCTAACCGACCTGCGAGCGAGCTAAGAGTGCCAAGGACTGTGTCAAGTAGCAAGCGATAGTGGCGGTTAATTGGGATTGCCCAACACGCATAGTGCTAGGTGAGCCACGCACTGTGTTGCTACGCACGCATCGTGTCGATATGACCACGCTGCGTAGCCGATGACGAACGAAGCCGGGATTGGCGAGCGCTGGCGTAGTCAAGCCCACTATCGCGGGTTCTCGGAGCGGAGAAGCGCGTTGGACGTCGCTCCCCCGCGATCGCCCAGCACCGAAGGGCATGCGACACGTACGCGGAATTGTGCCAATCTTCAGAGAGTGGTCACGAGGGGCGATAGAGACGGGCGGCCACCTCGCTTCGGCGGTCCATCCACGTCCTTGGCGCCGTCCTGACCGCCCTGGCGATCGTCTCGTTGAGCTTCGTCCTGTACGCGCTTTTCGCCATCAAATAGGGCCTCACACACAAGGTCCAGCGGTCGCTGGGACGGGCTCTCGCCGAGCGCCGTGAGTCAAGCCAGCGTGCGGCCACCGCGCTCCAGACGAGGATCGTGACGCTGGGCACGCCGATCGCCCGGATGACCATCCCTGGCGTCGTCTTCCTCGACGACGTCGTGGTCAAAGGTGTGGACGAGCTCCACTCCCGGGGACCCCGCCGCCGGCCAGCCCGGGAACATCGCTATCTCTGGGCACCGCACGACGTGGTTGCGACCCTCCTACAACCTCCAACCGGTGCGTCCCGCCGACCACGTCTTCCTCGCCGTCGGCCCACTACGGTGGATGCACACCGCAACGTGGGTCCGGGTCGTGAGCCCGTCGGACCCTGCGGCCATGGCTCCGACGGCCGGCCGAAGCCACACGCTCACCACGGGCATTCCACGTTTCTCGGCCCCCGAGCGTGTCGTCGTGTATGCCCACATCGACGTCGCGGCGACCCTGGACGACAGATCGACGGCACGACGAGCGAACGGCGTCGCCACCGTCACTCGACTCGCTCCACATCGGTCGCTGCCAGTTCCAACTTCCCCGTGGGTGCGCACGGCATGGCCGACAGCAGTCGCTGAATTCGTGACCCTTCTTCGACGCTGTGGCTCTGCGCACGAACAGTCCCACTGCTCCTGCTTCGTGCAAACGCGTGCTGCTTCGAAGCTGATGGCGCGGCGGCGCGGCTCCTGCCCGCTATCTGGTAGGTCCCCAGCTGCACTGCGCGCCGGTCACCGGTCCGCCAGCGGCGGCGATCTCTCAGTTGCGAACCGGGTCCTCGCCGCGCGCGCGGTCGGCCTCTTCGCCCGCGGGGACCTCGAGCTCCGCCGGCTGAGCGAACTGCGTGTTGTACAGCTCGGCGTACACCCCGCCTCGGGCGAGGAGCTCCGCGTGGCGTCCCCTTTCGACGATCCGGCCGCCGTCGAGCACCAGGATCTCGCTGGCGTTGCGGATCGTCGAGAGACGGTGCGCGATCACGATCGATGTCCGGCCTACGAGCGCTGTCTCGAGCGCTCGCTGGACAGCGGCCTCGGACTCCGAATCGAGGTGGGCGGTTGCCTCGTCGAGCACGACGACATCTGGCGCCTTGAGCAGCAGCCGTGCGATGGCCAGGCGCTGCTTCTCCCCGCCCGACAGCCGGTAGCCACGGTCGCCGACGAGCGTGTCCAGGCCCTCGGGCAGGGAGTCGACCAGCTCGAGGATCTGCGCACGAGAAAGGGACTCCCGCAGCTGCGCGTCCGTGGCCTCGGGACGCGCGTACAACAAGTTGGCCCGGATGGTGTCGTGGAACAGGTGGGCGTCTTGGGTCACGATGCCGACGGCCGCCCGGATCGAGGCAAGTGTCGCGTCGCGGACGTCGATGCCGTCGATGCGCACCGAGCCTGCGGTCACGTCGTAGAGCCGCGAGACGAGGTGGCTGATAGTCGTCTTGCCTGCTCCGGACGGCCCGACGAGGGCTACGAGCTCCCCCGGCCCGACCTCGAACGAGACATCGTGAAGCACCTCAACACGAGGGGATGCTTCCAGCACCGCCACCGACTCGAGCGACGCGAGCGAGACTTCGTCGGCACCGGGATAGGCGAAGTCCACGTGGTCGACCGTGACCGTGGCTCGGCCGCGCGGAAGCTCGGTCGCATCCGGCTTCTCCTGGATCATCGGCGGCAGGTCGAGCACCTCGAAGACCCGGTCGAACGAGACGAGAGCGGTCATGACGTCGACCTGCACGTTCGAGAGCTGGGTCAGCGGTCCGTACAGCCGGTTCAGGTAGGCGGTGAGCGCGACCACCGTTCCGAGGGTGAGCGTGCCGTGGATCGCGAGCACACCGCCCCAGCCGTAGACGAGTGCGGTCGCGAGCGAGGCCGTCAACATCAGCGACGCAAACAGGATCCGGGCGTACAGCGCCTGGGTGATGCCGATGTCCCGCACTCGACCGGCACGACCGTCGAAGGCATCGCGCTCCGCCTGCGGGCGTCCGAAGATCTTCACGAGCAACGCGCCGGCGACGTTGAACCGCTCGCTCATCATCGTCGTCATCTCGGCATTCAGCCCGTACGACTCCCGGGTGATGAGCTGCAGCCGGCGACCCATCCGGCGGGCCGGGACCACGAAGAGCGGCAGGATGAGGAGCGCGGCGAGTGTGATCTGCCAGGAGAGCACGAGCATCGTCGCTATGACGAGGACCACGCTCACGAAGTTGCCGACGACGTTCGAGAACACGTCGGTGAATGCCTGCTGCGCACCGAGCACGTCGTTGTTGAGACGGGAGACGAGCGCTCCGGTCTGGGTCCGTGTGAAGAACGCGAGCGGCATCTCGTTCACATGCCCGAACACCTTCGAGCGCATGTCGTAGATCAGGCCCTCGCCGATCCGGGCGGACAATCCGCGCTCGGCGACGCCGAGAGCGACGTCCACCACCGCGAGGCCGGCGACGGCCGCGGCGAATCCGATGACGATGCTGACGTGCTTGTGGACGATGCCGTTGTTGATGATCTCTCTATAGAGGAGGGGACCCGCCACGCCAACCACGGCGTCCGTCACGATCAGCACGAGGAAGATCGCGAGCAGCTTCCGGTAGGGCCGCGCGAACTTGATGATCCGCGCCCAGGTACCCGGCTTCAGCTGCTGACCTTTGACCGAGTCGTCACGTCGGAAGGAACGCAGCGTCCGGAAGCTGGCGGCGCCCCCCGTCATCCCGCCGAAACCGTGCATTCCGCCCATTCAGACCTCGCCTCTCTCCACGCACGCGCAGGCGCGCCGGGAGGCCGGACGGGGCCGCCTGGCGCGGCATGTGGAGAATATCGCCGCCTGTCGGCGGCCCAGCGCGACCCGCCGTCCGCGCGACCTGCTCAGAGGCGGTAGCTTGACCCTCGTTATGGCGCGCCGCATGGAAGTCGAGCTCACCTCCTCCCGCGATGATGGGACCTGGACCTGGAGGGCCGTCGGGGCGCGCGAGCCACGCGGCGTGGTCGAGGAGAAGGTCCTGCCATCCGGCTCGCACGTCGGCGACGTACTTCGGGTCGAAGCGGACTTCGAGCTCGACGGGATCACGATCACGTCCGTGCTGCCGGCGAAGGCGAAGTCGGAGCGTGGACACCTGATCGAGATCGCGGCACGTCCGGTGAGTGGCACCGTGACGACCTCGCTCGTCGGGCGAGGAGCACACACCGGGCGCTCCGGCGGTGACAGGCCCCGGCAGGAGGGACCGTCTCGCTCCGGCCCGGGCGGCCGCGACGGGGCGCGCCGCGACGGCAGCCGACGGGACGCGACCCGCCGTGATGGGACTCGCCGGGACCCGGCTCGACCCGAGCGCCGACCCGGTGCCGAGCGCGAGGGCACGAGCAGCCGGCCCGAGGTCGGAGCCGAGTCGACTCAGCGCCCTTCGGGGCGCCCGGCGGAACGGCGGGCTCCTGCGAGCACGGCTACTGGAGCGCGACCCGCCCGACCCCGCCCGCAGCGACTCGTTCCCGGTACCGAGCACCGCGACGCGCTCCTGGCCTCGCTCCCCGCCGAGCAGCGTCCCATCGCCGAGCAGCTCACCGCGGGTGGGCTGCCGGCCGTCCGGAGGGCGCTCGAGGACGAGCGCGTCACGGCCCGCGCCGAAGGACGAGCGAGCGCACCGGGTGACGCGATCCTCACACTCGCAGAGCAGCTACTTCCCGGCGTACGTGAAGCCCTCTGGCTCGACCGAGCCGAAGCCGCCGTCGCCAAGCTCGAGACGATCTCACTCCGGGACCTGCGCGCCGCTGTACTCGGCGGAGCACCCCGCGACGACCACGGACGAGAGGTGCTCCAGCGCCTGCGGGAAGCCCTCGACGAGCGGGTGACCAAGCTCCGCACGGCGTGGGAGGGAGATGTCGCCCATGCGCTCGACGAGGGCCGCGTGCTACAAGCCCTACGCCTGTCGGCACGACCGCCCGAGCCGACGGCTCGCTTCCCTGCCGCTCTCGTCGTCCGCCTCGCTGAGGCCGCCGGGTCCGCGATGACGGCCGCCACGCCGCCCGAGCGGTGGTTGGCACTTCTCGAGGCGACCGCTGCCTCGCCCATCCGGAGGTCCGTCAAGCCCGAAGGGCTCCCCGAGGACAGTTCCGGCGCACTCCGACAGTCTGCTCAGATGGCCGCGGGTCGGGTGCCGGCTCTCGCGCCTTTGCTCGGTCTGACGATGCCGCCGCCCCCGCGGCCGCTTCCCCCTCCCCCGCCGCGGGCAGCTGCTCCACGCCGCCCTCCGGCACCTGTCCATGGGGACGCTCCTGCAAAGAGCGAGACAACCGAGGAGCAGGCTCCGGCGGAGGTTTCCACCAGCGCGCCCGAAGCGGCCGAGGATCGGGCTCCGGCGCAGGTTTCTGACAGCGCGCCCGCAGCGGATCCAGCCAACGGGTCCGACGAGGCACCTGCGCCTGCCGAAGCCTGAGGGAGCTCCTCTCGCTCACACTCTCGCTTGGGCGAACCCGAACGTCGTTCGATGCTCAAGTGGCGAACCGTCGGTGCATCACGATCTTGCGGGCGGCGAATCCGGACTGCTCGAGTAGCGACTTCGTCCCCCTGTCGCCCGGCAGGGCGGCAACGTCGACGCCGGCGCACCCCCGCGCCCGGCTCCAGTCGAGGAGAGCGGCGAGGATCGACTCGCCGACGCCGACGCCCCGGGCCATCGGCTCGACGTAGAGCATCGACACCACGGCCGTCGAAGGAGCGACACAACGCTCAACTGTGCGGGCGATGCCGAGCCCCACGAGCGCCCCTTCGTACCAACCGGCCTCCACGCACGCGTCCGGGTCACCGAGGAGCTCAGAGAGCAGCTCGTCGGTGCCCGCGCCTAGGGTCTCGGCGAGCAGGAGGCTGCCGCCTCGCGAAGTGGACAGCGCAACGCGCGCCTCGTCGTAGAGCTCCCCCAGCCGCGCCAGGTCCTCCCGGGTCGCTGCCCGGGCTCCCTCATGAGGAAGCGGTTTGCCGTCCGCCCGGTCAGCCGGCGGCATCTGCGTCGCCCTGGAGCTGGGCGACGCGTCCGAGGATCGTCCGACGACCTCTCGTCGACAGCTCGTAGCGACGCACGCTCTCGAGCTCGCCCGCGGTGAGCCCCGCCAGACGCTGGACGACCTGAGAGGCCGCGAGCGAGTCGTAACCGGGGATCGCGAGGCTCTCGACCTCGGGCCGAGGTCCGAGGTCGGCGCCGGGCACCCGTTCGGCGCGCCGCTCCGCGTCGAGCGTGACGGCGCGCGCCACACGGGGCTCGGGACCTTCACGGGGCGTTTCGGGCTCGTGGTCACTCGAACGGTTCGATGCGACCACGTCGCTCACCCTTCGGCGAGCCGTCGCCACAGCCATCCTGCCGACCATGCGTGCCACGACGACCCTGGACTCCAGGAGGGCTCGACCCCTCTCGACGAGTGCAGGGACCTGCTCCGACGCGATCACGATCGCCCCGATGGGCGCGTAGAAGGCTGTGTCGAGCACCTGCTCCACCAGCGGACGATCCTCGGCCACGGCGAGCTCCGATCAGACGCAGTCTCGGCAGAGCATCCGCTGTCCGTCGGCCAGCTGCAGCTCGCTCTTCACGAGGAAACAGGACTGGCAGACGAACTCGCCCGGCTGCTTCGGGAGGACGCGCAGGGTCCCATCGGCCCTGTCCTCGGCGTCCGGGGTCTCCTCCTCGTCTTCGTCCTCGTCATCCGCGACGACGAGGCGCTCTTTCAAGATGACGTCGAGGCTTGCCTCGACGTCATCGTCGTCCTCTTCGTCGTCGTCGTCCTCGGACGCGGCCTCTTCCGGCTCGGCTGCCGGAGCCGCCACCACGGCGGCGACGTCACCGACGGGCACCTCGAGGACGAGCTCGTCCTCGATGGGGTCGACCACGTCGTCGTCATCATCATCCAGATTTTCTTCGAGCTCGTCGTCGAGGACGGCCTCGTCGCTCAGCTCTTCCAGGTCGTCATCCTCGACGGCGTCGGCATCGACCTCTTCACCTATCTCGCTTGGCATGCAGTTCCTCGTCGTCGTGTGGATCAGTCGTAGCGTCTCGTCGAGCCGTGCGAAGGTCCCCCGGCGCCGGTGCCCGAAGGGCTCGGCGTGGGCGCGGTCACTATACGGCAACCGCCCGCGGGTTGAACCGCTACAGGCTCCAGATGATTCCCGAGCCAGAAGTCCGAGCTGTCGCCCGTGGGTGCCTACGGAGAGCCAGGGAGCCTTTGGCGCCGTCCAGCCGTGCGAGGCGCGGTCCGACCGCACCCGAACAGCTGGACGTTCTCTACTCGGCTCCCTGGGCCGCTCCGTACGCAACTGCCCCGCCGAGACGACCCGGAGCGACTGACGGAAGCTCCGAAGTTGGGCGATCCGGAAATGGGGTACGCCTATTCATGCGCACGCAACCCCGCCACGTCAAGGGGCTTCGAGAGGGCGGTCGACCTGCGACCCTCGCTTTTCTCCTCGGCCTCGAGCCGCCCATAGTCGGCGTCGCTGTGGTCGACGAAGGACATTGCCGCGGCAAGCGCCCGATGACCCGCCCGTTCCGCGATCTGGTCGTGCATCTCCTGCACGATCCTGCGGTAGGACGGATGGCCTTGCGGGCCGCTGCGCAGCTCGAGCACGTGCATCGCCTCTCGCGCCGAGAGCTGCATCACATAGCGGATGTTGAACGCGAGGGCCACGGCGTAGACCGACTGCTCGGGGAAGGAAACCTCCAGCGCCTCGTGGAGCTCGCCCGAGCGCTCGAGGGACTCGGTGAAGGGCCGCTCGAGACCGGCCTCGACGACGACGTCGGGTATGGACCATCCGAGGGCCGTTCCGAGCGGCTGCCAGTCGACGGTGAGCATCCGGTGCCGCTGGAGGTCCCGGAAGGCGCCGTAGTCCGAGACCACGTCGAAACGGTAGCCCGTGCGTTCGAGCGCCCGTCCGGGTCGGTGTCGACGGTTGCGGCGCTCGCCCACGTAGGCGCTCACCAGTGCTGTCCTCTCGTCCTCGCTGAGCCGCGCGACGCGCTCGGCGAGAACGTCCTCGGGCAGCCCGGAGTGCGGGTAGCACATGGCGACGAGGACCTTCTCCTCGCCACGGGGATCGAAGTCGACGAGCTCCACCGAGGCAGGGCCCTCGGTGAGGGTGGCGGAGCCGGCCTCGTCCTCGGGCCAGAGGCGACCCACCAGCTCCTCCATCGCCTCCTGACGAGCGCCGAGGTAGGTGACCCATTCACCTCCCCGGTCGGGCCGGTCGAGGCGCGAGAGGAAGGACGGGATGACCTTGCGCAGCTCCTCCAGCATGAGCTCCGCGTAACGGCCGACCTCCGGGAGGCCATGGGCGCGCATGCGCATGAGTAGGAGCTCGAAGGACTGGCCTGAGCCGTAGATGCCGACGTTCGACAGCGCCCCCGCAGGAAGCAGCCCTCGCAACGCGTCCAGCGCCTTGGCGCGCACCGACTGGCGATAGGCGACGTCCGAGACCTCCGCGGGCTTCGGAAGGGCTCGTATCAGGTGCTCACGCAGCCGCGGGAGCAGGTCCGCGTACGTGTCGAACATCCGGTCCATGTCTCCGACATAGCGCGCCCCGAGCGCCGAGTCGAGCACCGCCGGGTCCCGGTAGTAGCGGTAGTGGCCGGTCTGCAGCCGGCTGTCGTAGGGGATGTAGCGGGTCGACTGCTCGAGGTAGGACATCAGCCGACCGCGCTCGAGCACCTTGGTGAGCACGTTCGAGGCCTGCTCGCACGCGAGGTGGACCCCGCCGAGCTGAGCCACGGAGTCGTCGCCGTAGTCGCCGAAGACACGGGCGTACAGCTCCTCGGCGCGCCGCAGGCCGATGGTCGCGTCGACCGACGCGTCCCCGCTGACGTCGAGGTCCTCGACGAACTCGTCGAGGAAGAGCCGACGCAGGCTCTTCGAGGACCTCGAGTAGCGGGCGAACAACGCACCCTTCACGACTTCGGGCAGGTTGACGAGCGCGAACACTGGACCGTCGAGGTTGGTGACGTAGTGCCGCAGGAGCGAGCGCTCGTCGTCGGTGAACGTTTCCAAGGCGTAGGGCAGCATGCCCCGGAGAGACTACGGGACCACGCTAGGTGGGACGCGGATCGTCGCCGACCTCGGCGACGAGCGCGCTCGAGACGCCCGAGGAGGCGGCGACGACGCCGCGCACGAGCGACTCGGCCACCTTGCGGGCGACCGCTCCAGCAGTGCCGTCGCCGTCGACGGTGCCGACCTGGCGGAGCAGGTCCACGAGCTGCTTCACGTTGCGCACGAAGTCGCCACCGGTCATCACGGGCTCGCCCGCCCCTGGTCGGCGGCGCTCACGCGCCGGCGCCTCGAGCAGCCGGCGCAGGTCCGTGCCCTTGGCCCACTCGAAGGCGAGGCGCCCGAAGCCCGCGTCCAGGAGACGCGTCCGGGGCAGACCGGCGGCTCGTTCGTCGGACCTGAGCCCCGCCGCCAGTGCTTCGAGCTCCCCGAAGCGGGCGGCGAGCTTGGCCGTCGGCATCTCCCCCGGAGCAGCCGCTCGGCGCGCCTCGAAGGTGAACCCGGATACGAGCGCGGCGAGGCTCGGGCCGTCCAGCCCGTCGAAGAGACCGTTGCTCAGTGCTTCGGCGATGAGCAGGTCGCAATCGTGGTAGATCCCCGCGAGCCGCATGCCGGAGGAGGTGACCCGCCAGCCGGCGAGATAGCCACGATCTCCCAGCAGGCCGACGACCGCGTCGAGCTGACGTGTGAGCGGGGCGTCGGACAAGTACTGCGCGAACGACGATCGCACGAGCCGGTACGCGTCGTCACGCTCGTAGCGCCTGACGAGGTTGACGGCCATGTTGTAGGTCGGCCGGAAGGACGAGCGCAGCGCTCGACTGCGCGCCGAGGCAAGGGACGCGACCTCGCCGAAGGTGTGGAACGGCGACCAGAGCACCGCCGCGTAGCCCACGTCGTCGATCCCCCGCCGGCCCGCCCTTCCGGTCAGCTGGGTGTACTCACCCGGCGTCAGGTCCGCGTGGCCGTTCCCGGAGAACTTCGACAGGCTCTCGATCACCACGGTGCGCGCCGGCATGTTGATGCCGAGAGCGAGCGTCTCGGTCGCGAACACGACCCGCACGAGCGCCTCGGAGAACAGCGCCTCGACCGCCTCGCGGAACGGGGGCACCATCCCGGCATGGTGGGCGGCGATGCCGGCCTCGAGTCCGGCGAGAAAGCGCGGGTAGCCGAGCACGGACAGGTCCGAGTCCGACAGCTGGTCGAGGTGGCGGTCGGTGACCTCGCGGATCCGTGCGCGGTCCTCCGAGCTCGTCAGGCGTACGCCGCCCTCGACGCACTGGCGCACTGCGTCGTCGCAGCCCTGGCGCGAGAAGACGAAGCAGATCGCCGGGAGGAGATCCGCGTCGTCGAGGCGCTCGATGACCTCTTGGCGCCGCGGCCGGTAGAGACGCTGGCGGCCGGTACGTGGCGGCTGCCGCCTTCCCGGCCCGCGGTCTCGGGCGGCCCGATGTGAGCGCTCGTCGAGGGCCGCAGCCTCGCGGTTGGGCCTCCCGTCGACGAAGGTGGGCAGGAGGTGGATCTCCTCGGACGAACGGTCCCCCACCACGTAGAGATTGCGGAGCTCGATCGGTCGCCGTTCCTCGATGATGGCGCCCGTCGCTCCCCGGACGCCGTGGATCCATCCGGCCAGCTCCTCGGCGTTCGACACGGTGGCGGAGAGGCACACGAGCGCCACCGAGGGCGGAGCGGAGAGGATGATCTCCTCCCACACGGCGCCGCGATAGCGGTCCTCCAGGAAGTGCACCTCGTCGAGCACCACGCAGCGCAACGACGCGAGGTGCTCGGGACCCGCGTAGATCATGTTGCGCAGCACCTCCGTCGTCATCACGACGACGTCGGCCCCGCCGTTCACCGACGTGTCGCCGGTAAGGATCCCGACCCGGTGCTCGCCGTAGGTGCGGGCGAGGTCGGCGTACTTCTGGTTCGACAGCGCCTTGAGCGGCGTCGTGTAGAAGGCCCGCCAGCCGGCCTCGAGAGCCTGCTCGATCGCGTACTCGGCGACGACCGTCTTGCCCGATCCGGTCGGCGCCGCGACGAGCACCGAGCGTCCGGCGTCGAGCAGGTCGAGCGCTTGCACCTGGAAATCGTCCAGCGGATACGGCCGCTTCGCGAGGAACCGGCGCCGCAACTCGCCGGTGGCGGCGCGCGGCGCGACGCCGGCGGGCGGACCGGCGACGTCCCAGGTCAGGCCACTCACTTCTTGAACATCTTGCCGATGACGATGGAGGCCTCGTAGAAGACGAGCATCGGGACCGCCAGTGCGAGCATCGAGAACGGGTCGGAGCTCGGCGTGACGACGGCCGACACGACGACGATGGCGACGATCGCCGGCCGGCGCCATTTGCGCAGCTTGGCCGGAGTCAGCACGTTCGCGAGCTCGAGCGATATGAGCACGACCGGGAACTCGAACGTCAGACCGAATATCGCCATGAGGGCCATGATCAGGCTCAGGTACTTCGACGGCGAGAAGATGTCCGTGATGCCCGGTCCGCCGACGGCGTGCAGGAAGCCAAGCGCGTGAGGGAAAGTGAGCCACGCGACGAAGGCGCCGAAGCAGAACAGCGTCAGGGTCGCTACGACGAAGGGAATGGCGTACTTCTTCTCGTTCGCCTTGAGGCCCGGCGTGACGAACTTCCAGAGCTGGTAGAGGATCACAGGCGACGCGAGCACCAGGCCGCCATAGGCGGTGACGTTGAGCCGGATGCCGAACGCCTCGAGCGGCCCCGTCACATACAGCGAGCACGCGTGGCCCTTCGGGACCGTCGCGCAGTACGGTCTCTCGAAAAACCGCAGGATCTGGGGGTAGAACACATAGGCGATGATTGCCGCGACGACGAACGCGATGACGCTCACGATGAGACGTTTGCGAAGCTCGCCGAGGTGCTCGCTCAACGTCATCGCGTCGGGAGCTGGACGCGGACCGCCGCGCCTTCTGATCAGGGTCGCCATGTCTCTAGTACGGAGCCGGCGGCGAGGCCGGTCTCAGTTCATGCTCGGGTCGTCGGACGATAGCGGGACGTCGGCAATCGCCGCCCGGGCCGCGGAGCGCCCGCTGTCCCGGCCCGCGGCAGGTGGCGCGAGCCCTCCGGAGGCGGCGCTCTCGCTCGGCCACGTGGTTGCTGCCTCCCCCGTCTCGTCGGTCTCGCCGGTGGAGGACGACGAGATCAGCTCCCCCGGCGCTCCCTGGACCTCGGACTCGACGCCGTTCGCCCCCACCGCGTCGCCACCGACGTCGCGCACGGAGGGCTTCGTGAGGTCCGCGATGAAGCCCGAAACGACGTTGGTAGGCATCCGCGGGATGTTCGGAAGGTCCAGATCCGGCATGGCCGAACGGATCTCCTCGGTGACCTGCTCCCGGACGCGTGTGAGCTCCCGCCACGCCGCGCCGGCCTGTCGCGCCGCTTTCGGCAGGCGATCCGGTCCGAGGACGATCAGCGCGAGCACGAGGATGACGAGGATCTTGCCGGGGTCAAGAAATCCCACGACGCGCAGTCTACAAGGGGGTCGCCGCACGAACGCGGCGCCAGCTCAAAACGCGTGGAGCGTGGGGCGTCCGCCGCGCCAGATGACGGCGATCACCCGACCGATGATGCTCGAGGCTTTGACGGTTCCCCAGTAACGGCTGTCGCACGACAGCGACCGATTGTCCCCCATCACGAAGAACCGTCCCTTGGGAACGACCTGGCGTGGCACGGCCTTGCCGAGTGCTGTCCCGCGAGGCAGGTAGGTCTCGGTCTGGTGTATGCCGTTTACGTAGATCTTGTTGTGCGACGACCAGATGGTCTGGCCCGGCAGCGCGACGACTCGCTTGACGAGGTCCGTCGCGTTCGGGTCGTCGCACACCCCGGCCGTGTCGCCGGAGGGACGGGCGAAAACTATGACGTCTCCGTCGTGCAGCGACGCCGGCGAGAACAGGAACTTGTCGACGAGGATCCGGTCGCCGATCTGCAGCGCCGGCTCCATCGATCCGGACGGGACGTAGAAGGCCTGCAGCACGAAGCCGCGGAGACCGGCTGCCGCGAGCGCCGCCAGTGCGAACACCGCGGCCCACTCGATCAGGATCCGCCGCTTGCGGGTCCGCCACCCACCGCTCTTGTTGCCCTTGGTCGTCGGCGAGGCGTCGAGCGCCTCCTCCGGCACGCCCGGGTCGAGCAACGCGGTCGGGGCGGCCGGATCGGATGGCGCTTTCGGATCGGATGGCGCTGTCCGGTCGTGCGGTAGATCGCTCACATCGACTCGATCAGGCGCTCGACGCGCTCGTCGTGCGCACGGAACGGGTCCTTCAGCAGCACGGTCCGCTGCGTCTGGTCGTTCAGCTTCAGGTGCACCCAGTCGACCGTGAAATCGCGGCGCCGCTCCTTCGCCCTGCGGATGAACTCTCCCCGTAGGCGCGCCCTCGTCGTCGACGGGGCGTTCTCCATGGCGTCGTCGATAGCGGCGTCGGTCACGATCCGCTCCACCGCTCCACGCGCTTGCATCTTGTAGAACACGCCGCGCTCGCGCGACACGTCGTGGTACTGCAGGTCGAGCAGCGCTACCTGCGGCGCGCCAAGCGCGAGTTCGTGGCGCTCCCGGTAGGCCTCGATGATCCGGTGCTTTATGACCCAGTCGCACTCGCGGTCCAGGCTGAAGGGATCCTTCTCGATGCCGTCCATGCAGTGCTGCCACATCGCGAGCGCCCGATCCTCCATCGGCGAGAGCCCCCGGCTCTCCGCGTACCGCACGGCGCGTGACAGGTACTCCTGCTGGATGTCGAAGGCGCTCGCCTCACGTCCGTTCGCCAATCTGACCTGGCGCCGGCAGGTGAGATCGTGGCTGATCTCCCGGATCGCCCGGATCGGGTCCTCCAACGTCAGGTCACGCAGCACGACGCCCGGGTCCTCGAGCATCCGCAAGATGATGCTCATCACCCCGACCTTGAGGAACGTCGTGTACTCGCTCATGTTGGAGTCCCCGACGATGACGTGCAGCCGCCGGAAGCGCTCGGCGTCCGCGTGTGGTTCGTCGCGCGTGTTGATGATCGGCCGCGAGCGCGTGGTCGCTGACGACACGCCTTCCCAGATGTGCTCGGCCCGCTGCGACAGGCAGAACACGGCGCCGCGAGCCGTCTGGAGGATCTTGCCGGCGCCGGCGTAGATCTGGCGCGTCACCAGGAAGGGGATCAGCACCTGCGCGTAGTGCGCGAAGTCGTCGCGACGACTCGTCAGATAGTTCTCGTGGCAGCCGTAGGAATTGCCCGCGGAGTCGGTGTTGTTCTTGAACAGGTAGACGACCCCGCGGATGCCCTCGTCACGAAGGCGCGCCTCTGCGGAGGCCACCAGCCCGTCGAGGATCTTCTCCCCCGCCTTGTCGTGGGCGACGAGGTCCTCGATGGAGTCGCACTCGGGCGTCGCGTACTCCGGGTGGCTGCCGACGTCGAGATAGAGCCGAGCGCCGTTCTCGAGGAACACGTTCGAGGACCTGCCCCAGCTCACGACCCGGCGGAACAGGTAGCGCGCGACCTCGTCGGGGCTGAGCCGACGTTGCCCACGAAGGGTGCACGTCACGCCGTACTCGTTCTCGAGCCCGAAGATACGGCGGTCCACGACGTCAAGCTAGCGCCGAACGGTGACCTTCCAGCGGGCACCATCCGGGCTCGCGCCCGCCCGACGGCGCGTATCCGCAGGCTCAGTCGTGCAGCACCGCTTCGAGCTCTTCGCCGTCGACGCGGCGAAAGGCGCGCCGACCGTTGCCCGAGCTCAGCACGGCGACCTCCAGGTCGTCGGCTCCGAGCGACCGGTCGGGACCAGCGAGGCAGCTCGCGCAGCCCCGCACGGCATCACGCAGCGACCAGCCTTCGACGTAGGTCTGGTCCAGCCGTCGGGCGATCGCCTCCGCCTCGCCACCGAGCACCGTCGAGCGCTGCTCGTCGACAACCGTCCCGTCGTAGGCGATGTGGTAAAGGCGGTTCTCCTGCTCGGAGGGGCCGAGCTCGGCCACGAGGATCTCCACCTCGAGCGGCTTCATCTCGTGGGTGAACACCTGACCGAGGTGCTGCGCGTAGAGATTGGCGAGCGAGCGGGCGTCCACGTCGTCACGGGAGTAGGCGTAGCCCTTCGTGTCCGCGTGACGGATACCGGCGACCCTCAGCTGGTCGAACTCGTTGTACTTGCCGACGCCGGCGAATGCCACGCGGTCGTAGATCTCGCTGATCTTGTGGAGCGTCCTCGACGGATTCTCGGCCACCACGAGGATGCCGTCGGCGTAATTGACGGCGACGAGCGCCCTTCCTCTCGCGATGCCCTTCTGGGCGTACTCGGCGCGGTCCTTCATGACCTGCTCGGGGGCGACGTAGTACGGCATGGTCATGTCGGCTCACCCCCTTCGGAGTCGGCTCCACGTAGCGCTCCGGCGCGGCGCTCCAAGAAGACGCCGAACCGGTCGGCGATCTCCTCATCGGGTATCCGGGTGAACCCGGTCGAGTCGACCGTGGCGACGATCGGGTAGATGCCCCGCACCGGGTCCGGCCCGCCAGTGGCCGCGTCCTCGTCGGCGGCCTGGAAGAGCGCCTCCAGGGCGAGGTCGATGGCATCGACGCGGCTGAGGCCCTCGCGATAACCGAGCTTGATCGTCGTCTTGGCGTCCCGCCCGCCAGATCCGGTCGCGTGGAAGTCCGTCTCCTCGTAACGACCACCGGTGACGTCGTAGGTGAAGATGCGCCCCGAGCTACGGATCCAGTCCCATCCCGCGAACAGCGGGACGACGGCGAGCCCCTGCATCGCCATCGGCAGGTGCGCACGTACCATCTGCGCCAGCTGGTTGGCCTTGCCCTCGAGACTGAGCGTCGCTCCCTCGACCTTCTCGTAATGCTCGAGCTGGGTCTGGAAGAGCCGTACCATCTCGATCGCGGGCCCTGCGGCTCCGGCGATGGCAACAGCCGAATAGCGATCCGCGGCGAAAACTTTTTCGATGCTGCGATGAGCGATGCTCACGCCCTCGGTCGCCCGCCGATCTCCGGCCATCACCACGCCGGAGCTGTAGCGCAGCGCAGCGATGGTCGTGGCGTGCCGGATCTCGAGCGCCGTCGCGCCCGTCGGGGTCGGCACCACCGCACCCGGCTGGACCCGTCGCAGCAGGTCGGCGAAGTTTGCACCCGGGTCTTCCCCCGAGGGGAACAGGTAAAGGCTCATCGGGCTAGACCCTAGTGGCGCGCGGCGGTGCGCTCCTACTGACCGCCCTTTTGGACGTAGTTCCTGACAAACTCCTCGGCGTTGTCCTCGAGGACCTCGTCGATCTCGTCGAGCAGGTCATCGATCTCGGCCTTCAGCCGCTCGCCGCGCTCGCTCGTAGCCGGCGCTTCCTCCTCGACCTCGGGCGCATCCTTCTGGGGCGCCGTTCGCTTCTTCAGCTCCCGCTCTGCCATTCGAATCAAGCCTCCTAAGCGCCGAGCCGCCTGAGCAGCTCGGCGGGGCTACTGCAACCATCCAAGAGCGTATCGACGTGCGCCGCGCTCCCCCGCAGCGGCTCCATCATCGGGACCCGCCGAAGGGGGTCGTCTCCGAGATCGAACACTATGGAGTCCCAGTTGGCAGCCACGATCGACGCGCCGAAACGCTTCAGGCACTCGCCGCGGAAATATGCCCGCGTGTCGCGAGGCGGGGACGTCACCGCTGCCTCGACCTCCGCGGGCGTGACGAGGCGCTCCATGTCGAGCCGCTGGAAGAGCGAACGCGCGGGACGCACGTCGTGGTACTGCAGGTCGAGCGCCGCCACCCTGTGGTCGTCGAGACCGCAGTTGTGGCGCGCACAGTAGGCGTCGATCAGCTCGAGCTTGGCGACCCAGTCGAGCTGGTGGCGAAGCGAGGCCGGGTCCGACTCCAGGCCGCTCAGCACCGCTTCCCACCGCTCGAGCAGCTGGCGACCGGCCGGCTCCGGGCCAAGCTCGGCGAGACCCCGCTCCTCCGCGTACTTGCGGGCGGCGTCGTAGAGCTCCCACTGCAGCTCGAGGGCCGTGATCGACTCACCCGAGACGAGCTCGAGCGGCCTGGTGAGCGCGACGTCGTGCGAGACCGCCCGCATCGCCTGGACCGGGTTCGCCAACACGAGCTCGCGGGCGCTGAGGACGTCGTCTTCGATCAGGAGGAGCACGAGGGCGGTGACACCCACCTTGAGGAACGTCGCCACCTCGGCGAGATTGGCGTCCCCGGTGATCACATGCAGGCGACGGTACTTCGTGGCGTCGGCATGCGGCTCGTCTCGAGTGTTGACGATCGGGCGCTTCAGCGTCGTCTCGAGCCCGATCTCCTCCTCGAAGAAGTCCGCCCGCTGGGTGATCTCGAACGCCGGTGTCGGCGACGGCGACGCCTCGCAGCCGACCTTGCCCGATCCGGTGTAGATCTGGCGCGTCACGAGGTGCACCGTGACCTGTCGCGCCAGGCGGGCGAAGGGCACCGTGCGGTCCATCAAGTAGTTCTCGTGACAGCCGTAGGAGTTGCCCTTGCCGTCGGAGTTGTTCTTGTAGACGACTATCTCTTCGCCCGGCGGAAGGACTCGCCGAGCCGCGGCCATCGACCTCGCGAGGACGAGCTCACCGGCCTTGTCCTGGCGCACCAGCTCGAGCGGCGTTGCGCACTCCGGCGAGGAGTACTCCGGATGCGCGTGGTCGACGTAGTACCGGGCACCGTTGGTGAGCACCGTGTTGACCAGGTGGGTCTCCACCTCGGGCGGCATCGAGCCTTCGCGCACGTAACCACGCGCGTCGCGCCCGGGCGACTCGTCCTCGAAGTCCCAGCCGACGCGGCCGGCGAGCTGGGAGACGTAGGAGTTGATGAGGACCGACGAGGCAGTCGTCGGATTGCCGTCGGCGTTGCCGACGACCTGGATGCCGTACTCGGTCTCGATCCCGTAGACCTTGGCTATGGCCATGTTGGCGACGCTACTGGATGGCCCCCGCCGGGCCGGTTATAGGTACTGCCCGGTGCCGACGCGCTCGATCGCGCGCCCGCCCCGAGTGTCGTCGCCGTGATCGAAGATCGTGCGGACGTAAACGATCCGCTCGCCCTTCTTGCCGGAGATCTTGGCCCAGTCGTCGGGGTTGGTCGTGTTCGGAAGGTCCTCGTTCTCCTTGTACTCCTGCTTTATCGACTCGATCATGTCGTCGAGTCGTATCCCGCGCCCCTCGCCGGCGAGCGTGCGCTTGATGGCGAGCTTCTTCGCGCGACGGACGATGTTCTCGATCATCGCGCCCGACGAGAAGTCCTTGAAGTAGAGGATCTCCTTGTCACCGTTCTGGTAGGTGACCTCGAGGAAGCGGTTGTCGTCGTCCGCACGGTACATCTCGGCGACCGTGCGCTCGATGATCACCTGGACCGCCTTCTCGGGGTCGCCACCCCCGAGATTGGCGACGTCGCGTGCGTCGAGCGGTAGCTGAGCGGTGAGGTATCTGGCGAATATCTGCTGGGCGGCGACCTCGTTCGGCCGCTCGATCTTGATCTTCACGTCGAGGCGGCCCGGACGAAGTATCGCAGGGTCGATCAGGTCCTCTCGGTTGGAGGCGCCGATGACGATCACGTCGCGAAGTGCCTCGACCCCGTCGATCTCAGCGAGCAGCTGAGGGACGATCGTCGATTCCATGTCCGAGCTGATGCCGGTGCCTCGCGTGCGAAAGAGGGAGTCCATCTCGTCGAAGAACACGATGACCGGCACGCCCTCCTCGGCCTTCTCCCTCGCACGCTGGAACACGAGGCGGATCTGCCGCTCGGTCTCGCCCACGTACTTGTTGAGAAGCTCGGGACCCTTGATGTTCAAGAAGTAGCTGCGCACGTTGACGTTGCCGGTGAGCTCGCCAACCTTCTTCGCCAACGAGTTGGCGACTGCCTTGGCGATGAGCGTCTTGCCGCACCCCGGAGGGCCGTAGAGCAGGATGCCCTTCGGCGCCGGCAACTGGTGCTCGGCGAAGAGCTCGCGGTGCATGTAGGGCAGCTCGACCGCGTCGGTGATCGCCTCGATCTGGGTGTCGAGCCCGCCGATGTCCGCGTAGGTGATGTCGGGAACCTCTTCGAGGATGACCTCCTCGATCTCCGGACGCGGCAGCTTCTCGAGCAGCAGCTGCGTGCGCGTGTCCATGAGGACGCTGTCGCCGGCCCGCAGTTTCGTGTCGGCGAGCGCGTCCGAGATCTCGGCGACGCGCTGCTCGTCCGCCCGGCCCACAATGAGCGCTCGGTGCCCGTCCTCGAGCATCTCCTGGATCGTCACCACCTCGCCGGCCTGCTCGAAGTGCCGCGCCAGCACGACGTTCAGCGACTCGTTGAGCACGACCTCCTGGCCCCGGAGCAGCTCGCCGCCCGCGATCGCCGGGTGCAGCGCGACCCGCATCTTGCGTCCGCTCGCGAACACATCGACGCTGCCGTCGTCGTTGGCCTGGAGGAAGGTCCCGTACGCGCTGGGAGGCTGGGTCAGCTTGTCGACCTCGTCGCGAAGCGCCGCGATGTTCTCCTTCGCCTGCTGCAGCGTGAAGGTCAGCTTCTCGTTCTGCGAGAGCGCATGGGACAGCTGTCCTGTCACCTCGAGCAGGCGCTCTTCGAGGACGCGCACCCGTTGGGGCGCCTCCTGTAGCCGGTGGCGCAGCTCCGCCACCTCGGCTTCAGCTGCCTCGACCTGTGCCCGCAGCCCGGTCAACGTCTTGTCGTCCATGATCGGGACCACCTCCTCACGGCGCGTGCGTCCCCCGTCCACGCGGACCCTACACCGGCAATCGCACCGACAAGCGCATCCCTGGACGCCTCCTCTCCCGGCTGCGTCGCCGGTGCAAGGGCTGCCTTGACACCCCTACAGCGGACCGTTACCGTCGATAGATCCAGGTTCAACCCGGCGGATGTGCCGCGCCATGAGGGCACTTGGACCCCGAAGGAGCGCCAAGCAACATGAAGGTCTGGATCGACCAGGATCTCTGCACGGGTGACGGTCTCTGCGAGGAGATCTGTCCGACCGTGTTCACCCTCCTCGACGACGGCCTCGCGTACGTCAAGCAGGGCGACGATGTCAAGAGTGATCCAGGGGGAGCCCAGGGCATGGTCGTCGTCGCGAGCGAGCTCGAGGACGCGGTGACCGAAGCCGCCGAGGAGTGCCCCGGCGAGTGCATCTTCATCGAGCAGGGCTGATCGAAGCGTCCTAGCCGCTCTCGGTTAGCGGCCTGTCGTCGACTGACGGCTCGTCGCTCTCCGGTGTCGGCTCGTCGCCCTCGAGCGGCTCGTGCCAGCGTGAGGAGACGCGCCTCGCCGTCGTGATGAAGCCCGTGTGGGCCACCATCCGATGGTCGGGGCGCACCGACCGGCCCTCGATGTGCCAGGTCCTGCGGAGTATCTCGAACGTCTCGGCGAGGGCAAATCCGCTCGAGTCCAAGCGCTGGCGAAGCTCGGCCGTCTGGTTGATGGTCGGCAGGTAGGCGAGCAGGATCCCGCCTGGGACGAGAGCGGTCTCGGCATGTGGGACGACCCGCCACGGCTCCGGCAAGTCGAGCAGCACCCGCTCGACACCGGTCTCCTCGATGCCGTCGTAGATGTCGCGCTCCTCGACCCGGTAGCTCGTCTCGCTTCCGAGCAGGTCGGCGACGTTCGCCCGCGCACGCGCCGCGAAGTCGGCCCGAAGCTCGTAGCCGACGACGTGGGCGCCGGCGCCGAGCAGCGTCATGGAGAGAGCTCCCGAGCCGACGCCCGCCTCGAGCACGCGAACGCCGGGGTGGATGTCCGCGGCCATCAGGATCGCGCCGAGGTCCTTCGGGTAGATCACCTGCGCGCCACGGGGCATCTTGACGACGAGGTCCGACAAGGTCGGCCTGAGCACGAGGAACCGGCGAGCCGGTCCGCTGCGGCCGTCGCGCTGACGGGCGACGAACTCGCCGCCGTCGTCCGAGCCGATCAGCTCGTCGTGGTCGATCACGCCGGCGTGGCTCTGGAACGAGCCGCCGGCGACGAGCCGCACGAGGTAGCGCCGGTCCTTCCGGTCGATGAGCAGCACCCGGTCACCTTCGGCGAGCGGGCCGCGCGGACGGGCCGCGCCGACGAAGCCGCCCGTCACGCTCCGTCTGCCGAGGACCGCTGCGCACGGCGCCGTGCGCGCCGTGTCGGGGGGGCCGGGAGGTGGGTCACGACGATCGACTGCCCCACCGCGAGGTCCTCATGCACGACCTTCGGTGCCTCTGGAGTCCCAAGCATGCGAACCAGCCAGGCCAACGCCCCGGCAACCAGCCATAGGGAGCTCCCTTCGAGGAGTCCCTGGCGCAACCCGCGGCGTATGACCCGACGCGAGATCCGATCGAGAAGCGAGAGCACCCCGCCTCACACCCGGCGGATCTCGAGCACCGTGGCGCGTCGCCGGCCACGACGTCGACCGAGCAGGTATACCCCTGCCACTGCGAGAACGCCGCCAACCGCCGCCGCAGCGGTCGCCGTCGTCTTCGACTCGGACACCACCGCCTGCGCCGATCCCCCGAGGGATCGAAGCTGGCTCTCGATGTCGCCGATCGATATCCGATCACCTGCCGCTTTGCCCTGCGTCACGCCTTCTCTCCTTGATCGCGTCCGCCACGGCGCGCGCCCTTCAGCCCGGCGAACGTCGCCCCGCCCGCCACGACGAGCGCCGCGGTAGCGGTCAGCAGGAACGGCGCGAAGGACCAGGTGCCCGCGAAGGTCGTACCCGTCTCGGTCTGGAGCACGCGCAGCACCGCGAGGAGCAGGACGATCGTCCCGACGCCGAGCAACAGCGCGCCGGAGACTCCGAGGAGCACCGAGCGAAGGATGTGCTTGAAGGGCCCGACGGTCTCCTGGACGACGTAGCGGCGGAGCATCGAGAGCGTCTCGCTCGCCGCGACCCGAGCCGGCTCGGCTCGCTGGGCGCCTCGTTCACCTCGCATCCGCTCTCCTTTGGGATCCGCCAGCCGCGGCCCGACCGCAGGCCGCACCGCCGCCGGGTCGCCGCCCGTGCCGGACGCGCTCCGCGGCAGGCTACAGCCGGTCTCGCGGCCCCGCCAGCACCAGGCCCGCACCGGGGGTGTCCTGCTATCGTGCGCAGGTGCCCCAGGTCGTGCTCGCTGTCATCGTCGGCCTCGCCGTCTGTCAGATCGCGCTGTTCTGCACGACCGTCTTCCTGCATCGGGCGGTCTCGCACAAAGCGCTCACCGTCACGCCGGGTGTCCGATTCGTCTTCCGCTTCCTCATCTGGATCACGACGGGGATCCGCCCGCGCCAGTGGGCGGCGGTGCACCGCCGCCACCATGCCTTTACCGACGTCGAGGGCGATCCACACTCGCCGCTGCTGCTCGGCTTCTGGCGGGTGCAGCTCACCAACGCCAACCTCTACCGCAAGGTGGCCCGTGACGGCGCGACCGTCCAGCGCTATGCGCGGGACCTTCCGGCCGACCGTTGGGACACCGTGCTGTTCGATCACGCGCTCGTCGGCCTCGGTATCGGCGTCGCGATCTTGTGCGTCAGCCTCGGCTGGCAGTACGGACTGCTCGCCGCCGCCATCCACACCCTCACCTACCTCGCGCTCAACGCGGCGATCAACGCGTTCGGCCACGTCGTCGGCCGCCAGCCTTACGCCAACACCGCCCGCAACAATCAGTGGCTCGCATGGCTCACCGCCGGCGAGGGTCTTCACAACAACCATCACGCCGCACCCACTTCGGCCAGGCTTTCGCTCGCTCATGGTCAGCTGGACCCGGGATGGTGGCTTATCCGGATCCTCGCCTGGCGACGCTTGGCCACGATCCGCCTCGAGCAGCCGCGATTCCTGCAGGGCAACGCCCCGGTGTCGACGCCCGCGCCCTAGGCTTGAGCAGGCGCCTCGGCGCGCCACGATCGCCGTCGCTTCGAGACGTGGTCGCAGCAGGACGAGGCGCGACGAAGGATCCATCTGCCCGGGCAGTCCTGCTCGCGGCGCACGAGAGGAGCGGCTGGTGACCAAGGTGCACGACCTCTACGCGGCGGGGGGCCAGAGCCCCTGGGTCGACGACTTGAAGCGCTCCTACCTCTCCCCCGGCGGCCTCGACCGCCTCCTCGAGCTCGGGGTGCGGGGCCTCACGTCGAACCCGACGATCCTCGCGAAGTCGATCGAGGCGGGCCACGACTACGACGATCAGTTCGCCGAGCTCGTCGCCGCGGGCAAGTCCGTCGACGACACCTACTGGGAGCTCGTCCTGCAGGACGCCAACGGCGCGCTGAAGCTCTTCCGGCCGCTCTTTGACGAATCCGACGGAAGCGACGGCTTCGTCTCGGTCGAGGTGTCCCCGACGCTCGCGCACGACACCGCCGGCACGATCGCGGCCGCGAGGAATCTTGCCGAGCGCGTCGCGCAGCCGAATCTGCTCGTGAAGATCCCGGCCACGCGTGAGGGCATCCCGGCGATCGAGGAGATGATCGCCGAGGGTCGGAGCATCAACGTGACCCTGATCTTCTCCCTCGAGCGTTACGGGGACGTCATCGAGGCCTACCAGCGCGGCCTCGAGCGCTTCCTCGCAAGCGGTGGCGACCTCTCGACGGTCGCCTCGGTCGCGTCGTTCTTCGTGAGCCGGGTGGACACCGAGATCGACCGCAGGCTCGAGGCGATCGCCCTTGCCGATCCTCCTTCCCCCCGTGCGCAGGCCGCGCTCCAGCTGCGCGGCAAGGCCGCCATCGCGCAGGCCCGTCTGGCCTACGCGCTGTTCCGGGAGCGCTTCGGCACCGATCGCTTCGCGGCCCTCGCCGCGAGCGGCGCGCGCCTGCAACGACCGCTGTGGGCCTCGACGTCGACGAAGAACCCCTCCTACCCCGACCTGTATTACGTGGAGGCGCTCATCGGTCCTGACACCGTCGACACGATGCCGCCGCAGACCCTCGAAGCCTTTGCCGACCACGGGGTAGTCGCGCGCACAGTCGAGCTCGACCTCGACAGGGCTCGCGCCACCATCTCGGGTCTCGCCGAGGTCGGCGTAGACCTCGCCGAAGTGACCGAGCAACTCGAGGTCGAGGGCGTGGCGTCGTTCGCGAAGTCCTTCGAGGAGCTCATCGAGAGCCTCGGCCAGAAGGCCGCCGCCCTCGGCGCCGGTCGATGAGCCCGGCTCCCGCTAGCGCCGAGGAGCTTGCCGAGAGGATCGAGGCGCGCGACGCCTCGTTATGGCCCGCCAGGAACGTCTCTGCCAATCGCCTCGGGTGGCTCGACGAGCCTCGGGAGATGGAGCGCGCCGCGAAGGAGCTGGAGCGCTGGGCGGCGACGATCGACCAGGACACGGTGGTGCTGCTCGGCATGGGCGGCTCCTCGCTCGGGACGGCGGTGCTCGCCTCCATCCGCGATGCCTTCGGGGCGCCGAGCGGTCGTCGGATCGTGGTGTGTGACACGACCGATCCCACGACCGTCGCAGCGACCCCGATCGAGGACGCCTTCGTGCTCGTGTCGTCGAAGTCCGGCACGACGCTCGAGCCCAATGTGCTGTTCGCGCACGCCCGGCAGCGACTGAAGGACGCCAAGCGCTACGCCGTCATCACCGACCCCGGCACACCGCTCGCGGCCGAGGCCGAGGAGCTGGGGGTGCAGCGCATCTTCATCAACCGACCGGATATCGGCGGCCGTTACTCGGTCCTGTCGCACTTCGGCCTGGTGCCCGCTGCGCTCGCCGGCTACGACATCGGCGAGCTCTGCGGGCGCGCGCTCGAAGTCGACCGAATCGCGGCCGTGGAGATCGGCATCGAGATGGCGAATGCCGCGCTCGAAGGGCGCGACAAGGTGACCATCCTCGTCGAGGAGGCCCACAAGGACTTCGGCCTCTGGGCCGAGCAGCTCCTCGCCGAGTCGACCGGCAAGCAGGGTCGGGGCTGCATCCCGGTGCCCACCACCCAGGACGAGAAGGGGCCGGACCGACATATCCTGCCGATCCGGCTCGGCTCGGCTCACGAGCTCGGTGCAGAGTTCTTCCGGCTCGAGCTGGCGACCGCGGCGGCCGGACACGTGCTCGGGATCGATCCCTTCGACGAGCCCAACGTCGCCGAGTCCAAGGCCAACACCGGCCGCGTGCTCGAAGCGTTGCCGCTGCCGTCGCTCGAGACGGCCGAGCCCGAGACCGTCTCGGGATGGCTCGAGGAACAGGTCGTCCCGGGCGACTACGTGAGCATCCAGGCTTACCTGCCCTACGGCAGCGAGGACCGGCTCGAGGCGCTGCGCCGCTCGATCCGCGACGCGCACGGTGGGATGGCGGTCACGGCGGGATACGGCCCGCGCTTTCTCCACTCCACCGGTCAGCTCCACAAGGGCGGGCCGCCGTCGGTCGTCGCACTCCAGCTCGTCCGGCGCTCTCCCCAGCCGGAGGTCCCGATCCCCGGCAAGCCGTACGACTTCGGCACCTTGATCGCGGCACAGGCGATCGGCGACCACGAGAGCCTCGTCGCCCACGGCCGGCGCGTGCTCCGTGTAGCGGTGGACGACCCGGCCGAGCTGCTCTGAGCCTCTCATTGGCACGACACCACGACATCGAAAGCAAGGCACGTCCATGAGCGAGGTCTCGAACCTTCAGAACGTCACCGTCGCCGGTCCCGACGCAACCGTCCATCCGATAGATCCCGGCATAGGCCGGCACCCCGACCCGCTCGCCCTGGTCATCTTCGGTGCGTCCGGCGACCTCGCGCATCGCAAGATCCTCCCGGCGCTCGCCCAGCTCGCTGAGCGGGGATCGCTCCCCGACAACTTCGCCATCGTCGGCGTAGCGCGCAGCGAGTGGTCCGACGAGGAGTTCCGTGAGCTCTGCAAGAAGGCGGCACCATCGAGCTCCTCGGCGACGTGGGAGCGACTGGTAGAAGGGTTCCGCTACGTCTCCGGCGACTACGGCGACGACACCACGTTCGCGACGCTCGCGACGGTGCTGCGCGAGATCGACAAGGAGCGAGGGACCTCCGGCAACCGCATCTACTACCTGGCGACGATCCCGGCACTGTTCGGTACCGTCGCCTGCTCGCTCGCCGAGCACGGTGGAAACGAGCCCGCCGAGGGTGGCAGCTTCGCCAGGCTGGTCGTCGAGAAGCCGTTCGGCTCCGACCTCGAGAGCGCGAAGAAGCTCGACGCCGAGCTGCACAAGGCGTTCCGGGAGGACCAGATCTTCCGCATCGACCACTACATGGGCAAGGAGACGGTCCAGAACGTCCTGGCGCTCCGCTTCGCCAACTCGATCTTCGAACCGATCTGGAACCGCCGCTACGTCGACCACGTGCAGGTCACCGTCGCCGAGAGCATCGGGGTCGAGCACCGCGGCGGCTTCTACGAGACCGCCGGGGCATTGCGCGACATCGTCCAGAATCACGTGATGCAGGTGCTCTCCCTCACGCTGATGGAGCCCCCTTCCTCCATGGATGCAGGCGGAATCCGAGACGAGAAGGTCAAGCTGCTCCGCTCCGTCCTCATTCCCGATCTCGACGAAGCGGTCAACAACGTCGTGCGTGCCCAGTACGCGCGCGGCGTCGTCGACGCCAGGGAGGTGCCCGGCTATCGCGAAGAGGAGGGGGTCGACCCCAACTCCCAGACCGAAACCTTCGTCGCCATGCTCCTGCTCGTCGACAACTGGCGCTGGGCGGGTGTGCCGATCTACGTCCGCACGGGCAAGCGTCTCGCGAAGCGGGCCACCGAGGTGTCGATGGTCTTCCAGCGACCGCCGCATCTGCCCTTTGCCGGGAAGCTCGCTCGCGACCTGCGACCGGACACCTTGACACTGCGCATCCAGCCCGACGAAGGCATCGCGCTCAGCTTCGGGGCCAAGGTCCCGGGTCCCGCGTTTCGCGTCCGGACCGTCGCGATGGACTTCTCCTACGCGGAGGCCTTCCCAGGGGGCACGGCCGATGCCTACGAGCGGCTGCTCCTCGACGCGATGACCGGCGACGCCACGCTGTTCATCCGCAGCGACGAGGTGGACCAGGCATGGGAGATCGTCGCGCCGATACAGCGGGCGTTTCTCGACGGCGAGCCACCTCTCGCCCACTACCGCGCCGGGAGCTGGGGCCCGATCGAAGCGGACCGCCTCATCGAGGGCGGCGGCCGGCAGTGGCGCAATCCGTGATCGGCGAGATCCGGGTCGTCGAGGACGTTCCCGAGGCCTTCGCCCAGCTTGGGGCCGCTGAGGTGCGCTCGGCACTGTCGACGCGCGGCGCCGACGACCCGCCGTTCCGCCTGGGCTGCTCTGGTGGCTCCTCGGGTGCCCGATGCATGGAGCGGCTCGCGCTGCTCGACGAGATCGCCTGGGGACGCGTCGAGGTCTACTTCGCCGACGAGCGCTGTGTCGAGCCGGACGCACCGCAATCCAACCAACGGGCGCTTCGCGAGGCGTTCGGCGAGCGGCTCGTACAGCTCCACGGCTTCTTCCCGATGTCGTGCGCCGATGGTCCCGAAGCCTACGAGGCGTCGCTGCACCGAGCGGGCGGCCTCGACCTGCTCCAGCTCGGCTTCGGCCCGGATGGGCACACCGCGTCGCTCTTCCCGCGCTCGGAGGCGCTCTCCGCCCCTCCGGAGCGACTCGTCGTGCGCAACGTGGATCCATCCGGTCTCAACCCGCTCGAGCGCCTCACGCTCACCTACGCCGGCATAGCCACCGCGGCGCTCGTCGTCGTGGCGGTGATGGGCGCCGAGAAGCGCCAAGCATTCGCCGAGCTCGTCGCCGGTCGTGACCTGCCGGCCTCGAGGGTGCGTGCCGAGCGCGTCGTGTGGCTGTGCGACGAGGACGCGGCGAAGGGAACAGTCGGGTGACCGGCGAGCCTGCGGGCGACGAGCCAACGACCGAGAACATCGCAGCGCTCGTCGACTCCCTGCTCGATGCCGTAGGTGCCAGGCGCAACCGCGACATGCACCGCGCCATCCTCGCCGCGGCGCTCGAGCTGACCCGCAACGGGGCGAACCGTCTCGACCTGAAGATCGCTCGCTCGGCGCTTGCCGAGATGGCCGACGCGTTCGCGATGTTCGCCCCGTACCGCGAGGTGCCGAAGGTCACGATCTTCGGTTCTGCTCGCACGGCGCCCTCGGACAACCTCTACGTCTTGGCGCGGGATCTCGCGCATCGGCTCGCCGAGGCGGGATGGATGGTGGTCACCGGCGCAGGCCCGGGGATCATGGCGGCCGGAAACGAGGGCGCCGGGTCGGAGATGGCGATCGGGGTCAACATCCGGCTGCCCTTCGAGGCGCTTCCGAACGCGTGGATCGCCGAGAACGAGAAGCTCGTCGAGATGAAGTACTTCTTCACGCGCAAGCTCATGCTCATGAAAGAGTCCACCGGCTTCCTCGTGCTGCCGGGCGGCTTCGGGACCCTCGACGAGGCGTTCGAACTGCTGACGCTCCTCCAGACGGGAAAGGCCGAGCCGGCCCCGATCCTGCTCGTCGACACGCCCGGTGACGCTTACTGGGAGGCGTGGGAGCGCTTCGTCACGGAGCAGGTCTACGGGCGAGGCCTCGCCGATCCGCTCGACGCAGCGCTCTACCGGATCACCGACAACGTCGACGAGGCGATCGCCGAGCTGCTCGGCTTCCACCGCAACTACCACTCGCTCCGCTTCGTCGGAAACACGATGGTGCTGCGCCTCCAACACGCTCCGAGCGGCGAGGAGCTGGACATGCTCTCGGCGGCGTTCGCCGACATCTGCTCCGAGCGGGGAATCTGGCGCACCGAGCCGCTTGCTCCCGAGCGCGCCAGTGACGATCACCTCGAGCTGGCGCGTATCGCTCTCGAGTTCGACCGCACGCACCACGGGCGGCTCCGCCAGCTGATCGACGCGCTGAACGCCCTCGTACCCGGGAGGGACTCCCCGATCGCCGTCACCCAGGACGAACTCGGCTCGCCGGCCGTGCCGAGGGACGCGGAGCTCTAGCGCCCGAAGTCCTGCTCCGGGCGCACTCGTCTGGTCCGTCAGCCCCGTCGACCCGCTCGCGTCAGGCGAGCAGGATGCGACCGATCTCCTCGTCGGTGGCGCGCTCGGTCCGCTGCTCGCGGAGGAACCCACGTTGGTCACCGTCCATCCCCCACCGCTCGACGAGCACGGATGCAACCGACACCGGTCGACCGAACCGTTCGGCAATCGCCCGGTGCGCCCGGGCGACGAAGCCGAGCCCGCCGTCGATGACCAGCCGGTCGCCGGTCACGCGCCCGACCGGCATGTCGATCCCGCTCGACTTCGTCAGCCAGAAGACGGCCTCGGCCCGCGCTGCGGGCGAATCCTCCGGCAGGAGGTACTCGATTCGCCAATCCGACAGCGAGAGGTCGAGGTCGAAGAGCATCGCCTCCGAGGCCGCCTCGAAGTTCACGCGCACCGCGGGCTGGCCGTACTGCTTCGCGAGACTGCTCGCGGTGTTCCGCACCGAGAGCAGATCTCCGGTGACCTTGAACTCCGCGGTCGGCTCGGCGCCGCCGGGAAAGTAACCAATCCCGGGGGCAAAAGAATCCGTAATGTAGCCGGGCGCACTGGTGAGCGTTGCTTTGAATTCCGACCACGCTTCAGACTTCATGCGGACCTTGACGAGAGCGCGCAGCCGCCCTGCGTTCTTGTACTCCATGCCCCGCCGGAACCGCGCGGCGATCAGCGTCGCCGTCGGTAGCTCGCTCATATCGTGCATGATACGACATGAAAGTCATCGTGCGGTGATTGCGGCATGTGCCCTACCGGCCTCCTAGCGCCCGAAGTCGTCCTCCAGGCGGATGATGTCGTCCTCGCCGAAGTACGTGCCGTGCTGGACCTCCACGAAGAGCAGGTCCTCGCCGCCCGTGTTGGCCATACGATGCGGCGCCTCGAGGGCGACGTCGATCGTCGAGCCCGGCCCTACGGAGATGTCGACCCCCTCGAGGGTGACCGTTCCTTGGCCCCGCACGACAAACCAGTGCTCGGCGCGCTTGAAGTGCTTCTGGTACGAGAGGCGCTTTCCGGGGAGGACCAGTATCTCCTTGACCTTGTGGTCGTCTCCGTCCGACAGCACGGTGTAGCTACCCCACGGGCGCTCGTCGTGTTCTAGTTCCATCCCGACATCATTACCCACAGGGAGCCGGCGGCGCCTCCCGTGACGCGCCGCGCTAACCGTTGGTGAAGCTACCGTTTGCGGACGTCACAGTCCCGCCGTCGGGATTCGTGACGGTGAAGCTACCGCTCGCACCAGACCCGCCTTTACCTGTCACGTTGACACTAATTGTCGTGGAGCTGGTCCAGGTGAAGCTGTTGACGGTGGCGGACCCATTGCCCGTCACGGTGAGTCCGCTCTCGAAGTTCGTGCCGCTCATGGTGAAGGTCGCCGTCCCGCCGTGCCCCGGGTTCTCCGGGGATCCCACGGTCGGCGACGTGATCGTCGGTGCAGGGTTCACTGTGAAGGCGATCGTGCCCGAGGTCGTGGTGCCTTGCGTGAGGGGGGCGCTCGCCTGGAGCGTGACCGAGCCGACCGCGTTGCCGGTGACGACCTTCGTGGCGATGCCGCCAGTGGCTGGCGAAGAGCCGAGGCCCGTGACCGAGCCGGTCCCTGTCGGCTGGGCGAAGGTGATCGAGCGGCTGGAATCAGCGCCCGCGGTGACGGTGTTGCCCGCCGCGTCCTCGATCGTCGCAGTCACCGTGCGCGGCGCACCCGAGCCGAGAGGCGACGTGGAGCCGGACAGCACGATCTTCGTCGCGGGGCCGAAGGTCACGGTGACCGCAAGTGTGTTCGAGGTCGTCGACCCCCGGGTGAGGGTCGCGTTGGCCTGAAGGTTCGCGGTACCGGCGACGTTGCCGGTGACCGACAGCTGCGCGATACCGCCAGCGGCGGTCGAGGAGCCGAGGCCGGTGACCGAACCCGAGCCTGTTGGTTCGGTGAAGCTGACCGATGGACTTGCGTCCGCACCCGTGGTGACGGCATTGCCGGCCGCGTCCTCGATCGTGGCGGTGAGCGTCTCGTTCGACGCCGATGCCAAGCTCGTCCCGCCGGAGAGCACGATCTTCGTCGCGGGGCCGAAGGTGACGGTGACCGCAAGTGTGTTCGAGGTCGTCGCACCCTGGGTGAGGGTGGCGCTTGCCTGAAGGTTCGCCGTGCCGGCGACGTTGCCCGTGACCACCTTCGAGGCGATGCCGCCCGATGCTGTCGAAGATCCGAGGCCGGTGACCGAGCCGGAGCCCGACGGCTGGGCGAAGGTGACCGAGCGAGTGGCGTCGGCACCCGTCGTGACGGTGTTGCCAGCCGCGTCCTCGATCGTGGCGGTGAGCGTCTCATTCGACGCCGATGCCAAGCTCGTCCCGCCGGACAGCACGATCTTCGTCGCCGGGCCGAAGGTGACGGTGAATGTCGAGGAGCCGGTCACGGTCGTGGCGTTGGCGTCCGTGGCGGTAAGGGTGTTAGTTCCAGCGGCGTACGCGGTGAAGGTCGAGCCAGGGTTCGCCACTCCATTGGTGAAGGTCACCGAGCTGGACGGATACGACGGCGCCTGGCCAGAGGGGCTGTTCGCGAGGCCGGACCAGCTGATCGTCTTCGTTCCGGTATAGGTGCTATCTACGCTCGCGCCGATCGTCGCCTGAACCTTCGTCACGCTGATCGCCGTCCCTGCCGTGTACGGGCTCGGCGAGAGGGTGATCGCGAACGTCGGGGTTGCCGTCGTGGCCGAGACCGCGATCGACGAAGACTTCCAGCTGGCGAGAGATGCCGCGACGGAGTAGCTGTAGGCGGTGCCGGCGGTGAGGTTGCTGTCCTGGCAGGAGGTCGAAGTGGACGCCACCGTGCACACCGGCGCTGGACTTCCGGGACCGCTCGTGCGGGTCACCTGGTAGTGCGTGCCAGGAAGCTGGCTAGCCGGGAGGCTCCACCCGACCGTGATCGCCCCGCTGCCGTTCACCGTCGCGGTCGGCGTCGTGGCGGCGGAAAGGCTGTTCGCCTGCGCCAGCGCGTAGTTCGGGTTCCCGTAGATGACAGACACGGTCCAGTAGGCCATGGCCGCGGTGGCGCCTGCGAGGACGAACCCACCTGCGAACAGCAGCGCGCGAACACCGATACGGGCGCGGCGCCGTCCACCGACAGCTTCGGGTCGCGGGCTCATTGTTGGATCACCAAGGCGAGAGGGATGTCGAACGTCGCGCCCTGGCAGCCGCTGTCCGAGCTCGTGCTCATCTGCGCTCCGCTCGGTACTGTCACGACGACGTGCGTGCCGTGGGCGACTGTGATGCTCAGGGTGCTGCTCGTCGCGACCGATACTCCGGTGGTCGTACAGGGCCCGCTTCCACCGAGCGAAGTGACCGGACCGCTCTGGGAGATCCCGACAATGGTGACCGGATAGCTGTTCGGGTTGGTCAGCTCGACCAGCAGGTCACCGCTGCTCCCAGGGATCAGCTTGGACGACACGGAACCGCTGGCGGCCTCGACGGTAACCGCCGATGGCGTACCCGTAGTCGCCGAGCCCGTGCCGGAGCCGGTCGTGGTGACGTATGCGAACGCCGCTCCGGCGCCGAGGCCCGATATCAGGGCGACGACCGCCCCGAAGACCAGTGGCGACCACCGGAGACGAGAACGCTTCGCGGAATGGCTGCGCCTGATCATCAGAAGCCCGCCGCCGAGCATTGGCCTGTCCTCGTGCCGGTCACCACGTTCTTCTGGCCTCCGTCGGAAAGCACCGGATTGTTGGAAGTCCCACACGACAGCGCACCGGTGACGGTGTTGCCCTCGACCTCGGGGGCCGCGTCCTCACTGGTCGCGCCGGCCCCGGTGGTGCCCGAGACGGTCACGGTGCCTGTTATGTGGTCGCCGGCGAGCTCCAGCCCGGCGCCGTTGCTCGACAGGGTGAGGCTCGAGGAATTGATGGTGTTGGCGCCACATCCGGGGGGCCCGTCGTCGTCGCCGTCGCCGATCGTGACGAAGCCGGACGAACCGGAGACCACAACGTTGCCATTGACTGTCGATCCGCAGACCATGAACGCCGTGGCGCCGGTTGAATTGATACCGCCGTTGATCGTCGCACCGTTCAGATAGAGGGCAGCGCCGGGCTGGACCGTCACCCCGCCGTTCACCCGCCCACTGATGCAGATCGACTGGCCGGACTTGACGGTGTAGCCGGCGTTCACTGCATTGGTGACGCATGCAATCGTGAAGCCGACCGTCTGGGTGGAGACCGTCGACGTGCTCGACAAGTCGTTCGAACTGCCCCCGTAGACGGCGTAGAGGCTGTCGGATCCGCCCGGCAGGCCCGACAGTACGAACGTGCCCTTGCCCGCGGCATTCAACGTCCCGGTGCCCAGCAAGGCGTGGCTTGTCGAGGGCGTTCCGAGGTAGAAGCTCGCGGTGCCCGTAGGCGTCGGGCCCGAAGCGGCGACGGTAGTGGCAGTGAGGGTGACCGACTGTCCGAATGTCGAGGGATCCGGCGCCGCAGCGAGCGCCGTCGTCGTGCTGGACGGGCTCACGACCTGGCTGAGCAGCGAGCTGGACCCGGAGAAGTTGCCGTCGGCGTTCGTGTAGACCGCCGTGATCGGATGCGTCGCCGCGACGAGGTAGGCGGCCGGCGAGCACTGGGCCGTCGACGTCGTGGCTGTGGCGCTCGTGAGCGCAACGCCAGAGCAGATCGTCGTCGTACCGTCCTTGAAGGTGACGGCGCCCGTCGGGCTGTTCGGCAGTGGGTCCTGACCGGACGCCACCGTAGCGGCGACCGTCGCTCTATAGGTCACGCCCTGGCCGACGACAGAAGGGTCGGACGAGGACGCGAGAAGTGCCGAGGTCGCATACACCTCGGTGTAGGTGGCAGTGCCTGTGTAGGAGAAACCAAAGGAGGCGCCCTTGCAGCCGTTCTCACCGGGACCCGTGTCCTTCAGGGAAATCGGCACGGACACAGCGTTCGTTTGGCCATTGCCGGCCACGGTGAGGGACCCGTTGAACGTCGCGTGGCTGAGATCGAGATTGCTCGCGGCGCAGTTCGCCGGTGCTGGCGGTGGCGTCACCGCGGTGATGCTGAGTGCGCTCACCGTGATGGGGACGGAGAGCGGATTCTGCACCGTGTACCAGAGATAGCGCTGCGCTCCCGGATCCAGAAGAGCCGGCACCTGACTCGTCGGGGAGCTGCTGATCGTGCTCGTGATGGTGAAGCCAGCAGCCGAGCTGAGGACGAATTTCGGCGCCTGCTTCGGGCCGAGGACGAGTGAGGTCGCCCCGAAGGCGAGCGCGGCAGCGACGAGCGCCGTGGCGCTGGCAAGACCTGCCGCCTTCGTTCGCCTGAGCTTGATCACTTCGTCAACTCCATCCTTCGACTCTTTGCTCGGATGCGGCCGACCAGCCGGGCCGCGGAGCGAAATCTCCGCGACCCGGCCGTGCGGCCGGGATCCCGCGGGAGAGGTGGATCGAGCCGCCCCTCCAGGAAATCGCTACTTACGCCGTTGCGGTGAAGGACAGGTTGACCGTCGCGCCCTTGCAGCCGTCCTGGTTGGAGGCGGTGTCGTTCATCGAGATGGAAGCACCCGACGGTGCGGACGTGTACGTCGTCTTGGCAGCGATGTCGCCAGGAACCGTGTTCGGCTGAGTGAGTGTGAAGTCGGGGCTGGTGCAGGTCAAGCCACCCACGGCAGCCGGAGCCGTGATGCTCGCTATCGCCACGGTGACCCCGGTGACGTCCTGGTTGCCCGTCGAGGTGTTGTCGATCGAGTACTCGATCGGCTGTGACCCACCGCCGGGGAGCAGGCCGCTGATTGACCCAACCTGGTTGATCGTCAGGTCGCTGGACGTCCCCACGCCGGCCGTGCCCGTACCACTACCGCCGGTCGTGAAGTAAGCGAACGCAGCGCCGCCGACGCCAAGGGTGACACCCACGGCGAGGCCTGCGGCCACCAACTTCTTCTTCATGGACAGATGGATAAATCGCTTCATTTGACACTCCTTGGGCTCAGTGGTTCCTCGACGTAGGGCGTCGGGTTCGCCACTCGCTCCCCACAGGCCCGGCGACCAACTGATGGCCTGTGGATCAAAGCGTCGCCCTTGCTGCTGGTGACCCCAGCCTCAGGGTCCCCTTACACGGCTGTTTGGGGCGGATCTCCCATCCGTGCCATTCACCCGTTACCTGTCACATGCGATGACTATGCACTCGTCACGCGTGTGACGTCTCTGGTGCTGTTCTTCCATAAGACGCAAGGCGACTGTAACGGCACACCGTGCAAGTTTCAAGGCTGCTAGGCAGGATATGCCACAATTTCCTAACAACTTGACGACTGTACGTAAGTGCGCGCACACGGTGCGTGACATTCCGATCGGAACGAGAGGCAGGCGGCGTCAACGCGCTGCGCAGCGAGACGAGCCGAGTGCGCTACTCGCGGTCGGCTGCGCGGAGGAGCGCGACGGCGCGCTCCACGGCATTGCGCGCCCGAGTGAGGCGCCGCTCCCGCTCGGGGCGCTTCGTCTCGCCCTCCTCGACGGCGCGCCGGAGCTCCTCATAGGCAAGGTCGCCGAGACGCTCCGCGAGAGCCTCTAGCTCGCCGCGCAGCTCCTCCAGCGCCTCGTCGCGCTCCGGCACAGCGTCGTCCCTGCCCACCGTCTCCGCGACCGCCTAACGAGCGACGATGCGCCCGCTCAGACCAGCGCCACAGCGCCGGGACGAAGTGGTGCCGGAAGGTCCGTGGATCCCTCGAGGTATCGGTCGACCGCCGCGGCAGCGGAGCGCCCTTCCGCGATGGCCCACACGATCAGGCTCTGGCCCCTCGCAGCGTCGCCGCATGCGAACACACCATCGACGCTCGTCATGAACGAACCGTCGACGGCGATGTTGCCGCGCGCGTCGAGCACGCAGCCGAGCTCGCCGACGACCCCGGACTGCTCGGGACCGAGGAAGCCGAGCGCGAGCAGGACGAGCTGGCACTCGAGCTCGAGCGGCTCGCCCTCGACGGGTCGGAAGCTCGGGCGTCCGTCGACGAGCACGCGCTCGACACGGGTCGCCCGCAGCGCGCCGATCGCTCCGGTGCCGTCGTCGACCAGCTCGCTCGTCGACAGCTCGTAGAGCCGGTGGCCGCCCTCCTCGTGCGCGGCGGCGCTGCGCAGCACGAGGGGCCAGGTGGGCCACGGGTTACTCACTGACCGATCCGAAGGCGGCTCTGCGAGGATCTCGAGCTGGCGGACCGACCTCGCTCCTTGGCGATGGACCGTGCCGAGGCAGTCGGCCCCGGTGTCGCCGCCGCCGAGGATGACGACGTCCCTGCCGGCCGCCGAGATAACCGGGGTGTCGAGGACGCCCTCGCAGACGAGGTTGGCGCCCTTCAGGTAGTCCATGGCGTAGTGCACCCCTGCCAGTTGCCGGCCGGGCACGTCGAGGTCGCGCGGACGCGTCGAGCCGACTGCGAGCACGATCGCGTCGTAGTCGTCGAGCAAGGTTCCCGCCGCGATCTGGACACCGCCAGGTGCCGCAGCCCCCGGCACCTCACCGATCGAGGACGAACCGACGGAGGTACGCGTCCTGAGCTCGGTGCCCTCGGCCACCATCTGTACCAGGCGACGGTCGATGACCGACTTCTCGAGCTTGAACTCCGGGACGCCGTAGCGGAGCAGGCCACCGATGCGCTCTGCCCGCTCGAGAACCACGACCTCGTGGCCCGCTCGCGTCAGCTGCTGAGCCACCGCTAGGCCTGCCGGACCCGAGCCGACGACCGCGACCCGCTTGCCCGTCGCCGGTGACGGCGCCACCGGGACAAGGCCCTCCCCCGCCGCCCACTCGGCGATCTCGAGCTCGACCTGCTTGATGAGCACCGGCTCAGATCCGATCCCGAGCACACACGACCCTTCGCAGGGCGCGGGGCAGAGTCGCCCGGTGAACTCCGGGAAGTTGTTCGTCGCATGCAGCCGGTGAGTCGCATCGCCGAAGCGGTCGCGCCAGACGAGATCGTTCCACTCGGGGATGAGATTGGCGAGGGGGCAGCCCTCGTGGCAGAAGGGGATGCCGCAGTCCATGCAGCGCGCCGCCTGATCTCGCAGCTCGTCGGCGGGGAACGGCTCGTACACCTCGTGCCAATCGCGGATCCGCAGCTCCACCGGGCGCCGGCGCGGCCCGCGCCGCTCGAAGCGGAGGAAGCCGCTCGGGTCAGCCACGGGAGGCCGCCATGATCGCATCCTCGACCGGGACGCCGAGGGCCTCGGCCTCGCGGGTTGCCTCGAGCACTCGCTTGTAGTCATGCGGCATGACCTTCACGATCTCCTCGAGGCCGGTGCCGAGGCGCCCGAGCAGACCCTTCGCGACGGTCGAGCCGGTGAGCTCAAGGTGGCGCTCGAGCAGGGCGGTGACGATCGCCCGATCCTCCTCGTCGAGCGGCTCCAGGTCGACCATCGCCGGGTTTAGCCGCAGAGCCAGCACGCCGCTCGGGTCGTGCACGTAGGCAACGCCACCCGACATTCCGGCCGCGAAGTTGCGTCCGGTCGGGCCGAGCACGAGGACCCGGCCCCCGGTCATGTACTCGCACGCGTGGTCGCCCACGCCCTCGACGACGGCGCTCGCGCCAGAGTTGCGGACGCAGAAGCGCTCCCCCACCTGGCCACGGACGTAGACCTCGCCGCGCGTCGCCCCGTAACAGAGGACGTTGCCGGCGATGATGTTCTCCTCCGCGGCAAAGGGCGAGCTTTCGGGCGGGCGTACGACGATTCTCCCGCCGGAGAGGCCCTTGGCGAGGTAGTCGTTGGCGTCGCCGACGAGGGTCAGCTCGATGCCGGAGGGGAGGAAGGCTCCGAAGCTCTGGCCGGCCGAGCCCGTGAGCACGCAGCGGATCGTGCCGTCAGGAAGCCCGTCGGCACCGTGGCGTCGGGTGACCTCGGAGCCGAGCATCGTGCCGACCGTACGGTGGACGTTGCGCACCGGTGAGGCGATCACGACCGCCTCGCCCCGCTCGAGCGCCGGTCGGGCCTGGGCGATCAGCTGCTGGTCGAGCGCCTCGGCGAGGCCGTGGTCCTGCTCGACGACCTGGTGCAGCGCGCACTCTCCGTGGAGCGGGGTCGCCGGCGCGAGCAGCGGGGCGAGGTCGAGGCCGCCGGCCTTGAAGTGGTCGACCGCTGCGACGGTGTCGAGGGACTCCACGTGGCCGACCGCCTCCTCGATGGTGCGGTAGCCGAGCGCGGCGAGGTGCTCGCGCACCTCCTCGGCGATGAAGGTGAAGAACGTCTCGACGAACTCGGGCCGTCCGGTGAAGCGCTTGCGCAGCTCGGGGTTTTGGGTGGCGATCCCGACCGGGCAGGTGTTCAGGTGGCAGACGCGCATCATCACACAGCCCGACACGACGAGCGGCGCCGTCGCGAAGCCGAACTCCTCGGCGCCGAGCAGTGCCGCGACCACCACGTCGCGGCCGGTCTTCATCTGGCCGTCCACCTGCACGACGATACGGTCGCGAAGCCCGTTGCGCACCAGCGTCTGCTGGGTCTCGGCGAGACCGAGCTCCCAGGGGGCGCCGGCGTGCTTCAGCGACGTGAGCGGCGCGGCGCCCGTGCCCCCGTCCTCACCCGAGATGAGCACGACGTCCGCGTGCGCCTTCGCGACGCCGGCGGCCACGGTGCCGACTCCGACCTCGGCGACGAGCTTGACGTTGATCCGGGCGCGGGGGTTCGCGTTCTTCAGGTCATGGATCAGCTGGGCGAGGTCCTCGATCGAGTAGATGTCGTGATGCGGCGGCGGCGAGATGAGCCCGACGCCGGGCGTCGAGTACCGCGTGCGAGCGATCCACGGGTAGACCTTGTGGCCGGGGAGCTGGCCGCCCTCGCCGGGCTTGGCGCCCTGGGCCATCTTGATCTGGATGTCGTCGGCGTTGACCAGGTAGTCGCTCGTGACGCCGAAGCGCCCCGACGCGACCTGCTTGATCGCGCTGCGGCGAGAGTCACCGTTCGGGTCGCGCCGGTAGCGCTCCGGATCCTCCCCGCCCTCGCCGGTGTTGGACTTTCCGCCGAGGCGGTTCATCGCCACCGCGAGGGTCTCGTGCGCCTCGGCCGAGATCGACCCGTACGACATCGCGCCGGTCGCGAAACGCCGGAGGATCGACTCGATCGGCTCGACCTCCTCGAGCGGGACGGCCGGGCGCGGCGCGTCCTCGCCGGTCCGGAACTTCAGCAGCCCGCGCAAGGTCGCTAGCTGTTCGGACTGGTCGTCGACGAGCTGGGTGTACTCCTTGAAGACCTCGTAGCGGCGGGACTTCGTCGCGTGCTGGAGCTTGAACACCGTCCGGGGGTTGAACAGGTGATGCTCGCCCTCGCGTCGCCACTGGTAGTCGCCGCCGACCTCCACCTCGCGGTGCGCCAGCTCGCCCTCGCGCTCCTCCCAGGCGAGGTGATGGCGCATCGCGACCTCGGCGGCGATCGCGTCGAGATCGGCGCCACCGATCCGGCTCGCCGTGCCGGTGAAGTACCGCTCGACGAGCGCGGCGTCCAGGCCGATCGCCTCGAAAACCTGGGCGCCGGTGTAGGAGGCGATGGTCGAGATCCCCATCTTCGACATCACCTTGAGGACACCCTTACCCGCGGCCTTCACGTAGTTGCGGACCGCCTGGCGCTCGGTGACACCGCCGAGCTCGCCCCGGTGCGCCATGTCGGCGATCGACTCGAGCGCGAGGTACGGATTGACCGCGGCGGCGCCGTATCCCACGAGCAGCGCCATGTGGTGGACCTCACGGGCCTCGCCCGTCTCGACGACGAGGCCGGTGCGCGTGCGCGCCCGCTCACGGACGAGATGGTGATGGACCGCTGCGGTGAGCAGGAGCGCGGGGATCGGCGCGAGCTCCTTGCTCGAATGGCGGTCGGAGAGCACGACCACGTTGGTCCCACGATCGATCGCCTCGAGGACCTCGTCGCAGACGCGCTCGATCGCCTCGCGCAGCGCCGCACCGCCGCCCGCGACGGGGAAGAGCCCGTCGATGGCAAAGGAGGAGAACCCCGGCGTCTCCCCGTGCTCGTTGACATAGAGCAGCTTTGCGAGGTCGTCGTTGTCGATGACCGGGAACTCGAGGACTATCTGGCGGCAGGAGTCGGGCTCAGGCTCCAACAGGTTGCGCTCCGGGCCCACCGTGGCGGAGAGCGACGTCACGAGCTCCTCGCGAATGGCGTCGAGCGGCGGGTTGGTGACCTGTGCGAACAGCTGGGTGAAGTAGTCGAACAGCAGCCGTGGCCGCGAGGAGAGCACCGCGATCGGGGTGTCCGAGCCCATCGATCCGATCGGCTCGGCCCCGGCGGAGGCCATCGGGCCGACGATGAGGCGCAGCTCTTCTGCGGTGAAGCCGAACAGCCGCTGGTGGCGCACGATGGAGCCGTGCTGAGGAAGGAGCATGTCGCGCGGCGGCAGGTCCGCGAGACGGACCAATCCCTTGTCGAGCCAGTCGCGGTACGGGTGCTCGGCCGCCAGTGATGCCTTCACCTCCGCGTCGTCCACGATCCGGCCGGCAACGGTGTCGACGAGGAACATCCGTCCCGGCTGGAGGCGGCCCTTGCGGATCACCCTCGCCGGGTCGATGTCGAGGACGCCGACTTCGGACGCGAGCACGACGAGCCCATCGGCGGTCACCCAGTACCGGGCCGGACGCAGGCCGTTGCGGTCGAGCACCGCGCCGATGACCGACCCGTCGGTGAAGGCGACGGCGGCCGGGCCGTCCCACGGCTCCATCAAACAGCCGTGGTACTCGTAGAAGGCACGGCGCCCCTCGTCCATCTCCCGGTGGTTCTCCCACGCCTCGGGGATCATCATGAGCACCGCGTGCGCCAGCGAGCGTCCGCCGAGATGCAGCAGCTCGAGGACCTCGTCGAACGAGGCGGAGTCGCTCCCGCTGTCGGTGACGATCGGAAGCAGACGCTGGACGTCGCCCGGGATCACGTCGCTCGAGAGCAGCGCCTCCCGGGCACGCATCCAGTTGCGGTTGCCGGCGACGGTGTTGATCTCGCCGTTGTGGGCGATGAGCCGGTAGGGGTGCGCGAGCGGCCAGGACGGGAAGGTGTTGGTCGAAAAGCGGGAGTGCACGAGCGCAAGCGCCGAGGTGCACCGCTCGTCGGCTAGATCGGGGAAGAAGCGACGGAGCTGCTCGGTGGAGAGCATGCCCTTGTAGACGAAGGTCCTCGTCGACAGCGATGGGAAGTAACAGCCGTCGACCGCCTGCTCGACGCGCTTTCGGGCGACGTAGGCCAGGCGCTCCAGCTCGTCGTGCGACGCGCCCGCGGCCCGACCCCCCGGATCCGCCGCGAGGAACAGCTGGCGAAAGCGCGGCGCGACCCGTTGCGCCTCGGTCCCGGCGACGTCGAGCTCGACCGGGAGGTCGCGCCAGCCGAGCACGGCGAGACCCTCCTCGGCGAGGATCGCCGCAACCTGCTCCTCGGCGGCTGCCGCCTCGCCGGCGTCCGCGGGGAGGAACGCGATCCCCGACGCGTAGCTCCCCTTGGGAGGAAGCGCGATGCCAGCGACGGCACGAAAGAGCTCGTCCGGCATCTGCAGGAGGATGCCGGCACCGTCGCCGGTGTCGGGGTCGGCGCCGAAGGCCCCGCGGTGCGCGAGGTTCTCGAGGGCGGTGAGAGCCAGGTCGACGATCTCGTGGCTCGGGCCGCGCACCATGTCGGCGACGAACGCGACACCGCAGGCGTCGTGCTCGGACCGCGCGTCGTAGAGACCGTTCTCCGTGGTGCTTACTGCCATATCGTCCTCGCCCTCAGGTGCCCGGCCCCCTCGGGAGGGCCGCGCGGCTCCGATGTAGACAATTCCCGTCGGAAACTGCGCGCTCGGGACACCCTTGGCCCGGCGAAACCCCCACTTTACACGCGCGAAACAAAGCAACTGCATCGACGGGGGACCTCCCGGGATTGACCGGGAGACCCCCCGGCGCTCCCAGGCCGTAGGATCGGGGGGGTGACCCCGCACGACGCCGGCACGGTGTGACCTCGTACGACGCCGTCGTGGTCGGCTCCGGGGTGATCGGTCTGACCACGGCCTGGAGGCTCGCCGGCTCCGGCCGAGAGGTCGCTCTCGTCGACGCCCACCCGGCTGCCGGCGCCTCCTACGCCGCCGCCGGCATGCTCGCTCCCGTCACCGAGGCCGCCTGGGGCGAGGAGGAGCTCGCCGAGCTGAATCTGCGCTCGGTCGCGGGCTGGCCCGCGTTCGCGCATGAGCTCGAGGCGGCGAGCGGCTGTGCCGTCGGGCTGCGCAACGAGGGGACGCTGCTCGTCGCCGCAGACGGCTCCGACCGGGCTTATCTCGAGGAGCTGCTCGATTACCAATCCAGCCTCGGTTTCGAGTCGTCGTGGTGCCCGGCCGGCGCGTGCCGCGAGCTCGAGCCGTTCCTCGCTCCGGGAGTGCGCGGGGGCATCTTCGCGAAGGGCGACGCGCAGGTCGACAACCGGCGGCTCCTCGGCTCGCTCGCGGAGGCCGTGCGGCGAAGCGGTGTGACACTCGTCGCAGCAGCCGTCGACGCGTTCAGCACTGTGGCCGGACACGTCGCTGGCGTCTGGGCCTCCGGGCGGGAGCTTGAGGCTCCCACGGTCGTCCTCGCCGCAGGGTGGGCCTCCAGCGAGATCGCGGGGTTACCGCCGGGCGCCGTCCCACCGGTGCGACCCGTGAAGGGCCAGATCCTGCGGCTGCGCGGCGCCCCGCGGGAGCCGGTGCTCACGAGGACGATCCGCGCGCTCGCCCAGGGAAGCAGCGTCTACCTCGTGCCTCGAGGCGACGGCTCCGTCGTCGTCGGCGCGACCACCGAGGAGCGCGGTGACGACGTCTCGGTCACCGCCGGCGCGCTGTACACACTGCTTCGAGACGCGGCACGCGTCGTGCCCGCACTCCACGAGCTCGAGCTCGTCGAGGCGCGTGCGGGCCTCCGGCCTGGCTCGCCGGACAACGCACCGCTCGTCGGGCCCGCGTCGATCGACGGTCTCGTACTGGCCACCGGCCACTACCGCAACGGGATACTGCTCGCGCCCACGACGGCCGAGGCCGTGCTCGCGGTCGTGGACCACGGCACGCTCCCGGGCTGGGCGCATGCGTGCGACCCCGGCCGCTTCGCCGCGAGACGAGCCGACGAGGTCGCCGCGGCGCGCTACCTCGCCACGACCGGCGACGGCTCGTGACGGCGCGAGCGCTCGTCATAGAGGTCAACGGCGCGTCGCGCCCGGTCCCGGGCGGCACTACCGTCTCCGACGTGGTCGCCATGATCGCTCCTTCACCGAACGGCGTCGCCGTCGCGCTCAACGGCGAGGTCGTGCCACGCAGCGCGTGGCCGGCGACCTGCCCGCGTGCCGGTGACCGCGTCGAGATCCTCTCCGTGGCGCCCGGCGGATGACCGCAGACCTCGCACCCCGGACACCGGCAGTCCACGACGGGCTCGTCATCTCGGGCAAGGCGCTCGGGTCGCGCCTGCTGCTCGGATCCGGGGGCATCTCCAGCCTCGAGTCCCTCGACCGCGCGATCGCGGCCTGCCGGCCGGCTCTTGTCACCGTCGCGCTGCGCCGGGTCGACGCCAAGGCGCGTGGCTCGTTGCTCGACCTCGTGACGGGCCACGGCCTTCCCGTGCTCCCCAACACCGCGGGCTGCTTCACCGCCCGCGACGCGGTGACGACTGCTCGCCTCGGCCGCGAGGCGCTCGGCACCGACTGGGTCAAGCTCGAGGTGATCGGCGACGAGGACAACCTGCTGCCCGATCCCGTCGAGCTGCTCGCCGCCGCCGAGACGCTCGTGGACGAGGGCTTCGTGGTGCTGCCGTACACGAGCGACGACCCGATCCTCGCCCGGCGGCTCGAGCAGGTCGGCTGTGCGGCCGTGATGCCGCTCGGCTCCCCGATCGGGACGGGGCTCGGCATCCGCAACCCGCACAACATCGCGATGATCGTCGACTCGGCCAACGTGCCCGTGATCCTCGACGCGGGTATCGGCACCGCCTCCGATGCCGCATCGGCCATGGAGCTGGGCTGCGACGGCGTGCTCGTCGCCTCGGCGATCACTCGGGCAAAGGATCCCGAGCGGATGGCCCGGGCGATCGCACTCGGTGTCGAGGCCGGCATCGAGGCGCGACGAGCCGGGCGCATCCCTCGCCGCTACCACGCAGAGTCGTCGAGCTCGTTCGTCGGCCTGGCGGACCTCGACGCGGGGCGCGCCCCGCGCACCTCGACGTGAAGGCCGCCGGGGCGCTTCCGGTCGCGCTCACGATCGCGGGCTCGGACTCCGGCGGAGGCGCCGGCATCGCCGCGGACCTGAAGACCTTCGCCGCGCACGGCGTCTTCGGCACCCTCGCGGTCACCGCCGTCACGGCCCAGGACACCGGCAAGGTGCACGCCGTCCTGGCCCTTCCGCCCGACCTGGTCGACCAGCAGATCGACGCAGTGCTCGGCGACTTCGACGTCGTCGCCGCGAAGACGGGCATGCTCGCCACGCTCGCCATCGTTGAGACCCTCGCGTCCCGTGCCCGGTCAGGTCGCCTGCCGCAGCTCGTCGTCGACCCCGTGATGGTCGCGTCCTCCGGAGCGGCGCTGCTCGAGGGCGATGCTGCCGGCGCCTACCGCTCGCTCCTCCCCCACGCTCTCGTCGCGACCCCCAACCTCGCCGAGGCGGAGGTGCTCCTCGACCGCAGGCTCTCGACCCTCGCCGAGATGGCCGACGCGGCCCGAGCGCTCCACGACCTCGGCGTCGCGTTCGCCGTCGTCAAGGGCGGCCACCTCGCCGGGGACGAGGCCACCGACGTCGTATTCGACGGCACGTCGGTCACCTACCTCACGTCGCCGATGATCCGCACGGCCAACATCCACGGGACGGGATGCACGCTGTCGGCCGCGATCGTCGCGGGACTCGCCCTCGGCCACCCCCCTCTCGAGGCGATCGCCATGGCCAAGGAGTACGTCAGCCGGGCGATCGCCTCCAGCAGGTCCTGGCGGCTCGGCGGCGGCCACGGGCCGCTCGACCACTTCCCCGACCAGGTCGCGACCGCACCGAGGATGCCGGAATGAGCGTCTACACCCACGGCCACCACGAGAGTGTGCTCCGCTCGCATCGGCGGCGCGACGCCGAGAACTCTGCCGGCTACCTGCTGTCACACCTGAGGCCGGAGACCGCGCTGCTCGACGTCGGCTGCGGCCCGGGCACGATCACGATCGACCTCGCGGCCCGCCTGCCGGATGGGCGCGTGGTCGGCGTCGATAGCTCCGCGGAAGTCGTCGAGCTCGCCCGGGAGGCTGCGGCTGGGGACGTGCGCGCGCCGAGCGCACGTCTCGAGTTCCAGGTCGCCGATCTCTACGAACTGCCATTCCCAGACGACACCTTCGACGTGGTGCACGCCCACCAGGTTCTCCAGCACCTCCCGGACCCCGTCGCGGCGCTCGTCGAGATGCGCAGGGTCTGCAAGCCCGGGGGGATCGTCGCCGCGCGCGACAGCGACTATGCGGCGATGACGTGGTATCCGCAGATGGCCGAGCTCTATCGTTGGCTTGGGCTCTATCGGGCCACGGCCCGTCGCAACGGCGCGGAGCCCGACGCGGGCCGCCACCTGCTCGCCTGGGCGCACGCGGCCGGCTTCGAGGACGTCACCGCCTCGGCCTCGGCGTGGTGCTTCGCGACCGCCGAGGAACGCGCCTGGTGGGGCGGCCTCTGGTCGGAGCGGATCGTCGACTCGGCCGTCGCCGAGCAGATCGTCTCCTACGAGCTGGCCAAGTCCGAGGAGCTCGAGCGGATCGGCCGGGCGTGGAACACGTGGGCGGCCGAGCCGGACGCGTGGTTCGCCGTGCTCCACGGCGAGATCCTCTGCCGGGCCTGACGGCTCACCGCCGGCTGGTTGGCGCCTCGCTCGGCCTGCGCCGAGCCTGAGCTCAGCTGCTCACAGGCTCGATGCGCGCCGGAGCCCCGAGCGCCACGAGCGGGGCCGGGACGGTGACGGCGCCACCCTCGTCCTGGAAGGTCTCGAGCAACGCGATGAGCCAGCGTGCGGTCATCGCCGTGCCGTTCAGCGTGTGGGGGTAGCGGAGCGCCGCACCGGCGGTCGGCCGATAGCGGGTGCCCAGCCGCCGAGCCTGGTAGTCCGTGTCGTTCGAGCACGAGGTGATCTCGCGGTAGCGCTGCTGGCTCGGGATCCACGCCTCGATGTCGTACTTCTTCGCCGCGGGGGCCCCGAGGTCTCCGGCGGCGACATTGACCACGCGATAGGCCAGACCGAGACCCTGGACGAGCTCCTCCTCGACGGCCAGCATTCGCTCGTGCTCTTCGAAGGACCGCTCCGGTTCGACGAACGCGAACATCTCGACCTTGTCGAACTGGTGCACGCGGAAGATGCCGTGCGTGTCGCGCCCCGCGGCACCCGCCTCCCGGCGAAAGCACGTCGAGTATCCGGCGTAGCGGCGCGGGACCTCGCCCGGTTCGAGGATCTCGCCGAGGTGCAGCCCGGCGAGCGCCACCTCGGAGGTGCCGGTTAGGTAGAGACCGTCCGGTTCGACCCGGTAGAGGTTCGACTCCTCGGTCGGGAGGAACCCAGTGCCGTACATCGCCTCCTCGCGGACGAGCACGGGGGGTAGCACCGGCACGTAACCGAGCCCGACGAGCTGGTCGAGCGCGTAGCGATAGAGCGCCAGCTCGACGAGCGCGCCAGCTCCCATCCGATAGACGAAGCGGGACCCGGAGAGCCGGGCGCCTCGCTCGACGTCGAAGCCACCGAGCTGGACGTGATCGCGCAAGGCGAAGGCGAACGTGGGGAGCTCGCCGACGCGGCGGACCTCGATGGCGTCCTCGTCGCTCACCCCGCTCGGCACCGACTCGTCGGGTGGGTTCGGCACGCGCGAGAGCAGCTCGTCGAGCGACGCCTTCGCCGTTTCGAGCTCCGCCTCGGCGAGCTTCAGCTCGGCCTTGGTCTTGGCCAGAGCGGCACGCTCCTCGTCCGACGGCCGCCCCTTCGGCTTCGTAGCACTGCGCAGCTCGTCGACGCGTGTCGTGGCCTCGCGCCAGGTCGCGTCGGCCGCGAGCAGCTCGTCGAACAGCTCCGCGGCGCCCTTTCGCGACAGCGCCGACCGTAGCGACGAGGGATCACTCCTCGCCGCGCGCAGGTCGATCAGCGCCGTCCTCCCTTGCGCTTCGGACCGCCGCTCGGGCGTCTGGGCGCGGGCCTGGTGCTCGGGCTCGGGCGCCGTGGCGCCGACGTGGCAGCGACCGGCGCCGGCGGTCCGTCGCCCTCCTCGTCCCCGGTCCCTGTCCCCGCCGCCGCTGAGCCCGCTGCCGCAGCGGCAGCGGCCGCCCGGGCCCTGCTGCGGTTGGTGGCCGGCGAGGCTCCCTCGCTACCGAACAGGCCGGCGGCGAGCGCGGCGGGGCTGAGCACGAGATGATCGCTGCCGCGCGTAGCGATGCGCTCACGGATCCTTCGCCAGCGTGGCTCGCGCTCCTTCAGCATCGCCACGATCGGCGCGGCGATGAAGATCGAGGAGTACGCGCCGGACGTCAGCCCGATTAACAGCGCCCACCCGAAGTACTGGAGCGTCGTCGCGCCGAGGATCTCCGCTCCGAGGATGAGGACCGCGAAGATCGGCAGGACCGCCACGAGGGAAGTGTTCACCGAGCGCGCAAGGGTCTGGTTCATCGAGAGGTTGACGATGTCCGAGATCGTGAGCCGCCCGCCCGCCCCGACGCCCTTCAGGTTGTCCCGGACGCGGTCGAACACGACGATCGTGTCGTACAGCGAGTACCCGAGGATCGTCAGGATCGCGACCACGGTGTCCGGCGTCACGTCGAAGCCCGTGAGCGAGTAGACCCCGACCACGACGAGGATGTCGTGGATGACCGCGACGATCGCGGCGACCGCCATCCGCCACTCGAAGAAGATCGAGATGTAGATCGCGACGAGGACGAAGAAGACGATGAGGGCTTCGATCGCCTTGCTCGTCACCGAGCTTCCCCACGATGCCCCGACGGACTCGATGCTCACCTGCTGCGGACTCACGTGGGCGAGGTTCGCGAGCGTGTCCTCCACCTTGACCAACTGATCCTGGGTCTGGGTGGAGGTCTGGCCCTTCGGAAGCTTGGCCTCGACCTGGATTGAGCGCTTCGACCCGCTACCGAGGATCGTGATCGTCGCGCCGTTCAAGTTGTACGGCGTGAGCGACGAGCGCACCTGGGTGACGCTGAGCGAGGGCGACTGCACCGTCCAGGACGTGCCGCCGACGAACTCGATGTCCAGATTGAGACCGCGCGTCGCGAGCGAGATCACGCCGGCGAGGATGAGCACCGCCGAGACCGTGAACCACCACCGGCGCCGGCCGACGAAGTCGAGGTTCGTCTCGCCGTAGTAGAGACGTCTGAAGAAGCCGTGCGACTTTCGCGACGCCGGAGGAGAAGCTGCACTGCCGCCGTCGTCCTGCGGAAGAGGCGAGCGCTCGTCCGGTATGGCGACGACCTCCTCAGGCACTGCGACCTGCTCGTCCGGGGCAAGAAGACGGTCCTCGACCTCGCTCGGCTCCTCGAGCTCCTCGGACTCGCCGGGCTCAGCAATCGCGTCCTCGGCGATCGCGGCCTCGTCGCCCGGCGCGTCGAGCCGCTCCGGCTCGACCGCACTGTCTATCGGCGACATCTCTACCGGCGACGTCTCTGTCAGCGACGTCCAGTCGAGCTGGGCCTCCGCGCCGGGCTCCACGTCGGGCACGGTCGCCGCTGGGGCGAGCTCGGACTCCTCGGAGGGGGCGTCCTGCGGCGGCTTCGCCGGAGGCTGTGTGCCCTTGTTGCGCGCCGAGCCGGGACGGATCCGGTCCGGGCTCACGTCGGCTCCTCGGCGGCTCGGGCGAGGCCGCGAGCCACACCGAACCAGCGCGCCTCAGTGAACAGCCGGTTCCTACCGAGGAGGATGACGAGGGGACGCGTGAACACGTACGCCGTCACGACGTCGGTGAGGGTCGAGATCCCGAGCATGAACGCGAAGCCCTTCACCGAGCCGATCGACAGCAGCCAGAGCACGAGCGCCCCGAGGAAGGAGACGGCGTCGGCCGAAAGGATCGTGCGATAGGCGCTCTTGAACCCCTTGTCGACCGAGGCGCGCACCGACCGGCCGGCCCTGACCTCATCCTTCAGGCGTTCGAAGTAGACGATGTAGGAGTCGACGGTGATGCCGACGGAGACGATGAGGCCGGTGACGCCCGAAAGGTCGAGCGTCAGCCCGAGGGACGAGTGGCCGAGGGCGGAGATGAACCCGTAGAGGAACGCTCCGGTGGTGAGCAGCCCGAGCACGACCACGACGCCGAGAGCGCGGTAGTAGATGATCGTGTAGCCCATGACGAGCAGCAGACCGAGCGCGCCGGCGAGCAGGCCGGCGCGCAGCGACGACGAGCCGAGGCTCGCCGACACGGTCTGCGAGGTGAGCGGGATCATCCGCACGGGGAACGAGCCGTAGTTGAGCTGGAGCGCGAGGGCATTGGCGCTCTTTTGCGTGAAGGATCCGCTGACCGTCCCACCGCCGGGGAAGCTCGTGGCGGCAATGACCGGAGCGGAGACGATCTGGCCGTCGAGGTCGTCGGCGACGAGCGTCCCGTAGTACTTGCTCGCGATGTTGTTGAAGCTCGTCTGGCCCGCGCCCGTGAGCGTGAAGTCGACGACCCACTGGCCGTTCGTCGTCAGCTGGGCGGAGGCGCTCTTGATGATCTTGCCGGTCGCGGCTGCGGGGCCGAGCACGTAACGAGTGGCGTAGCCCTGGCCTCCCGTGGGCAGGATCACGTTCTGACTTGCGTGGTCCTGGTCGTAGGCGGGAGTGGTGGTCGGATAGCTCGAGTACGGCGGGTACTGCGCGATCGACGTCGGCACGTTGTAGCCCGATGAGCTCGCGACGAAGTACGCCGAGGTGTAGCGGTAGGTCGAAGGACACGTCGGGGGCACCTTGTAGGCCACGCTCGTCGCCTTCGAGGTCGGCGCCGTGAAGGCCGGTGCGCCGCAAAGCACCGGCCGGAAGTAGAGCTGTGCGGTGGTGCCGATCTCGGCCAGTGCCGTCTGGGCGTTCTTCACGCCGGGGAGCTGTACGACGACGTCGTTGCCCTGGGTGGTGATGTTGGGCTGGGCGACGCCGAGCGCGTTCGCACGGGCCGACATGATGTTGACGACCGTCTGGAGCTCCGAGGTGGTCACCTTGCGCGCCGGCTGGTAGGTGACCGAGAGACCACCACGCAGGTCGAGGCCGAGCTGGGGAGACCACCGCAGCCCGAGGACGAGAGCAAGCATGCCGACACATACGAGCGAGCTGAGTGCGACGCTCGCGACTAGCCGGCGTCGCACCTAGGAAGTGCCTCCCGGCGCCTTCTCGTCGCCATCGTCCTCCGAGCCGGACGGATTGCCGTGCGTCCCCTCCACCCGACCGCCGGGAGGCGCCGGGCCGTCGGTGGCAGATGGGCTCGTCGAGTCGTCCGGTCCGTCGAGGTCGTCGTGTCCGTCGTAGCCCGGATGACCGAAGCCGCTGCTGGCGTCGGCCTCATCGGAGTCGGGCTCGTCGCCGACGGGATCGACCCGTTGGCCGAGCGCCCTCCTCGCGACCTCGATCGTGGTACCGGGTGCGATCTCCACCAGAGCACGGTCACCGTCGAAGCTGACCACCCGGCCGTAGATCCCGGCTGAGGTGACCACCTCGTCACCGACCTCGGCCTGTCGCTTCGCCTGGGCCGCGGCCTGCTGGCGCCGGCGCTGCGGCCGCAGCCAGAGCATGTAGACCGCGAGCATGACCACGATCAGGATGAGGAAGACCGACGAACCGCCGGAGCTCTTCTTCGCAGTGGCGGCGAGAACGAATCCGGTGATCCCGGCGTGGGCAGATAGCAGGTGAACGGGCATCAAGGACCAGTCGTCAGCGGATAGTGCGCATCGCACTGTAGCCGCGCGCCCGTCGCCCGGTCGGACACCCCGCTAGCTGGCATCGAACAGGCGCGAAGCGCTTCCCGGGTCACGTTCGCCCCCGCTCACCCGGGACGATCCCTCCAGCTCGTCGTCCTCGGCGCCGGCCGGGCTCGCGAGACTTTCCGGGTCCGCCAGTCCGAGGTGTGCCCACGCCGCCGGTCCGGGCATGCGCCCCCTCGGCGTGCGCATGACGAGACCGGCTTGGAGCAGGTAGGGCTCGTAGACGTCTTCGACCGTCTCGGGCTCCTCGCCCACACTGACCGCGAGGGTGGTAAGTCCGATGGGCCGGCCGGCGAAGCGTACGCACAACACGTCGAGCAGCCGCCGGTCGAGCCGGTCGAGCCCGAGCGTGTCGACGCCGAACAGCGCACATCCCTCCCGGGCCGACTCGAGCGTGATCTCCCCCGTGCCGCGCACCTCGACGAAATCGCGCACCCTCCGGAGCAAACGGATCGCGAGACGCGGGGTCCCGCGTGAGCGGGACGCTATCTCGGCCGCCCCCGCATCGTCGCAGGTCACGCCGAGAAGGCGCGCCGTGCGTCGCACGATCTGCTCGAGCTCGCCAGTCGTGTACAGCTCGAGCGATTCGACGAAGCCGAACCGGTCCCGCAGCGGCCCGGTGACGAGGCCCGTGCGCGTCGTGGCTCCGACGAGGGTGAACGGCGGCAGCTCGAGGCGGACCGAGCGGGCCGTCGGCCCCTTGCCGATGACGATGTCGATCTGGAAGTCCTCCATCGCCGGGTAGAGGATCTCCTCGACCGCGCGGTTGAGGCGGTGGATCTCGTCGATGAAGAGGACGTCGCCGGGCTGCAGCTCGGTGAGCAGCGCGGCCACGTCGCCTCCGCGACCGAGCGCCGGTCCGGAGGTGATGCGGAGCCCTGCCCCCATCTCGGTCGCCACGATCCCGGCCAAGGTGGTCTTGCCGAGGCCCGGCGGGCCGGCGAAGAGCAGGTGGTCGGAGGGCTGGCCGCGCCGTCGCGCAGCCTCGAGCACGATCTCGAGATGGCCCCGCACCGCCGACTGGCCGACGAAGTCCGCCAGTCGGCGCGGGCGGATGCCCGCTTCGAGTACCTCTTCCGCGGCCACCGCCTCGAGCCCGACGGCACGTGACTCGCCGACCTCGAGAGCGCCCGTCGCGTCGGCTTCGGCCTCCGGTTCGTTCCGGAGATCGAGGACCTCCCGCCTCGGACTCACCGGAGCGGAGCGAGCTCTCGGAGAGCCCCCCGGAGCAGCTCCTCGACGGTGCCTTCGTCGGCGATCCGCAACAGCGCGCCACGCACCTCGTCGGGCGCATAGCCGAGCGCGGAAAGCGCCTCGGCGACCTCGGAGTGCACGCTCTCCGCAACGCCGTGACCACGACCCACCGTCCCGGGCAAGGCGCCGGCCGGCAGCCCCGCGAGCTGGTCGGTCTTCTGGCCGAGCTCGACCACGAGCCGGGCGGCCGTCTTGCGGCCGACGCCGGGCACGAGCATCAGCGCGTCGACGTCGTCGGCGGACACCGCCCGGGCGAGCTCGGCGGGTGAGTAGGTCCCGAGGATCGCGAGCGCGAGCGCCGGCCCGATGCCGTGCGCGCCGATGAGCAGCTCGAACGCTCGGCGCTCGGTCGGCTCGGCGAATCCGTAGAGGGTGATGGCGCCTTCGCGCACGTGCGTATGGACCGCGAGCGCGACGCTCCCGCCGACCGGCCCGAGCCCAGCGGCGCAGCGCGCGCCGACGAGCAGGCGGTAGCCGACGCCCCCGACGTCGACGACGAGGTCGGCGGCGCTGTCGCCCGTCGCGAAGCGCTCGGTGAGTGTGCCGCGCACCGACCCGATCACCCGGAACCGCCCGCCGCGCCCGCGACCCGAAGGCGGCTCGATCTCGACGCGGCGAGGTGGCACAGCGCGAGCGCGAGGGCGTCCGCAGCATCGGCCGGCCGCGGAACGCTCGGCAGGTCGAGCAGCGTCGCTACCATCCGCTGGACCTGCTGCTTGGTCGCCGCGCCGTAACCGGTGACGGCCAGCTTCACCTCGTTGGAGCTGTACTCCGCGATCGCGCAGCCCGCCTCCGAGGCGGTGAGCAAGGCGACCCCGCTCGCCTGCCCGACCGACATCGCCGTGCGCACGTTGGTCTGGAAGAACACCCGCTCGACCACCACGACGTCCGGCGAGTGCTCGAGCACGAGCTCACCCAAGTCCCGACGCAGCGTCGCGAGTCGCTCGGGGAGCGGCAGGTCCCGCTCGGTCGTGAGCACGCCGGCGGCCACTGCACGCTGGCGACCCGCTAGTTGTTCGACGCACCCGTAGCCGCAGCGCGACAGGCCTGGATCGATCCCGAGGACAAACACGCGTTCGATGCTAGTTGCCCACTGTCGCACCACCGCGGATGCCGCCGCGGTCGGACCCGACCGTCAGACGCTCACCTGTTCGAGGATCGCGTCCGGGATGTCGAAGTTCGACCAGACGTTGTGCACGTCGTCGTGGTCCTCGAGCAGCTCGAGCAGGTGGAGGACCTTGCGAGCCGTGTTCTCGTCGGCGACCTCGACCGTCGTGGAGGAGACCATGTGCGCCTCGGCCGAGTCGACCTGCATCGAGGCCTCCTCGAGGGCGGTGCGCACTGCTGCGAGCTGGTTGGGTGGCGTGTAGATCACCCAGGCCTCGCCCTCGTCACGCAGGTCCTCGGCTCCTGCGTCCAGCACGACCGCCATCAGATCGTCCTCCGGGATGCTACGCGGCAGCGACACGACGCCCTTGCGCTCGAACTGCCAGGCAACCGCGCCCGGCTCGGCCATCGATCCGCCGTTGCGCGAGAAGATCGTCCTGACCTCGGAGCCCGTGCGGTTCCGGTTGTCGGTGAGGCACTCGACGATGACGGCGACACCCGAGGCGGCGTAGCCCTCGTAGGAGATCGCCTCGTAGCGGACGCCCTCGAGCTCGCCGGTGCCCCGCTTGACGGCACGTTCGATGGTGTCGAGGGGGACGGAGGCATCCCGAGCCTTCTGGAACATCGTGCGGAGCGTGGCGTTCGAGGTGATGTCACCTCCGCCCTCGCGAGCAGCGACCTCCACCTGGCGGATCAACTTCGCGAACAGCTTGCCGCGCTTTTGGTCCTTGGCACCCTTCTGGTGCTTCGTCGTGGCCCACTTCGAGTGTCCTGACACGCCTAGCCTCCCTCGCCATCACGCCGGTCCGGGCTTGTACAGCCCTGGCCCGGGCACCGCCCCGCGCTTCTCGCGCCGCGACTCCCGCCCACACCGGCGCGCCCTGCGGCACGGACGTCGTCGACGATCTTCACAGCTCCCGCAGCGCCGCGGCGCGCTCGGAAAGCTCAAGCACCCCGCGACGTGGCTCGACCATGCGCGCCTCGTCGAGCGTCGCGCACCAAAGGGCGGCCGTGAGGCGCGCGGTGACCGGATCGAGCCCGCCGGGTCGCACCGTCGGCGCCGCGTCCAGCTTCTCCAGCGCTGCGGCCAGGCCCGGGGGGTATCGGGTCACGCCAACCGCGCGCAAGTCGGCCAGCGACTCGGCCTCCGGCCCCTCGAGGCGCCTCATCGCGCGCCCCGCGCCGTCGCCGAGGAGAGCCCAGAGTCCGAGCGCCCGGGTCGCCGTCGCATCACGTACGACGTCGCCGCGCTTCACATGCGCGAGCTCGTGGGCGATGACCCCTTCGAGCTCCATCCGGTCGAGGAGTTCGAGCAGGCCCGTGGTGCACACGAGGACGGCCGAGGCCGGGTCGCGCCCGAGCACGATCGCGTTGGGCGCCGGATCCGCGAGCACGCGCAGCTCGGGAAGCGGGACACCGAGAGCCACGCCGAGCCCCTCGGCGAGGTTGACCAGTCGGGCGTCGGCGACCTGGTCTACCGGACGGCCGCCGATACGGGCCGCGAGGCGAGCGGGCGAACCGACGAGGCGACCCGCCACCGTCACGCCCGCTCCGACGACGAGCAGGATCGCACCGACGACGACCGTGCCGGTAACGATGAGGACGAGACCGACGAGTGCCACCAGCACCGGAAGAGCCGCGAGGAGCCTGGCGAGCGCCACGGCTCCGGAGGTTTCGGCCACGACGGCGGAACCGCCGGGGCGGCCGCCCGCTGCCAGGACGACGCCCTGACGACCGGGCGCGCTCGGGGCGCCAGGACGCTGCGCCGAGCGACGCGCGTCTCGCGCGCCTTGCTGTCCGCTCCCCGCTTGGCCGCTACGGGCGGCGGCCGAGTTGGACTGCGCCGCACGGCCCTGGCCGCCAGCCCTCTGGCCGGCACCGCTCTGGCCAGCACCGCTCTGGCCAGCACCGCTCTGGCCGCCGCGATTCTGGGTCCCTCGCCCGCCTCCGGACGGGCCCGACCGCTGCGGGCCCCGACCACTGCGGCTGCGAGATGTCTGCGCCATTGGCGTCGAGTCTAGGAGGTCCGGGGCTGTGGTTTCGCCGGGGGGCCTCGACTCGGCGTCGCGAGGGCGCGATCAGGCGCTGATGAGTCGCTCGTAGCGCGCGAGGTAGCGAGCCGCCATGAGCCCCACCGACAGCTCCCGCGCACGCACCCGCCCGGCCGTCACGAGCGACGACCGGCGCTCGGGGTCGTCGAGCAGGAGTGAGAGCGCGGCCGAGAGCGCCGAAGGGTCGCCAGGCGTCACGAGCTGCGCGGCGTCGCCGGCGGCGAGGCGGTAGCCCTCGATGTCGGACGCGACGACCGCGGTCGACGCCGCCATGGCCTCGAGGAGCACGACACCGAAGGACTCGCCTCCGATGGACGGAGCCACGTAGATCTCGGCGCCAGCTAGGCGACGTGCCACGTCGTCGTCGCCAAGCGAGCCGCACCACTCGATCCGCTCGTCCGCGCCGAAGCGACTACGAAGCGATGCGGTCTCCGGCCCCGTTCCGATCACCCAGAGTCCGATGTCACGACCGATGCCCGTAAAAGCCTCGAGCAACACGGCGAGGCCCTTGCGCGACTCGTGACGACCGAGGAACGCGAGGGTAGGCCGATCGCTCGGCCACGGCTCGGCGCGCTCGAACCGGTCCAGGTCGACGCCGTTCGGGACGAGCTCGCAGCGCGCGGCCCGGTCCCCCACGACCTCGGTCAGCGTGGCACGCGCCGCAGCCGAGACGGCGACCGCGTCGTCGAGACGCGACCAGCCGATCCGAGCCAAGGGCCGCGTCGCGCGATACAACGCCCCACTGCCGGACCGGTGGAAGGTCCCGACGACGGGAGCGATCCGCGTCAGCAGCGCCGTCCAGGCGACGCCCGGGACGAACGGCTCGTGGACATGGATGACATCTGGCCGCCACGAGCGCAGCGTCCGCACTGCTCGCCACGTCGAGCGGGGGCCGAGCGCGATGGGTGCCTGCGAGCCGTTCACGGGGATGCGCAGCGAGCGCCCGGCAGCCACGAAGCCCACTTCCTCCGACAGGCCGGGCGGTCGATCGCGACCTGGCGTGCCGGCGCTCCCGGCCGATCGGGTAGCGACACGCGATCTCGAGCGTGGGGGGTCGAGCGGCGCGACCACGAGCACATCGTGGCCGGAGCGGGTGAGCGCGGCTGCGAGACCGACCACCTGGCCCTGCACTCCCCCGCGCCTCGAGAGGCTGTAGGGGCATACGAGCGCGACACGCACGGCCGGAGGGTCGCTTCAGGCTCGTGCGGGCGCGATGTCCGCAGGCCAGTTCGGCTGGAAGACGTGCCACTGCTCGGGTGCCGCGCGCACCAGGACCTCGAGCTCGCGAGCTAGCTCCTGAGTCATGCGTGCGACATCCTCGCGGAGCCGGCCCGTGCGCACGGCCTCGATCGGCGGGCGCACGGCGAGTAGATGGCTGCCGCGAGGGCGCATGTAGATGGCACACGCGATCAGCGGCGCCCCGCTACGAAGCGCTAGTGCCGCCGGGCCGCCGGGCATCCGCGTCCGCTCGCCGAACAGCTCCACGTCGACGCCGTCACCGACGATGTCACGATCCGCGAGCAGGGCGATGAAACCGCCGCGTCGCAACGTCGCGAGCAGCTCGTTGGCCGCGTGGGCACCGAGTGGCAGCACCCGCAGGCCGAGCTTCTCTCGCTCTTTCACGAGCCACTCGAAGAGCTCGGGCGGCTGGATCGGCTCGGCCACCGTGGTCAGCGGGAACCCCTGCCGATCCGCCCACACCGCACCCACCTCCCAGCAGCCGAGGTGCGGCAGCGCGACCACAGCGCCACGACCTGCCTCGTGCGCCGCGAGCAGGTGCTCGACACCTTCGACGACGAAACTCTTCTCGAGCAGTCCCGGCTCGTCGGGATCGAGCGTCGCGGCGTCGGCCCAGTAGCGCCCGTAGGAGACGAATGCGCGGCGCACGAGCCGGTCGAGATCGTCCTCGCTCACGCCGGGGCCGACGACTCGCCGAAGGTTCCGGGCGACGATCTCCCGGCGCTCGGGCGAGCGACGGGCCGCTGCCCGCGCGACGAGCGCCGCAGCGGCGCCGCCGAGCGGTCTCGGGATGAGGCGCAGCGCTTGGGCGACCGAGCGGTACCTGACGTAGGCGCGGCGGTCTCGCCCGGCCTCCCCCGGAGACCGGTCTACGAGCTCGGTGCTCAGCGCGGCCGACCGTCGTCGATGCGGCGGCGCAGGGCTCTGGTCGCTCTTGTCGGCCCTGAGGCTGGACGCCGACGGCTCCCGCTCGCGCCCTCGGCGCTCAGCACCCGGCGCAGCCGGGTCGACAGCGTGGACGTGCTGCGGCGGTTGCGCCAGCGCGCGCCGGGGGCACCTGACAGCCTCCCGGGCACCGCGTTGCCCGTCTCACGCAGCTGACGCCAGCGAGACTCGACGCGGCCGCGTCGCCACGTGGCGGCGACCACTTGCCTGCGATGCGGTGCGGTGCCGCTCGCCTGGCGCCAGATGCGCACGAAGCGGCCGATGGCAGTGCCCGTGGTGAGAACGAGCAGGACCCAGAGGATCGGGATCATGACGACATGGACGAGCATCGCGAGGCCGAAGACGATGAGTCGCTCGGCGCGCTCCATGAGGCCGCCCTTGCCGCTGAAGCCGAGCGATTCCGCCTTTGCCCGCTCGTAGGAGATCACGTTGCCCACCGCAAGGATCGCGACGGGCAACAAGGCGTTGCGCGGATGGGGACCGGACGCGAGGTACCAGGTGAGCCCGCCGAACAGCAGGGCGTCGGCCACCCGGTCGGCCACCGAGTCGAGAAAAGCGCCGCGCGGCGACGCGGTACCGGCGGCCTTGGCGACGACGCCGTCGAGGGTGTCCATGAGACCGCCGGCGATGAGCAGCCCACAGGCGACGTAGAGCTCGCCCATGCCGATCATCACCGCGTTGACCGCGGCGAGGAGCACACCGGCGGCCGTCACGACATCGGCCGAGACCCCGAGACGCACGAGGCGGCCGCCAAGTCCGAGGCGCGCCGGGGCGGCCTCGCCTCCGAGCTGCGCACTCGCTCGCCGACCGCGCCGGCCGTCAATCATTGAACCTCCCTCGGTCCGGCTAGGTCGAGGCTACCAGAGCTGCTCACGACGGCCTCCGGTGGTCCGGCGGTGCAGCTATCACGCCGTCAGCTCGGAAGGGTGCGCCAGGCCGCGGCCACCTCGCGGCGCCCGGTCACCTCCAGCACGTCGAGCTCGACCCGGTTCCAGCTGAACAGCAGCAGTTCGGAGGCGGTGCCGACGAGGACCACGTCTGCCGGGCCCCGCCCCCTCCGCCAGCGGACCCGGCCGTCGGCGACGTCGAGGACCCAGGCGGCATCCGCGTCGGTGCACACCATGCACAGCGAACCCCCGAGCGACGCCGACGGCGTCTCGACGACGTCGACGACAAGATGCACCTCGATGCGTTCGTCGACGCCGTCGACGGCCAGCTCGGTCTCGACGGGAGTGCCGCGGCCATACGCGCGCTCGCCGTCGAAGCGATGCACCGCGGTCTCGTGCGCCATCCGCCGGGCGACCCATCCCGAGACGAGATCGGAGCCGGACCAGTTCCAGCAGGGCGAGTCGGGCCCGGCGCGCTCCAGCGCCCGGAGGAGGTGCGCCGCCTCGTGGTCGAGCGTGGCGAGCACATCGTCCGAAGGCGGGCTATCCGTCACTTCCGCGGCTTCTTCGGGCTCGGCCGCCTCGAGCTGCGCGGACCAGTGTCGATATACGTCCGCGACATGCGCGATGAGATCGGCGACCGTCCAATCGGGGCAGGTCGGAACCGAAGGTGCGAGCCCGGACGAGCCGACGTCCGAGAGCCGCTCGGCTTCCTCGCCCACGACGTCGAGATAGGAGGCGAACGCGAGCCTTCCGATCTCGGGTGCGGCGCTCATCGACCTCGAGTCGCCGAGTCCTGCGCGTCGCCTGCGCGTCCTCGAACGCCGGACTCGAGAACGCTCACGTCGGCCACGCGGATCGCAGCTTCTCCCATGAGTCAGGGAGAGGCTCGGGAAGCACCCTCGTCGAGGCGACCGTCGTCATGAAGTTGGTATCGCCGACCCAGCGCGGAAGCACGTGGAGATGCACGTGGCCGGGGATGCCGGCCCCGGCCGCGCGGCCGAGATTGGCCCCGAGGTTGAGCCCGTCGGGCGAGTAGGCCCGCTTAATGGCCGCGACCGAACGGCGGGTGGTCTCCCAGAGCTCGACGGACTCGTCGGCATCGAGGTCGCCCAGGTCGGCGACGTGGCGCCGCGGCATCACGAGAACGTGGCCGCTGGCATAGGGGTAAGCGTTCAACACGACGACCGCGAGCGGGCTCTCCCATATGACGTGCCGCTCCCGATCCGGGGCGTCAGACGCGAAGATCTTGCAGAAGATGCAGCTCTCCTGGCCGCTGCCCTCGAGCGCTCCGAGGCCTTGAGCACCGGTCACTCCGTCGTCGACGGTCGCGGCTCCGGTGTCGCCCGCAGCTCCTGCGACACCGTCGGGCCCGTCACCGTCCGGCGATGCCTCTGCGGCCGAGCTTGACACCGACGTCACGTAGCTCGAGCGCCAGCCGGCCCAGAGATGGTCGAAGCTCATCGGCTCAGTCCCGGCTCGCCGGGGTCCCGGCCCGACGCGACGGTCCCGCGGCCTCCGCGGCGATCCTCAGGACGACGTCGTCGACCGGCACGCCGCGCTCGGGAGCGTCCGAGCCCCGTGCGTTGACCCCGACGGTGCCCGACGCCACGTCGTCGTCGCCGACGACGAGCAGGTACGGGATCTTGTCGAGCTTGCCGCGCCGGATGCGCGCACCGAGGGGCTCCGAGGCATCCTCGGTGTCCGCCCGCACGCCGGCTCCGACGAGCGATGCGACCACCTCGGCCGCCAACCCGTCGTGGCTGTCGCGCACGGGCAGCACACGGGCCTGCACGGGCGAGAGCCAGGTCGGGAACGCTCCGGCGTAGTGCTCGAGCAGCACGGCGAAGAACCGTTCCACCGAGCCGAACAGCGCTCGGTGGATCATGATCGGGCGGTGCCGCTCGTTGTCCGCGCCGACGTAGGTGAGGTCGAACCGCTGGGGGAACTGGAAGTCCAGCTGGATCGTCGACATCTGCCAGGTCCGACCGATCGCGTCACGGGCCTGGACGGAGATCTTCGGACCATAGAAGGCGCCACCCCCGTCGTCGAGGACGAGGTCGAGGCCCTTGGAGAGAGCCGTGGCGCGCAGCGTCTCGGTCGCCTCCTCCCACTCGGCGTCTGTGCCGACGGCCTTTCCCTCGGGACGCGTCGAGAGCTCGAGGTAGAAGTCGTCCAGACCGAAGTCGCGGAGCACCTCGAGGACGAAGGTAAGCAGCGAGTCGAGCTCGCCGGCCATCTGCTCGCGGCTGCAGAAGATGTGCGAGTCGTCCATCGTGAGGCCACGTAGGCGCGTCAGGCCGTGGACGACCCCTGACTTCTCGTAGCGGTAGACCGTCCCGAACTCGAACAGCCGGATCGGCAGCTCCCGGTAGGAGCGCTGGCGGCTCTTGAAGATGAGGATGTGGAACGGGCAGTTCATCGGCTTCAGGTAGTACTGCTGCCCGCCGTCGAGCTCCATGGGAGGGAACATCCCGTCCTCGAACCAGTCAAGGTGGCCGGAGGTCTCGAACAGCTCGGACTTCGTGATGTGCGGAGTGTTGACGAACTCGTATCCCGCCTCGACGTGGCGGCGGCGTGAGTAGTCCTCCATGAGGCGGCGGATGAGTCCGCCCTTCGGGTGGAACACCGCGAGCCCCGAGCCGATCTCCTCCGGGAACGAGAACAGGTCGAGCTCCGCGCCGAGCTTGCGATGGTCGCGCTTGTCCGCCTCGTCGAGGCGATGCAGATGAGTCGCGAGGGCTTCGGCGCTCTCCCAGGCCGTGCCATAGATCCGTTGGAGCTGCGGCTTGTGCTCGTCGCCGCGCCAGTAGGCGCCGGCGACGCGCATCAGCTTGAAGTGGCCGAGCACGCTCGTCGACAGCACGTGCGGCCCCCGGCAGAGGTCGACGAAGTCGGCGCTGTTGCGATAGGTCGTGACGACGCCGGCGAGCTCCTCAGCACCTTGAGGGTCCGCGACCGTGCCGTCCACTGGGACCGGCACCCCGGCGGGGCCCGCTTCTGCAACCAGCTCGGGGTCGACCGGGGTGCCGGAGGCGGCCGCCCCGACACCTTCGATGATCTCCCGCTTGAACGGCTGGTCGGCGAAGAGCTCCAATCCCTCGACCACCGTGTGCTCCTCGCGGGCAAAGGGCTGGTCCTCGGACACGATCTCTCGCATGCGCTGCTCGATGCGGGGCAGGTCGGCGTCGCTGAAGTGCGCGCCACCGGGGAGCTCGAAGTCGTAGTAGAAGCCGTCGGCGATGGGAGGGCCGATCGCGAAGCGCGCCCCGGGCCAGAGCGACAGCACCGCCTGGGCGAGCACGTGCGCAGTCGAGTGGCGAAGCACATGGCGGCCGTCGTCGCTCGCCGCCACGACGACGCGCACGTGCGCCCCGTCCCGCAGCGGGAGCGAAAGGTCGACGAGGCGGCCGTCGACCTCGATGACGACGGCGTCCCGTGCTAGGCGCCGGCCGATCGACGCGGCGAGATCGGCGCCCGTGGCACCGCTTGGAAGGACGCGGGTCGACCCGTCGGGAAGCTCGACGGCGATCCCGGTCCCGTCGGCGTTGGCTGATGACAGTGGCTCGGACAACGGGTCCCGGGGCTCCTAGGTCGTCGGCCGCCGACCGGCGGCGGGTTGGATCAGCCTATCGGCTGCCCCGGACGCCTCTCGGGACCGCTTGGCATCGAGGGCGGGCCCGACGCTACAGCTCGACGCCGAGCAGCGATCCCGCAGTCCTCGCCACGCCGACGCCCGCCGCGGCGGCCGCGTCGACAGCTCGTAGCGCCCCCGGCGTGTCGAGATCGTCGTCCAGGCGCTCCCGGACCTCGGCCATCGCCCCGTCTCCCGACCCGGCCGCTCGCCAGCGGACGACCCGCGCCTCCGCCTCGTCGAGGAGCCCGGCGTGCCACTCCCAGCTCTGCCGGTAGTGCTGGGAGAGGATTGCCAGGCGGATCGCCGCCGGCTCGTGCTCCTTCAGCAGGTCCCCGACGAACACGAGGTTGCCGAGGGACTTCGACATCTTCTCGCCGTCGAGACAGACCATCCCGACGTGCATCCAGTGGCGGACGAAACGCTCCCCCGTCGCCGACTCCGACTGCGCCGCCTCGCACTCGTGGTGGGGAAAGATCAGGTCCGAGCCGCCGCCGTGCAAGTCGAGTGGAAGGCCGAGCTCGCGCATCGCGAGCGCCGAGCACTCGATGTGCCAACCCGGGCGGCCGGGGCCCCACAGCGATTCCCACGCCGGCTCGTCCGGGAGCGAGGGCTGCCACAGGACGAAGTCGAGCGCGTCACGCTTCGCCGGGTCGTCGGGATTGCCACCGCGGTCTCGCGCGAGGGCGAGCATCTCGGCTCGCGAGAGGTGACTCACCTGACCGAAACGTTCGAACGACGACACGGAGAAGTAGACGGCCCCGGCGGCCTGGTAGGCGTGGCCGGAGTCGAGCACCATGCCGATGAAGCCGAGGATGTCCGGGATAGCGGAAGTCGCGCGCGGCTCGCGGTAGGGCGCGATGAGGCCGAGCGCGGACATCTGCTCGTCGAAGCGGGCGATCTCCTCCGCTGCGAGGTCCAGGTAGTGGACTCCCAGCTCGCGTGCCTTGCGCAGGATGTCGTCATCGACGTCCGTGACGTTGCGGACGCAGCGGGTCTCGTGTCCGAGGTCGCGCAGCCGACGCTGGAGGATGTCGTAGGCGAGGTACGTAGCAGCGTGGCCGAGGTGCGCCGAGTCGTACGGGGTGATCCCGCACGTGTACATCCGCACGATGTGGCCTGGCTCGAATGGGACGACCTCGCGGCGAGCGGTGTCGTACAGATGCACGGTCATGACCGTCAGGCGCCCCGCTCGCGTAGGCCTGTGAGCTGCACGGCGACGTGCGACCGGTAGCTGACGTTGACATTCACGAGGACGGCCGCGAGCGCTTCGACCGCTCCGGCGGATGCCAGCGAGCCGGCGTGCACCGCGCGCAGCCCCGGCATGACCTCGACGACCGCCACCGTGGCCGCGAGGCCATCGGGGGTGTCCGCGCAGACGAGCACGTCGGCCCGCAGCTCGCGGTCGATCGCGGCGAGCGCGCGTGCCGGCAGGTGCTGGAACGCTGCCGTGACCGCCGACTCGGGCAACGCTGCCTGCAGCATCGCGGCGACGGACCCCCGCGCCGGCAACAAAGCCTGGAGCTCGCCGCCGACGCGGACGAGGGCGTTGACCATCGAGATGACGACCTTGCCCGAGAGCGCCTCGGCGAGGTCGAGGACCGTCTCCGCCGCGGCCTCGAAGGGCGTCGCGAGCACGACGACCCCGGCTGAGGCAGCGGTCTCGTTGGCCACGCCGACGAGCTCGAGCTTGCGGTCCGGCCACTTGTGGCGCAGCTCTGCGGCGATCTCCTCGCCCCGCTCCGCGGATCGCGAGCCGAGGAGGACCTCCGCGCCACCGGCTGCGAGACGCGACGCGAGCGCGCGCCCGGCCGGACCCGTCCCGCCGACGACGCCGATCTGCATGGGGCCATCTTGCACGTCCCTACCCTTCCACACCCTCGGCACCGGGCGGCGCGTCGCCGACCGACGTTGCCTGCAGCTGAAGTCGCCGGAAGCTCGGCAGCCGCCGCGCGAGCACGAGGACCCCGAGCACGCAGAGCAGGCCGCCCGAGACAACCGACACCTCGGTGCCGGCGAGGGACGCGACAACTCCCGCCTCGAGGTCGCCGAGGCGCGGGCCGCCGGTGACGACCGCGGTCTGGACGGCCTGGAGCCGACCGAGCAGCTCTCGAGGCGTCTCGAGCTGAAGGATGGTCGCTCGGAACACCGCGGAGACGACGTCGGAGGCACCGGCCACACCGAGGAGGACGAGCCCGAGTGCCAGATAGGGCACCAGGCCGAACAGCGCGATCGCGATACCCCAGGAGAGGACCGCGAGGAGCACGGCGCGGCCTTGGCGACGCACCCGCGCCACCCAGCCCGTGAGCAGCGCGCCGGCGAGCGCGCCGGCCCCGGGCGCGGCGTAGAGCAGGCCGACGGTGTTGGCGCCCCCGTGGAAGTGCGTCAGGCCGAGCGCCGGGAAGAGCGCTCGGGGCATGCCGAAGACCATCGCGTTCAAGTCGACGAGGAAGATCGCCTGGAGGACCTGATGGCCGCGCAGGTAACGCAGGCCGCCCACCATCGCGCCGAAGCCGAGCTCCCTCCCCCCCGCCGGCCGCACGGTACGGACGGTCTTCATCCGCGAGACGCTGAGCAGCGACGCGCCGAAGGTCGCGAGGTCGATCCAGTAGACGGGACCCACACCGAAACGCCCGAGCAGCAGCCCAGCGATCGCCGGCCCCCCGATCTGGCCGAACTGGAACAGCACCTGCCAGAGCGCGTTGGCGCTCACGATCGAGCCGCGGTCGACGACGTTGACGACGAGCGCGGACCTCGTCGGGCTGTCGACGCCCGAGAAGCCCGCCTGCAGTCCACTGCACACGAACAACGGCCAGAGCGACGGCTGGCGCGATCCGGCGTTGAGCGCGAGCCCGAGGCTCGTCGAGGCGAGGAGAACCTGGGTGACCATGAGGAGCCGGCGACGGTCGAACGAGTCGGCGATCGGGCCGCCGACGAGGGAGCCGACCAGCAAGGGGCCGATCTGCACGAGGCTCACGAACCCCACGTCGAGCGAGGAGTGCGTCAGCCGGTAGATCTGGTAGGGCACGGCGACGACCGTGATCTGGTTGCCCAGCGAGCTGACGAGGAACCCGGACCACAACAGCCGGAACTGCGGGAACTTCCGCAAGGGCGTGATGTCAACGAGGAGCCTGGACCTCGCCACGACGGCGAGGTTAGCCAGGTCCCGGCCCTCGCCGGCCACCCCTGCTCAGCTGCGCGGGGCGCGCTCCCGGAGCACCTCGAGCGCTCGGTCCGCGTGCAAGCCCATGCGCGTCTCGCTCTTGATCACCTCGAGCACCTTGGCGTCGGTGTCGATGACGAAGGTCCAGCGCTTCACCGGAAGAGGTCCGAAGTTCCGCTTCACGCCGAACATCTTCGCGACTACGCCGTTGGGGTCGGACAGGAGCGGGAAGTCGAAAGCGTGCATCTCGGAGAAGCGGTGCTGTGTGTCGACGGTGTCGGCGCTGATGCCGACCCGCTGGGCGCCGAGCGCGGCGAACTCGGCGCCGAGGTCACGGAAGTGGCAGCTCTCGACGGTGCAGCCCTTGGTCATCGCCGCGGGGTAGAAGTAGAGGACCACGGGCCCGGCGCCGAGCAGCTCCGAGAGGGAGCGAGTGATTCCTCGCTCGTCGCTGAGCGAGAAATCCGTGACGGTGTCGCCCTTTTCCATGATCCTCCTAGGAGATGCTCTCCCGCTCGGGCGCCTCGATCGGGGTGCGGGCGGCGCCGGGCGCGGACGGCCACCGCACTCGCGTGGCCCAGCCCAGACGTTCGAACAGCCTGATCACCTCGGCCGAGATGTCGAGCTGGCCCTTCTCAGCACCGTGGCGCGCCCACGAGGGGTGCGCGTGGTGCCCGTTGTGCCAGGACTCGCCGAGGGAGAGCACGGCGAGCACCGCCACGTCCCTGCTCTTGTCCTTCGTGTCGAAGCGGCGCCGGCCGAAGGTGTGGCAGACCGAGTTCACGCTCCACGTGACGTGGTGGAGCAATGCCATGCGGAGCAGACCGGCCCAGACGAAGGCCGAGAACGCGCCGGCCAGCGTGCCCGAGAGGGCGTAGCCGAGCGCGAAGGGCAGGGCCAGGGACCCGATCGCGAGCGCCGGGAACCACCGCCCGATCCTGCGGAGGTCGCTGTCGGCGAGCATGTCCGGCGCGTAGCGCTCAACGGAGGTCGCGTCGGTGAGGAACAGCCACCCAACGTGGGCGAACACGAGACCGCGTAGCAGGGACTCGGCGCTCTCGCCGTAGCGATGCGGCGAGTGGGGGTCGCCCTCCATGTCGCTGTAGCGGTGGTGGCGGCGATGTGTGGCGACCCAGTCGGTCACCGACCCTTCTACGCCGAGGGAACCGGCGATGGCGAGGGCGATCCGCAGCGGTCGGTTGGCGGTGAAGCTCCTGTGGGTGAACAGCCGGTGGTAGCCGACCGTGAGCCCGACGCAGGGCACGACGTAGAGCACCATGCCCATGACGATGTCCGTGAGGTTCACGAAGCTGCCCCAGAGCAGGGGCAACGCGATGGCGAGACCGACGAACGGCCCGAAGACGAGCAGCGCGGTGACCACCTGCTGGCTGCGCGGCACGTCCTTCGCCCCCTCGATCGGGCGGCGAGGAGCGCCCGGTAGGGTCGCTTCACGCAGGATCTCGTCGGCGCAAGCCACCGGATCCTCGGATGGGTCACGTGCCAGCGACCCGTCCACATCCATCATTGCCGGCACTGTGTAACCGTCCCTTCGGCGCCACAGGCGCGTTCGCACAATCCTCGCCACCCCGCCCTAGGGTGTTCGGACGGCGATCGATCGGGACACGGCAAGCGTCCGGCCCGCAGTGTACTGACCGCGGGCCGTGAGAAAGCGTCATGTCACGCGGGGTCGCATAAACGACGAAGCGTCACGTGATCCCGCTGGGCTGTTCTGCAGTAGATACGGCGCCGAACAGCAGGTGTGCAGCCGTCGGTAGTAGGCCAGATCGAGGAAGCAACGTGCACGGTTGGAGCGCGGAGGTCGAGCGACTGGCTGGTGACGTGCTCGACTACGCCCGGGATCGGGTGCGGCTGGACCCGGTCCCCCTCGACGGTCCCCGCTCGGCCGCCGAGCTCGAGACCTCGGCTGGACAGACGATCACACCGGGCGGGATCGGCGGCGCAGCGGCCCTCCGGCTCTTCTCCGAGGTGCTCGCTCCCGCCTGCATATCGACTGATCACCCGCGCAACCTCTCCTTCATCCCGTGCGCGCCAACCGAGCTGTCGATGCTGTTCGACCTCGTCGTCGGCGCGTCGTCCATCTACGGCGGCAGCTGGCTCGAGGGAGCGGGCGCGGTCTTTGCGGAGAACCAGGCATTGCGGTGGATAGCCGACCTCGCCGGCCTTCCGAGCGGCGCCGGAGGCGTCTTCGTGCAGGGTGGCACGATCGCCAATCTTTCGGCCCTCGTGGCCGCTCGCGACGCGGCGCGGCGACGCGCGCCGGGCTCGTCGGCTCCGGCGACCGCACCGGAGCTCTCGAGTGTCGGCCGCCCGGAGGGCGCGCGGCCAGATCCCCGATGGGCGATCGTGGTGAGCCCCGAGGCCCATTCGTCACTCGCCAGCGCCGCTGGCGTCATGGACGTCGACCGTGTCGTCGCCGAGGTGGGACCGGACCGGCGCCTCACCGGCGAAGCGGTGCGGCGGGTCGTCGCCGAAGTCGAGAGCGACGGACGGCACCGCGTCTTCGCAGTCGTCGCCACCGCCGGCACGACCAATCTCGGCATCGTGGACGACATCGCCTCGGTCGCGGACGCCGCGAGCGATCTCGAGATCTGGCTCCATGTCGACGGCGCCTACGGTGCCGCGGCGCTCGCAGCTCCGAGCGCCCGGGGACTCTTCGAAGGGATCGAGAGAGCGGACTCGCTCTGCGTCGACCCCCACAAGTGGCTGTTCGCCCCGTTCGACTGCGCGGCGCTTTTGTATCGCGACCCGGAGCTCGCCCGGCGCGCCCATACCCAGCACGCCGGCTATCTCGAGGTCCTCCAGTCCGGCTCCGACTGGAATCCCTCGGACTACGCCATACAGCTCACGCGCCGGGCGCGGGGCCTGCCGTTCTGGTTCTCGCTCGCGTCCTATGGCACCGATCGCTACGCGGCGTCGGTCGAGCGTACGCTCGAGGTCGCTCGCCACGCCGCGAGGTCGGTGAGCGAGCGGCCGGGCTTCGAGCTCGTCGTCTGGCCCGACCTCTCCGTCGTCTGCTTCCGGCGCGCGGGGTGGACGAGGCAGCGCTACCTCGAATGGTCCGAGCGGCTGCGGCTCGAGGAGGTGGCATTCGTCACCCCGTCTACGGTGGACGGCGAGACCGTCGGCCGCTTCGCCGTCGTCAACCCCACCACCACCGAAGCTGACATCGACGTCATCCTCGACACTATGACCGAATGACCAAGCGAGCCGAATGACCAAGCGAGCCGAGTGAGCCAGCGAGCCAAGTGAGCCAGCGAGCCAAGTGACCGAGCAGCCCGAGCATCCCGATCGCGACCTACCACCGGGGCTTCGCGCCCAGCTGGACGGGCCGTCCTTCCAAGGTCTCGCCACGTTCGCCGGGCGACCGCTGCTCACCGAGCCCGCGGAGCTCGACCGCTGGCAGCCCGCGGTCGCGGTGGTCGGCGCTCCCTGGGACGACTCCACGACCAACCGCCCCGGGGCACGCTTTGGACCGCGGGCGCTGCGAGCGCTCGCGTACGGGCCCGGGACCTTCCACCTCGACCTCGGCATCGAGATCTTCGACGAGCTAGAGGTCGTCGACTACGGCGACGCGATCTGCCCACATGGCATGGTCGAGGCCGCGCACGCAGCCATTCGCGCCCGCGTGTCAGAGGTGGCCGATCGCGCCATTTTCCCCGTGGTCCTCGGCGGTGACCACTCCATCACCTGGCCCTCGGCTACGGCGGTCGCTACGGCACGAGGCTGGGGCCGGATCGGCGTCGTCCACTTCGACGCGCACGCGGACACCGCGGACGTCATCGACGGCAACCTCGCGAGCCACGGCACGCCGATGCGGCGCCTCATCGAGTCCGGGGCGGTGCTCGGGCGCAACTTCGTCCAGGTCGGCCTACGGGGGTACTGGCCTCCTGCGGAGACCTTCGCGTGGATGCGCGAGCAGCAGATGCGCTATCACCTCATGCACGAGGTCTGGGAGCGCGGGCTCGACGCGGTGATCGACGACGCGGTCGCCGAGGCGATGGACGGCTGCGACGCCGTCTACCTCTCGGTCGACATCGACGTGCTCGACCCCGGGTTCGCGCCGGGTACCGGCACGCCGGAGCCGGGCGGTCTCGCTCCAGTCGACCTGCTGCGCGCCGTACGGCGCCTGGCGATCGAGGTCCCGCTCGTGGCGCTCGACGTCGTCGAGGTGGCCCCCGCGTACGACTGGGCCGAGCTCACCGTGAACAACGCGCATCGCGTCGTGCTCGAGGTCCTCGCCGGTCTCGCCGTCCGGCGCGGCGCGACGCCGACGCGAGTCTGAGTTCAACTCTCGAGCAGCGCCGGGATCTCCGCCAGGCTCGCGACGGCCCGCCGGCGCGGATGGCCGAGCGAGGGCTCGCCGACCAGCTCGCTGCGCCACGTCGTGTGGTAGGGCACGTGCACCGCCCACGCACCGATCGCGAGTACCGGCTCGACGTCGGATCGTTCGCTGTTGCCGATCATCACGAACTGCTCGGCCGGGCACTCGAGCGTCACCAGCAGCTCCTCGTAGGTCGCTGGGTCCTTCTCGCTCACGATCTCGACGTGTGCGAAATGCTTCCCCAGCCCGCTCAGGCGGAGCTTGCGCTGCTGATCGACGAGGTCGCCCTTGGTGACGAGCACGACCTTGTGGGTTCTCGCGAGCGCGGCCACGGCTGTCTCGGCATCTGGGAGCACCTCGACGGGATGCTCCAAGAGGGCGCGTCCGACGTCGAGGATCGCCTGGACCGTGCGCGCCGGCACGTCGCCTCGGCTCAGGTCGACGGCGACTTCGACGGCGCTGATGGTGAAGCCTTTGATGCCGTAGCCGAACAGCGGCCGGTTGGCCGACTCCCGCAGCGCGAGGGCTTCGCCGAGCTCTGCCGGCGAAGCCCACGGGGCGACGAGCTCGCAGAAGGCCCCCTCGGCCTCGTCGAACAGATCCTGGCACCGCCACAAGGTGTCGTCGCCGTCGATGCCGACGAGGCGGACCGGGCCGACCACTACTCGGTGGGGTCCGGGATCAGTCAGGCTTGCTAGGTCCCGTGCCGAGCAGCGACCGATCCCCGGCGCTCAGACGGTCGCTGGCGGTGTTGGCCTGGTGCCAGTAGGGGTAGATCAACCGCAGGGCGCTCGCCTCGTCGAGCCGGGCACGAGCAGTCGGGTCGAGCTGCCACTCGGACGACCCGAGGTTGTCGGCGAGCTGCTCGGGCTTGCGCGCACCCACGATGACCGAGGTGACCGCGGGCTTGCCGAGCAGGTAGGCCAGCGCCGTCTGGGCGGGCGAGTGGCCGTGCTCCTCGGCCACGTCGACGAGCACGTCGACGATGTCGTACATCTGCTTCTCGTCGTAGATCGGCGGCTCCTTCCACTCCGTCGCATGACGAGCCCCCGCGGGCGGCGCCTGGCCGCGTCGGTACTTCCCGCTCAAGAGGCCGCCCGCCAGCGGGCTCCACACGAGCACGCCGATCCCGTGGTCGATGGAGAGCGGCACCAGCTCGTACTCGGCCTCGCGGTGGAGCAACGAGTAGTAGATCTGCTGGCTCACGTAACGCTCGAGACCGAGCCGGTCCGACACGGCGAGCGCGCCCATCAGGTGCCACGCCGAAAAGTTCGAGCAGCCGATGTAGCGGACCTTGCCTTCGTGGACGAGCGTGTCGAGCGCGTCGAGGGTCTCCTCGGTCGGGGTCATGCCATCGCGCTCGTGCACCTGGTAGAGGTCGATGTAGTCGGTGCGCAGACGCCGGAGGCTGGCCTCGCACGCCCGGATCACGTAGCCACGCGAGAGCCCGGCGTCGTTCGGCCCGGAACCCATCGGGAACCGCACCTTGGTCGCCAGCACCACCTCGTCGCGGCGGGGGCCCTCGAGGACCTCGCCGACGATCTCCTCCGACCGCCCGGCGGCGTAGACGTCGGCCGTGTCGATCGTGTTGACACCGGCCTCGAGTGCCTGGTCCACGAGGACCCGGGCCTCGTCGACCCCCAAGCCGCCGGTCGGCGCGTCAGGCCCGCGATCGCCGAAGGTCATCGTGCCGAGCGTGATGCTCGAGACTCGAAGACCCGAGCTCCCCAGCTGTCGATAGTCCATCGTGACGCCTCCTTCTCGGTACCGAGTAAATAGCAGATCAGCTCGCGGCGAGGGCCACGGGCAGCACTTCGTCGAGCACGTCGTCGAGGTGAAGCTGGCTCTCGAGCAGGTCGAGCACGGTGAACCGGCTCCGCAGGCGGTTCGCGTACCGGAAGGTAGCCCGCAACGCCACCTCGTCGACGCCGAGGTACCCGGCGTCGGCCGGGAAGCCAGCGAGGTCGAGCGCGTGCCCCACCCGATCGAAGATCGATGCCGCCGACACAAGTCGCCGGGCGAGGTCCGCGACCTTTTCGGGCGTGCCGGGCCATCCATCGCCGTAGCGGGCGAACCACATCTGCTTCTCGTCGCGGACCGGCCCGAGGGCGAGGTATTGCTCGCCGAACCACTTCTGTTCCTCCGGGCCGCCTCCCCCACCGGCCGGGACGAGCAGCGGATCCCCGAGACGGTCGAGCGACGCTCGTTGCACCGCCGTGGCAAAGCGCGTCGCGTAGCCGACCTGCAGCCCGTGCGGCGCATGCTCTCGCAGCCCGCGGTACGCGAGCAGGTCCCAGAAGTGCGAGGCATGGTGCTCGCAGCCGCTCGCAGGGCGCGAGTTGCCCATCATCGCCATTGCGAGCCCGGACTCGATCAGGCCGGTGGTGAGAGCCACGACGGCCTCCTCGTCCGCGGCGAGAAGCTCCTCCACACCCTCGATGCAGCGAGTGAGCGGGACGAGAACACGGGCCTCGACGATCTCGCAGAACGGCTCGTCCGAGAGACCGCTCGCGAGCACCCAGTCGAAGCGTGCGGCGGCCTTGCCGATCAGGTCGCCGAAGCCCCAGCGGATCATCTCCGGCGGCGCGGCGCTGAGCACGGCCGGGTCGGCGAAGACCGCGAGGGGTGCGTGCGTGGGGAGGGTGATCTTCACGCCGTCGAACTGCATCGCCGCGACGCTCGAGGCATAGCCGTCCATCGAGGGAGCGGTCGGCACGCAGACGTAACCCTGGCCTTCGAGGAACGTCGCATAGCGCGTCACGTCGTTGATGACGCCCGAGCCGACGGCAAGCACGCCGTCGGGCCGCGCCGCCGCGAGCGCGTCACGGACCGCACCCACCGCGTCCTCGTCGGCGAGCAGCCCTTCACGTGCGGCGAACCTCTGCGTGGCGACCTCGTGCCCGGCGGCCGCGAGATCCGCCGCGAGCTCGTCCCCGAGGGCCTCCGCCGTGTTGGCGTCCGCGACCACGAGAAGTCGACGCCACCCCTTGGCGTCCACGTAGGCCCCTAGCTGCTGGCGCGCGTCACGAGCGACGACTACCTGCTCGGTGGAGACCTCGTGGAGCAGGCCGCACCCGGGGCACGGAGTCGTCGTCACGGAAGCTGACCGTAGTAGGCGCCGGGCCCGTGCTTGCGCTCGAAGTGCCTGCGGCGCACGGCTTTGGAGAGCGGCGGCCCGTTGGGCCGGAGCAGCTCCGTCAGCAGCGCCATGCGAGCGATCTCCTCGAGCGTCACGGCGTTCTCGACGGCAGCCGCGGGGCTGGGACCCCAGACGAAGGGACCGTGCGACGGCACGAGCACGCCGGGGACCTCGTCGGTCGAGTGCGTACCCAAGGCCTCGATGACGACTGCTCCCGTGTTCGCTTCGTACTCGCCCTCCACCTCTTCGTCGGTCAGCGCGCGTGCGAGAGGGACAGCGATCGGCGAGAGGTCCGCGTGGGTGGTCCCGAGGATCGGGATCGGGCGCTCGGCTTGGGCCCAGGCGGTCGCCCAGGTGGAGTGGGTGTGCACGACACCGCCGAGCTCGGGAAAGCCACGGTAGAGAGCGAGGTGGGTAGGGGTGTCGGTGGAGGGCCGTGACCCCTCGACGACCTTGCCGTCGAGGTCGACGACCACCATGTCCGCCGCCGTCATGGAGGAGTAGGCGACGCCGCTGGCCTTGATCACGACGAGACCCCGCTCAGGATCGATGCCGCTCACGTTTCCCCACGTAAGGGTCACCAACCGGCGGGCGGGAAGCGCGAGATTGGCATCGAGCACCTCGTGACGTAGTTCTTCTAGCACGGCTCTCCTGTCCGACTCGCCTTGCGATGCTGTGGAGTCACGCGGCGACGCGCTGCGGCGACGTCATCGGTCGAGGCTACGCGCCGGCCGGCGGGGCCGATCGGTGGCTGATCAGCTTGAGCGCATGCATCCAGCCGACGTGGTCCCGTCCGAGGACGTCGTGGAGGCCGCGATAGATCTCGTACACCTCGCCGTAGACGACCCCGGCGGCGCTGTCGGGCCGGTACGAGCGAGCCGTCGCGGGCCGCAGCGCCGCGACGGCGGAGGCGATGTCGTCGAAGCCGCCGCGGCGAAGCCCGGCGGCGACTGCGCCGAACATCGCCGAGCCGCGGGCCGGGATCTGTGGCGAGCTCGGGACATCGACGGTCAGACCGGTGACATCCGCGAGGAGCTGCATCAGCACGGGGCTCTTCTCCGCTACACCGCCGCAGGCGACGATCCGGTCGACGGCGAGACCGTGACCGTCGAAGTTGTCGACGATCCGGCGCGTGCCGAACGCTATCGACTCGAGCAGCGCCCGGTAGATCTGTTCGGGAGCGGTCGCTAGCGTCAGGCCGACGATCGCACCGGAGAGGTCCGCATCGGCGAGCACCGAGCGGTTGCCGTTCCACCAGTCCAGGGCGACGAGCCCGCTCGAGCCGGGCGCCAGCGTCCCCGCGGCGGCCTCGAGCTCTGCGTAGCGGTCCGCTCGGTCGTCGCCAGGCACGCCGAGCAGTCGGTCGACGTACCAGGCGAGCATGTCGCCGACGGCCGGTTGGCCGGCTTCGTAGCCGTAGAGGCCGGGCAGGATGCCGTCACGCACGACGCCGGTGATCCCGGGGAGCAGGATCTCGTCGGGATGCACCACCATGTCGCAGATCGAGGTGCCGACCACCATGACGAACGTGCCGGGGCGCTCGACGCCCGCGCCCGGGAGCGAGACGAACGAGTCCACGTTGCCCACGGCGACCGCGACCTCAGGAGGCAGGCCGAGACGCAGCGCGACCTCCTCGCGAACGAAGCCGGCGCGCGTGCCGAGCGGGGCGAAGTCCGAGCCGAGCTTCGCTCCGGGATCGACGAGATCGGGGTATGCCGCGTGGAAGTACTCCTTCGGGGGAAGACCTTCCTCCTGCGACCAGAAGGCCTTGTAGCCGGCTGCACAGCTCGAGCGCACGCTTGACCCGGTGAGGCGCCAGACGATCCAGTCAGCGGCCTCGACGAAGGCGTCCGCGGCGTCATAGACCTCACGGTCCTCGTAGAAGAGCTGGAGCAGCTTCGGGAAGTACCACTCCGACGAGATCCGTCCGCCGTAGCGATCGATGAAGAGCTCCCCGCGCTCGATCGCGACCTGCGTGAGGCGATCCGCGTAAGGCTGGGCAGCGTGGTGCTTCCACAGCTTCGGCCAGGCGTGGGGGCGCCCGCTCCACTTCTCGATCGTGCACAGCGGCGTGCCGTCCGCGGTCGTCGGCAGGACGGTGCACGAGGTGAAGTCGATGCCGAGCCCGACGACACGCGCCGGGTCGACGCCCGTCGAGCGAAGCACGGCGGGTACGCCGCGCTCGACGACCTCCACGTAGTCGAGCGGGTGCTGGAGCGCCCAGTCGTAGCCGAGCGGCTCGCGCGAGCCCGGCAGCGCGTCCTCGATGACGCCGTGCGCGTAACGGACCTCTGCGACCCCGAGCTCCTCGCCGCTCCCGAGGTCGAGGATCAGCACCCTTCCCGACTCGGTCCCGAAGTCGATTCCGATGGCGAGGGGCGACCCGGAGGCGACGCTCCGCCCGGCAGTTCGAACATCGTCCGTCATGTCGTCCGAGCCTATGGTGACTACGCCCTTCGGCGCACACGAGCTGAGGTGCACGCCAGCACACCAACCCGTGCCAGGCTGTGAAGATGAGCGGCTCCGTCGAGTACCGGGATCGCTGGATCGAGTGCACGGGTGACGAGATCCGCGTCCGCGGCTACTACTTCCCTTGGGGCACGAAGCACATCGCCTACTCCTCGATCCGGTCCGTGCGCCGCATCGACATGGATCTCTTGAGCGGCAAGTGGCGTATCTGGGGAACGGGCAATCCGCGGTACTGGGCGAGCCTCGACCCGAGGCGTCCGACGAAGAAGGTGGCCCTCATCCTCGATCTGGGTCGGCGGGTGCGACCGTTCCTGACGCCGGACGACCCCGACGCCGTCGAGGCGGTCATCCGCGAGCACGCGACGCTCGGTCCCTCCGAGGCCGACGGCGGCCCTGCGCCGTTCCTCTGAGCGCCGCTCGAGCTCGTGCCGGGCTCAAGGTCTGGCCGGGCTAAATGTCGTGGTCGGCGTTGCCGTAGTAGCCCTGATAGAACCTCGGCTGTGCCGGAGCCGTGGCAACGTCGCAGTGTCGAGCGACCGAGTGTGCCGGTTCTAGATGTCGAAGTCGCGAGTGTCCAAGACAGACGCACCAACAGCGCTCCCGGTGACCGACCTCCTCACCGCGCACTACCGCTTCCCGACCGACGAGCCCATCAGCTCCGACCGACTCCGCAACGGCCTCGCGGTCCGGACACCGGTCCTCGTGGACGCCGTGCTCCCGGGTCATCCGCGGATGCGCATCCGCTTCGAGGTCGAAGCCGGCAAGCTCGTCATCACGCGCCTCGAGCTCTTGCGCGACGAGGGCGAGCCCGCGATAAGCGCCGCTGCCGTCAATGACCTGCCGCTCGCTCCCGTGCTGAGGGCGATCCGCACGCGCCTCGTCACGGCATTCTCCATCATCGACCAGCTCGGTGAGCGCGCCTTGACGGGCCCGCCGAGCCCGGGCTCAGAGCGCGCGAGCCCCGCGTCTGATCTGCCGAGAGCGGGCCCGGCTCAGGTACGCGCACGCCCAAGCGGCTTGTGATCCGTAGAGGTTCGCTTCTGATCCGCGGAAGACGGGGATACCTGGCTTCTGCACGGCCCGGCTCGGTGGTCGATCCGCGAGGACGAGCTCGCGGGAACCGTCAGAGCTGACGAGCGTCGTCGCGAGCGACCGCAGGGGTCGTCCCGACTGTTGCGCCGACCAACCGCTCCCGCCTGATCGTGATCACACGGTGATAGATGATGACGGCGATCGCCAACACCACGAGCGCGGCGGCGACATAGCCGGCGTAGCTGAAGTCCTTGATCACCCGGTGCCAGCTGCTGCCGAGGCTGTAGCCGATCGCCGCCAGCGCGGCACACCAGATGGCGCAGCCGAGCACGGTGTACAGCGCGAACTTGAGACGCGCCATCTCGGCCAGTCCGGCGGCGAGCGAGATGAACGAGCGCACGAGCGGGATGAGCCGGGCGAAGAAGACGACGGACTCCCCCCGTCCGTCGAACCACGCTTCGGCCCGATCGAGGTCCTTGTGCGTCAGCAGCACGTACTTGCCCAGCCGGTCCACGAGCGGCCGTCCGCCGAGCAGGCCGATCGCATAGCCGATGGACGAGCCGACCAGCTCGCCGGCCACCGCTACGAGGATCACGAGCAGCAGATTGAGGTGGTCGTGGCCCGTCGTGACGAGCTGACCGCTCGCGAGAGCGCCCGCGTAGCCGATCGCGATCTCGGAGCCCACGGGCACGCCGAGGGAGGACAGGAGCGTCGCGCCAAATAGCGCGAGATAGCCCCACGTCGCCAGGAAGTGCTCCATCTAGTCGAATCCCTTCGTCGCTCGCCCGGACCGGTCGTGCGCCATAAGGCTAGAGGACGTGGGAGCGTTTGCGGTTACGGCTCGCCGAGCGGCTCCATCTCGTCGCTCCACAAGGGCTTTCCGGCGCCGGCCTCGACGTCGGGGTGGACCCCGGGCGGCGTGTCGAGATTTGCGGCGATATGCGCCAGCGACTCGAGCAGCGACTCGCGAACGGCCGCGTCGAGGCCGTCGCACATCCTCCGCTCGTAGTCGAGCGCGAGGACCATGGCCCGGGCGAGGACCTCCCCGCCGAGGACTGTGAGGTGCAAGGTGCGCGTCCGGCGGTCGGACTCGTGCGGCCGGCGCTCGACGAGTCCCCGCGCTTCGAGCTGGTCGACGATCGACACCATTGAGCTGGTGGGGATCTGCATCCGCTCCGCGATCGCGTTCTGTGGCTGGCCGGCGGCGGCGTCGATCGCCCGCATGACGGCGAACTGCCTCGGCTCGAGCTCGACCGCACCGATCACGTCGCCGAACTGGCGGGAGACGACGAGACCGAGCTGGGAGAGCATGAAGCCGACGGACTTCCCGAACGGCTGGATGCCACGCATGGGGATGTCAGCCATGGAGCACGTTGGCCTTGGACTGAAGCGATATCACTCTTGTAGAGCATAGTTCGTTGTGGGATAGTTCGATGCAGAACCGTTCTGCCAAGAGCAAGCGCCGACGAACGGAGCCCGTCATGAGCATCGCGCCGCCTCGTCAACTGCCCCGGGAGAGCGTCCAGGAGGGCCCGCGAACTGCGCTCGGTCGCCTCGCGACCTGGGTGACGCATCACCGGCGGCTCGTCGTAGTCGCCTGGCTGATCGTCCTCGTGGCCGGCGGCGGCGCGGCGTCGAAGGTGTCCAGCCGACTCACCACCGACTTCTCGCTGCCCGGCCAGCCCGGCTACGAGACGGCGCTCAAGATCCAGCACATCTACGGCAACGGCGGCGACAGCTCGCCGAGCATCCTCGTCGTAACCGTCCCGGCCGGACAGAGCGTGCGCTCCGACGCCGCAACCATCGCCGCGGGCTTCGAGGCGGTGCGCCGCGTCGAGCCGAGCTCGCGAGTCGTCGACCTCGCGGTGACCGGCGACGGGCGGTTCGTGACGTCGAACGGGCGAAGCACCTTTGCTTTCCTGTTCACGCCCCCGGCGAATGGCTTCGGCCTCGACCCGCGCACGACACAGGCGCAAGCAGTCCTCACGAGGGCCCTGCCGGGCTATGCGGTGGGTCTCACCGGTCTCAACCAACTCTCCTCGGGAGGATCGAGCAAGGGCCCCGGCGTGCTGCTCGAAACGATCATCGGCGGCGGCGGCGCTCTCGTCGTCCTCGCGTTCGTGTTCGCGTCGCTGCTCGCCTTTGTGCCCCTGCTCATCGCGGCCGTGTCGATCCTCGCGACGTTCCTCGTCGTCCTCGGCCTCACCTATGTGACACAGGTGTCTTTCATCGTCGAGTTCCTCATCGCCCTCGTCGGTCTGGGCATAGCAATCGACTACTCACTGTTGCTCGTGACTCGTTGGCGGGAGGAGCGTGCCCGGGGGGCGGACAACACCGCCGCCGTGGTGCGGGCGGTCGAGACGGCCGGGCGAGCCGTGCTCCTCTCGGGCCTGACGGTCGCCATCGGGCTCCTCGCGCTCATCGTCCTCCCCGTGCCGGGCCTGCGGAGCACCGGCATCGGCGGCATGCTCATCCCCCTCGTGTCGATCCTGGTCGTCAACACGCTCCTCCCCGCCCTGCTCGCGGGCATCGGTCCGCGGATCGACTGGCCCCGGATACGCCACGAGGATCACGCGAGCCGTGCATGGAGCGCCTGGGCGCGCGGTGTGACCCGCCACCGCTGGCTCGCCACGGGTGTCGCCGTTGCGACACTCGCCATCGCGATTATCCCGGTGTTCGGGCTGAAGGTCGGAGACACGAGCGCCTCGGCCTTCGCGAAGACAGGACCGGCGCGCCAGGCCTACTCGACGCTGCTCACCGGCGGCGTCCCGAGCGGTGTTCTGACCCCCATCGAGGTGCTGACCAAGAGGAGTACCGCCCGAGCCGTCGACGCGCGACTGCAGCGGATCGACGGCATCACGACGGCGGTGTTGGCCTCAGGAGCGAGCGGAAGCCGGGGCGCCATGAGTGACGTCATCGCCATCCCGGCGGTGGAGACCGTCAACAACACAACGCTGGCGCCCGTGCGCGCCACCGAAGACGCGCTTCTTCACGTGCCGGGCGTCGTCGGAGTGACCGGGCTCGGCGCGATCGAGCAGGACTACAGCCACGCGGTGTTCGGCAACTTCCCGCTCATGTTCGCACTCATCGCCTTCCTCACCTTGGTGCTCCTCACCCGCGCATTTCGGTCGTTGCTGCTCGCGACGAAGGCGGTGCTGCTCAACCTCGTCTCGCTCGCCGCGACCTTCGGGCTCCTCACCTGGTTCTGGCAGGAGGGCCACGGCTCGTCGACGGTGTTCAACATCCCTGCGACGGGTGCCATCACCTTCTGGCTTCCCCTTATGGTCTTCGCGTTTCTCTTCGGCCTCTCGATGGACTACGAAGTCTTCATCTTGAGCAGGATCCGCGAGGAGTACGACCGGCTCGGCCGGACCGACGAAGCAGTCGTCGAGGGGGTCGGCCGCACGGGGCGCCTCGTCACGAGCGCCGCGCTGATCCTGTTCCTCGCATTCGCGTCGCTGGCATCGGCCCCCGACACCGACATCAAGGTGCTCGCGACAGGGCTCGGGGCCGGGATCCTCCTCGACGCCACCGTCGTTCGCGCCCTCCTCGTCCCGGCGCTCATATCCGTCCTCGGGCGGTGGAACTGGTGGCTTCCTCGACCCCTCGCGCGCCTGCTGCTCGTCAACACGACGGCCACCCCCGCGAGCTCGGCTACCGATCGCTCGGCTGCGGCGGGATCCGGTCGGGACGAGGCTGGCTCGCTGCTCGTCGATAGCCGCCCTCGGAGTTGATGACCTGACCCGTGATCCATTGGGCCTCGTCGCTCACGAGCCACCGGACGAGGCGAGCAGCGTCGTCCGGCGTGCCCCACCTGCCGAACGGCATGGCACTGCGGATCCTCGCCGCCGTCACGGGACTCGCCCAGCCCGTGTCGGTGGGTCCGGGGTTGACGGAGTTCACCGTGATCCGCCGGCCTGCGAGATGATCGGCGAGACTGGCCGTCAACTGATGGGTCGCGCCCTTGGTCATCGCGTAGGGCAGCTCCCCCGGCATCGGCCCGAGATGCTGACCTGAGGTGAGCAGGACGATCCTGCCGCCGGTTCGCTGGTCGTCGTGGCGTGCGGCGAAGCTCTGCGCCAGCAGCACGGTGGCGCGGGCGTTGACGGCCCAGGATGCGTCGAGCTCGCTCGCGGTCAGCTCCTCGAGGCTCTGCCTCGAACTGCGAGCATGGTTGGAGACCAGGATGTCGACGGCGCCGAAGCGCTCGAGGGCCGTGGCGACCACCGTCGCCGGCGCTGTCGCGTCCAGGAAGTCCGCCTCGACGTGGGCGAGCAATCCGCCCGTCTCGGTGAGCTCGGCGAGGAGTGCCTCCGGGTCGCCCGGATCAGCGCCCCACGGCTGCTCCGCGTCGTGGGCAGCCCAGGAGTGCACGACGACAGCGGCCCCGTCCGCGAGCAGACGCCTCGCGATCGCGAATCCGATGCCTTGCCGGCGACTGACGCCGGTGACTACCGCGACGCGCCCGTGCAACCCGCTCGGCTCGGAAACGAGGTCGTGGGCCTGCTCCGGGCTTCGGCCATCACCACCGTGCATCGACATCCGGTGTCCTCCGTCCGACGGGAGTCCGAGGATCCGCTCCGCCGGGGGACGATCCTCGACTACCTGGGAACGCTAGATCTCGTGCGCTCGATCTGTTGCCCTGGATCTGGTGCGCTGGGTCTCGTGCTAGGTCCGGGATCCAACCCGGACATAGCTAGCTGGGAGTATCACCGAGCACGGCGTCTGTCCCTGCGAGCCGCCGGTCGAGGACGCTGACGGGAGCGTCGGCGGGAGCGACGTTACGGACGCTGCAAAGTCGAGATCGCGGTGAGTGTCAGACGAGGCGCGCCCACGGCATTCGGACCACGTCGCGGCGCGTTCTCCTCCCTGCTCAATGACGAAGGTCTGACCGCGCGGGCCGGCCGGATGGGCTCGCGAGATCGGTGAAGGGCAGGATCTGCGCTTCGGTCGCCTCGGCGCTCTCGTCCGTGACTCCTGGAGTGAATTGCGAGCTCGCTAGCAGCGCGCGTAGTCCGTCCCGCTCGCGTTCGGTGGTACCGCCCCAGATGCCGAACTCATGGCGCACGATCCCCTGTGCGAGGCACCTCTCGCGAACGTCGCACTCGGCGCATACGGCCTTCGCCTCATCGGCAGACTCTCGCTCGCGCGGGAACCAGTCGATCTCTTGTCGAGAGACGCACTCTCCTTGTGTCATCCACGCGATGACGCTGCCGGCCCGAACGCCCAGCGGGGTCGTTGGCAAGATCGGCGTTCGATCCGCGCTAGCGGTCGTCCGCCTTCGCAGCCGCAGCTTGGGCTCCGACGCGCCATGCGGGCTCCGGTCGAACACGCTGCGGCTCATCTCGCGTCAGCGGGAACGCGCTTGGGCATCCCGCGACGACGTCGACGCTTTGCGGCAAGACGCGATTGCGGGCGGTCCCGGGCAGTCCAGCGAGCGGCCACGGCGATGCCTTTCGGGCGTGCACTACAAACGCCCCTAGCGGCCCTCGCTGTAGAAGGTAATTATAAAGTTACCATTTCCCTCCTCGAATGGCTACGTGCAACGCAATGGGTGAACGGACTTGCTCCGTTCCGAGCATTGTCCTCGAGGCTCGCCTGTCGCTCGGGTGCGATACTTCGAGCGACAGGAGGCGGGACTGTGGATCTCAGCCAAGGTGCGCCAATCGCGGACGGAGACCCGCTCGGCGAGCTCGCGCGCGGCTTCTCCGACACGGCCCGGATCATCTTCGGCGCCGGGAGCGCCACCGATACCCTGGCCGAGGTCGTCGAGCTGTCCGTGGTCACCGTCGAAGGTTGTGACTTCGCGGGCATCGTCCTCGTCGAGGGAGACGTCATCTCGCCGCCCGTATACACCGACCCGCTCGTCGACGAGATCGACGCCCTGCAACGCTCCACCGGCGAGGGCCCAACCCGCGACGCCATCGCCAACCAGCTCATCATCTACGTCGACGATCTGGCCGATGAGGACCGCTGGCCCCAGTTCGGGCGCGCGATGACCTCATTCGACCTGCACAGCATGCTTGCACTTCCCCTGGCGACCGACCGCAATCTGGGCGCGCTCAACCTCTACTCGCGCTACCCCGCCGCGTTCGGCGCCGTCGACCGGGCCAAGGGCGTGATCCTCGCATCGCTCGCCGGGCTCGCCCTCACCGTCGCACGCACCCACGAGGACGACGAGCGTCTGGCCGAGAACCTCAATGCCGCCCTCACGACCCGCGAGCTCATCGGACAGGCTCAGGGGATCTTGATGGAACGCGAGCGGATCACGGCACGCCAGGCGTTCGAGATCTTGCGCCGTGCGTCCCAGCACTTCAACCGCAGGCTCCGTGACGTCGCCCAAGATCTCGTCAACACCGGCGAGAGCCCGAAGCATCGCGCCCGAGGTGACCGCAGAGGGAGGTCGTCCCGCTCGTAAGGGGCTCGCTAGGTCGACAGCGCCCGAGGGAGCGCCGCCGCGATGGGGCCAACTGGGGCGACTAGATAGCGCGCCTGGAATGCGGGGGGACGTTCAGGAGGCCGCGTGGCCGACCCCGCTCGTCGGCGGGGCGACGAGGTCGTAGCTCGGGTTGATCATCGCGAGCCGGCCTCCGTGCTGGCCGACCATCCCCTCGGCGCGCAGCACGGCACCCGGCTCGATCCCTGCTATCGAACGGCGCCCGAGGAAGACGATCCGAAGCGCTCCGGAGTCGTCGACGATCGTGCACTCGAGCACCGAGACGCCGGACCAGGGCTGGACGCGCACGGTGCGCACTCTGCCCGCAACAACCGCCCGCTGGCGGTACGTCAGCTCGCCGAGCGGTATCGCGCCCTCCACCATGGCTGACCTCCTTGGGTCGTCCTTCGAAGACGTGGCCTGCTTCCCAATCTTGCCTTCCGCCATGGCTCGCCGCCGAAGAATGCCGGTCGGGTCGAAGGGGGCGATCGTGGCACTGACGTGAGGTATCTGATTCACGGCAACGACGATGCGATCGGCCGTCTGGTCGTGCAGCAGCCGGTACGCGACTCCGCGGTGCGCGCGCCGCGGGAGCACCAGGGTCACCTCGGTGTCCCCGTCGGCGGCGAGGTCGGCAGCGAGCTCCGTCGCGGCTCGCACGATGCGGCGGTCAGGGCACTCGACGACGTCGAGCGGCACGTGCATCAGGCCGGGTTGGCGCCAGAAGGCCGCGATCCGTTCTGCTCGCTCCACGTCGACGGCGAAGTGGACGGCGCGGACGTCGCCCGAAGAGGTGAGCGATCCGGCAAGCTGCAGTGCCCGCGCAGTCGACAGGTCCAGACGATCGACGAGGACGACGACGGCGTGGTGACGGAGCACACGCTCGGCGGGAGCGGGCACGGCGAGGTCCTCGGCGAGCACCTCCTTCTCGGCCCGGTAGCGACGATGGGTACGCGAGAGCACGAAGACGATGAGAGGTATGGCCACGACGACGAGCCAAGCGCCGCGCGTGAACTCGGTCACGACGAAGATGGCCGTCACGACGGCGCTCGCCACGAAGGCGGTCCCGTTGATGGCGAGGTTCCGGCGCTGGTGCGGGCCCGGATGCTTGCGGTGGTACTGCGTCATGCCGGCGCCCGCCATCGTGAAGCCGGTGAAGACCGTGCACGCGTACAGGGGGATCAGGCTCGACACGTTGGCGCGCGTCGCCAGGAGGAGGGCGACCGAGACGCCCGCCAGGAGGACGATGCCGTTCGAGTAGACGAGGCGGTGACCGCGCGTCGTGAGGGGACGCGGTAGGTAGGCGTCTTGTGCGATGAAGCTCACGAGAAGTGGGAAGCCGTTGAAGCTCGTGTTCGCGCCGAGGATGAGGATGAGGGCCGTCGAGAACTGGAGCGAGTAGTAGCCCACGCTCCCCGCCGGGCTGGCGCCGAACACGGCGCGGCCGAGCTGCGAGAGGACCGTCGGCGTTCCCAGCAAGAACGGCACTGCGTGGGTGACGGCCGCCATCGCCGACACACCGACGAACATGACGCCGAGGATGGACGCCATCAGCACGAGCGTCGCCCGCGCGTTCTTCACCTGCGGCTCCTTGAACACCGTCACGGCGTTCGAGATCGCCTCCATCCCGGTCATCGCCGAGCCGCCGTTCGCGAAGGCGCGCATGAAGATGAAGACGGAGACCCCGAGGAGAAGCCCCCCGCCGGCGGTACCGACAGGGACGTGGCCGGCGGCGTGCGCGGAATAGCGGTGCAGATGGCCAGAGACGGCGAGACGCACCAAGCCCGCGATGAAGAGCGCGCCCATCGATACGAAGAACCAGTACGTCGGCACGGCGAACACCTGTCCTGCCTCACGGATCCCGCGCAGGTTGCCGTAGGTGAGGAGCAGGACGAAGCCGATCGACAGCTCGACGGGGTACGGCGCGAGCGCCGGGATTGCCGAGATCACCGCGTCGACACCTGCCGCGACCGACACGGCCACGGTGAGCACATAGCTGCACAGAAGCGCCGCTGCAGGGATCTGGGCCACCGAGTAGCCGAAGTTCTCCCTGCTGACGACGTAGGAGCCGCCGCTCACGGGGTACGCCTGGACCACTTGGCGGTAGCAGAGGCAGACCACGCCGAGCACTACGAGCAGTAGCAAGGTGATCGGCGTGATGAGCGCGAAGGCAGCGACGCCGGCCGCGGGGAGCAGGATCCGCAGGATCGACTCGGTCGCGTAGGCGCACGACGACATGACGTCGGACGAGAGCACTGCGAGCGCCGTCGGCTTGCCGAGACGCTCGTCGTAGAGCTGGTCGCTCGTGAGCGGCGCCCCGAGGAGCAGACGCTTCAGCCGGTAACCCCGGCTCTCCGGCAGCTCGGGGCGCAAGCCGGCCGCAGGTGCGCGCGGCGTCGCGGCCCACTCGGGAGCGTGCGCATCCTCGGAATCGATGCGCAGGCGACCGCCCGGCCCGACGTCCACCTCCGCGTCCTGCTCGACGTCCGCCATATATCGCCCTGCGCCCCCGTGCCCCCCGGAACCGCCCGCGCGGACCGGCGTCACATTAGCGGCAGGCCGAGGACCTCAGCCGTCAACAGGAAGCACCCATTGGGGCTCCACTGGCGTGATAGGAGTCGCAAGCGGCGACAGTCGTATCATCTGGAGCTATGGGAGGTGTCGTCGTGGCTCGCGGGTCCTCGTCCGCCGCGTCCGGCCCGGGCGGCTCTCGCCGCGCCGCTCGACTCGCCAGGACAGCCGCGATCGCCGCGTCGATAGCGGTGCCGATCGGCTGCTCGGCAGCGTTCATCCCGCTCCGGGACCGGCTGCCCAATCTCGACCTCGCTCTCGCCCTCGTCGTCGTCGTCATGGCCCTGTCGATCTCGGGGCGGCGCACCGCTGTCATCGGCGGGGCGCTCGCTGCGTCGCTCAGCTTCGAGTTCTTCGCGACCCGCCCCTACGACGAGCTCGCCATCGCCCGCCAGCCCGACCTCGAGACGACGGTCGTCCTGGCGATCGTCGCACTGGTCGCCGGCGAATGTTCCCGCCGGGTCGTGCGCCAGCGGGTCGCGTCCGCGACCCAGACCGCGAACTTCGATTCCGTCCGCTTAGCGGCGCGGATGCTCGCGGATGGCAACGAGCCGATCGAGGTCGTCGGAGCCGTCGCCACCGAGATCGGCCAGCTCCTCAATCTCAGCGACTGCCGGTTCGAGGCGCTCCCGCCGAGCATCGGCGCGACCCGAGTCGCGCGCGACGGCTCGTTGGTCACCGGGTCCGAGGAGTCGAGTGCTCGGGCCAAGCCGCTCGGCTGGGCCGAGCTCCCGGTCTTCAGCCAGGGCGAGCAGCTCGGCTATTTCGCCTTGCGCTTCGCCGCTGGCTCGCACGTCGGGCCGGAGCAGCTCCGCGTGGCGGTCACCCTCGCCGACCAGGTCGGTGCCGCGCTCGGCGCGTACGGCCCGGCGGTCGCGCCCCCGCCGGACGCCGGACCGGTCGCCCGCGGACTGCACCTGCTCTCCTGAGCGCTCTGCCGACGCGTACCCGGCGTCGCGGCGCCCGGACGGTCGCGTGCAGGCCCGTTCCCGGCGGGCGGCCCCACTATTCTCGGACGACCGAGCGAGGAGCGGGCCTCGAGGGCCCACGACCGCAGAACTCGGCGAGCCCGATCGCCCGACTACGAAGGAGCACCGACACGTGCCGTACGACATCGCTACCGTGCGGGCGAAGTTCCCCGCCCTGGCCGATGGCCACGCTTATCTCGACGGCGCAGCCGGTACCCAGGTACCGACGTCGGTCATCGACGCGATCGCCGGGGCCTACCGTGAGGGCATCGGCAACGTCGGCGGCGCGTTCCCGGCGAGCGCTAGGTCGGACGCGATCGTGCGCGGGTGCCGCCAGGCCGTGGCGGACCTCGTCGGGGGCGGCGCGGACGGGGTCGTGCTCGGACCCAACATGACGACGCTGACCTACCGGCTGTCCGCAGCTCTCGCGAAGCAGTGGTCCGCCGGCGACGAGATCGTCGTGTCCCAGCTCGATCACGACGCGAATGTCCGCCCCTGGATCCAAGCAGCCGAGCGGGCGGGCGTTGCCGTCAGATGGGCCGAAGTCGACACCGGGACCGGTGAGCTGCCGACCGACCAGTACCGCGATCTCGTCGGGCCTCGGACGAAGCTGGTAGCGGTCACCGCCGCCAGCAACGCGATCGGCACGCGCCCTGACGTAGCGGCCATAGCCGCCACGGCGCACTCGGCCGGAGCACTCGTCTATGTGGACGGGGTCCATGCGACGCCTCATGGTCCGGTCGACGTCGCCGCCCTCGGGGCCGATTTCTACGCCACGAGCGCCTACAAGTGGGCCGGCCCGCACATCGGCGCGGTCGTCGCCGACCCGGATCTGCTCGAGACGATCCACACCGACAAGCTGGCGCCGTCGAGCGACGAGGTGCCTGCGCGTTTCGAGTGGGGCACGAGCGCCTTCGCCGACCTCGCCGGGGTGACCGCCGCCGTCGATCACCTCGCCTCCCTCGATCCCGAGGCCACGGGCTCGCGGCGCGAGCGCGTTCTGGCCTCGATGGCGGCGTCGGAACGTCACGAGCAGGAGCTCTTCGCCGTGTTGCTCGCGGGCCTCGAAGCCATGGCGGACGTGACGACGTACGGGAAGGCGACGTACCGGGCGGCGACCGCGTACTTCACCGTCGGCGACCGTTCCCCCAGATCGGTGGCCGAGCACCTCGCCTCGCGTGGAGTGAACGTCTGGAGCGGCGACAACTACGCCTACGAGCTCACGACTGCGCTCGGGATCTACTCCTCGGGGGGCGCGGTGCGGGCTGGCCTCGTGCACTACAGCGATCGATCGGACGTGGACCGGCTCCTGGAAGGTCTCGCCGAGCTCGCATAGGAGGACATGCGCCGACTGCGCGCCTATCGCAATCATCGCGGGCACGTACCTAAGATCCCCCCAAAGGGGGTCCTCCATGACCAAGCAGGCGAGTCCTCCACCGCGGGGCGACAAGTCCACACCGACCGCTCCCCCGGCGCCGCCGCCGTGGCGACACTGGCTCTGGGGGATCGCTCTGGCGATCTTCGTCGTGCTCTACTTCGTGCTCCCGGCGACGCGCATCACCCAGCCCGTCAACCTGACGTACTCGCGCTTCTTGAAGGACGTGGCTGCCCACCAGGTCAAAACCGTGACCATAACCTCGACCGGCGGCGCCTCGGGGACCCTCGCGAACGGCACGAAGTACACGACCGAGATACCGATCCAGCTGGCCGGTCAGACGCTCCTCAACGAGCTCGAGAGGGACAACGTCCAGATCGACGCGACGTCCTCCGGCCCCTCCTTCGGCTCCGAGGTGCTCTCGTGGGTGATCCTGCTCCTGCCCTTCGTCATCATCGGCTACATCTGGTTCCGCCTGTCACGAGGCGCCTCCAGCCAGCTGCAGGGCGTGATGGGCGTCGGAAAGTCCCGCGCCAAGGTCTTCGACGCCGACCGGCCCAAGACGACCTTTGCCGACGTCGCCGGCTACGACGGAGCCAAGCAGGAGATCGTCGAGGTCGTCGACTTCCTCAGGCATCCTGACCGCTACCGCCGGGCGGGCGCGATGGCCCCGCGCGGCATCCTGATGGTCGGCCCTCCGGGAACGGGCAAGACGCTGCTCGCCCGTGCGGTCGCCGGAGAGGCCGACGTCCCGTTCTTCTCGGTGAGCGGATCGAGCTTCGTCGAGATGTTCGTCGGCGTGGGCGCCGCGCGCGTACGGGACCTCTTCGCCGAAGCCCGCAAGCGCGCTCCCGCGATCATCTTCGTCGACGAGATCGATGCCATCGGCCAGCGCCGGAGCGGATCGGGTGCGTTCGTCGCCAACGACGAACGCGAGCAGACCCTCAACCAGCTGCTGGCGGAGATGGACGGGTTCGACATGTCCGAGGGCATCGTCGTGCTTGCCGCGACCAACCGGCCGGAGGTCCTCGACCCCGCGCTGCTGCGCCCGGGGCGATTCGACCGTCAGGTCACGATCCCGCTCCCCGTTCTCGCCGAGCGGGTCGCCATTCTCGCGGTCCACAGCCGAGACAAGAGGCTCGACCCGAGCGTGGACCTCGAGGTCGTGGCGAGGGGCACACCCGGGTTCTCCGGTGCCGACCTGGCCAATCTCGTCAACGAGGCCGCGATATTCGCGGTTCGCGACAACCGCGAGGTCATCCGCGCTTCGGACTTCGAAGCGGCCCGCGACCGCATCCTCCTCGGGCGCCGCGAGAGCTCGAACGTGCTGCTGCCCGAGGAGAAACACGCCGTTGCCGTCCACGAGGCCGGCCACGCCCTGGTGGCCGCGCTGCGCCCGAAGGCAGACCCGGTCGCGAAGGTGACGATCCTTCCGGCCGGTCAGGCTCTCGGCGTCACCGAGCAGCTCCCGCTCGTCGAGCGCCACCTGTACGGCGAGGACTACCTGTACGACGCCCTCGCCGTCCGCCTCGGCGGCCGGGCGGCGGAGCTCGTCGAGCTCGGACAGGCCTCGAGCGGCGCCGCCAACGACCTGGCAAACGCGACGGACCTGGCGGTGCGGATGGTGCGCGAATTCGGTCTGTCGGCCAAGCTCGGTCCGGTCGGCTACCCCCAGGGCGGCTCGGTGTTCCTCGGCAGCGAGGGGCCGGGTCTCTCGAGCCGTCCGTTCGCCGAGGAGACCCAGGCGATAATCGACTCCGAGGTGTCGGCGTTGCTGCGCCGGGCGGAGCAGCAAGCGATCGAGCTGCTCAACGAGAACCACGAAAAGCTGCGCCGCCTGGTCGACCTCCTGCTCGCCCGCGAGACCGTAGACGGGTCCGAGGTGTACGCCATCGCCGGCGTCCCCGAGCCGACGGGGATCAGCGCCGGCGCCACACTGGCGCCGGAAAGGGCCGCAGCGACGGCGACCAAGCCGGTCCCGGCGACGGTGCCCGCGACCGACCATTCCTCTCACGTACCTGCCGAACGCGCGCCCTCGAAACGGCCGCCCCCCTGAGCATGCAGCTGCTGCAGGCACGCGTGCGGAAAACGGCCGCCGGCGTGAACGGCGCGGCTGGTGCTGCCAGCCGGGAGCTCGTGGCCGGCTCTCACAGGTCGGGCCAGAGATCCTCCGGCTCTCGCCCGAGCGTCTCCGGGAGCATCCAGAACAGCACCATAAACAGCGACGCCGGCAGGAAGGTGATCACCCCCGCCAGCGCGAAGTGATTGTCGACGTCGGCCACGGCACCGAAGAGGACGAGACCGGCCACCGCGCCGATCACGCCCGCGGCCAAGGCCCAGCCGGCGACCGATGCCCGTATCGACGTCGGGAACAGTTCGTTGACCAAGGCGCCAGCTGCCGGAGAGAAGGCTGCGCCCGCGAAGACCCCGAGGATGTAGCCGGACAGGAGCGCCGCAGACGAGCCCGAGTAGGCGAGGACGGCGAACAGCGCGACCGCCACCATGGCGATGGAAGCAGTGAGCCGCCGTCCGAGCCGGTCCGCCAGCCACCGTCCCACTAGCAGTCCGACCAGCCCGGCGACACCGGCGCCGACGATCATCGCCGCGGTCACGATGCCGCGCTGGTGAAGGAAGTTCTGCGCGAACAGGAAGATGAAGCTGTTGGCTGGTCCCGTCGTCACCGAAACGGCGAACGCGAGCACCACGACCAGGAAGAGACGTCGGCGGTACGGCCGGGCCACGGCGCCGAACACGGGCATGGGATGCTTCGACGCGACCGCGGCCACGGCAAAGCGATCGGACTCTTCGATCCAACGCCGCAGGACCGGCAGAAGCGCCAGAGGAATCAGCGCCAGCACGAACAGACCTCGAAATCCGAGCGTGCGCGAGGCGAGGCTGTGGATGATCGCGATCACTCCGGCGCCGACGCCGTAGCCCGCGGCCATCAGCGCCACCGCCTTGGCTCGATCGGCCGAGTCCGTCTGTTCCGCCGCAGTGACCTGCGTAAGCACATTCGTTGCGCTGAGCAGCGGACGCCCGGCCGCGAAGATGACGACGAACCACCAGTAGCTCGGGCTGATCGCGGAGACAACGGTCAGGAGCAGACCCGCGGTGACGGTGACGAGCAGCATCTTTCGACGCCCGTAACGATCGGCGAGGCCGGTTATGGGAAGACCGCCGAGCGACGCCAAGCGCATGATCGCCAGTCCGATACCCAACTCCGTCCCCGACAGTCCGGCCTGGTCCGCGAGGGTCAGGCCGTGGGTCACCCGACCGAATCCTCGAGCCACGTCACCGAGGGCGGCCACGGCGCCGAACTGCCCGAAGCCGGCAGCCATCGCGGCCACGGCCAGACCGATTACTGCCCGATCGTTCCAGTGATGAAGATGCAGCCCGGCCGGTCCGGGCACTGAGGTCGGCAGTACTTCAGGACCTGGGATCCTGCCTGGGAACGGGACCTGGTCCGGGTGCGACCGCTGCCCGGAGGCAGAGCCCGGGTCCGGGTCCGATTCCGGGTCCGGCCCCGACCTTGGCTCAACACTCATCGTGGGCCGCTGCTGTCGATGTCGAGCGTCCCGCTGATCAGTCGGGCGAAACGGGCTCGCCGCTCCGGTGCCCGAGCGGCGAGATCAGCACCCGGACGGTGGTCCAGCACAGCCCGGCGTGCGAGGTGCCGAGCAAGCATCGACTCAGTCCCCCTCGCAGTAACGGCTCGTCGCTTCGAGCGTCCCGGCCCTGCAGCTCCGACTGCCGACTCGATTGGCACTGCGTCGTCGCTGGCTCGACCGACTGAGCGGACCCCTTGGCGCTCCCGGACATCAGGACATTGCTGTTGGCGCGTACACCACGGACGTGCGTACGCCCTCCACTCTAAGACGACAGCTCGTCACCTCCGCCGGTCCGGTCAGGCCTCACCTCTCCCCCGCCTCCCATCCCTCTACCCCGCCGGCAGTGGTCGTCGTTGCGCACCCGGTCGTGGAAGCCCGCGTGACAACGCTCGTGAGCGGACAGGACCATCGCTGGATCGGAGTGAGAGCTCCTACCGCGCCGATCAGGCCACCTTGGCGCGGCTCGAGAACCCGTGAGGCGGACGCGCCGTTCGACGACACCTCGCCTCACCGGCTCGGTCGTGCTAGGCAGGTCATATGGGAACCATCCACGTGGATGTAGAGAGGTCGGTGGATGCACCCGCCGAGACGGTCTACGGCTACATCGCGGATATGCGCGAGCACCATCCTCGATTCTTGCCTTCGGCGTTTTCCGAGTTCGCGGTCGAGTCAGGGGGCGTCGGTGCCGGCACCGTCATGCGCTTCAAGGTGACCGCCGGTGGGCGCACTCGCGTGTACCTCATGACGATCACGGAGCCCGAGCCGGGACGAGTCCTCACCGAGACCGACGCCAACTCCAGTCTGACCACGACCTTCACCGTCACCCCGCAAGGCGGGTCCTCGCTCGTGCAGATCTCCACCAGGTGGAACGGCGCCAGCGGCGTCGGAGGATTCTTCGAGCGCGCATTCGCCCCGCGCGCGATGCGAGGTATCTACGCCGAGTCTCTCGATCGCCTCGATGCCTACGTTCGCGAGGGAACGACCTCGGGCACCTGATCCGAGGACTTCGGGCGCGGGTCGCCCTCGGCCCACGGATCCTCACCAGCTTGGCTCACCAACACACCGGCGTGTGCGAACGCCACGGGCACGCTTCCTCGAGCTGGCCGGCGAGCGCCAGAAGGGCTGCCTCCCCGGCCGGTCGGCCGGCGAGCTGAATGCCGATCGGTAGCCCGTCGCTCGTCCAGAAGAGCGGGAGCGAGATCGCCGGCTGCCCGGTGAGGTTGTAGGAGGCAGTGAAGGGCGTGAAGCGCTTCTGTGCGTCGAAGTCTTTGGCGGGCTCACTGTCGTCGCGCAGCGCGCCAACCGCTACGGGCGGCTGGGCGAGCGTGGGCGTGAGGACCGCGTCGTAGCCGGCCGCAGCCACGACCGCCTCGCGGGCGGCCACCTGCGCGGCCGAAGCAGCCTCGAGCAGCTCGGTAGCCGTGACGTGCCGTCCTCGCTCGCGCAGCCAGCGTGTCAGCGGCCGCAGCTGGTCCTCGAGCTCCGCGGGCACGGAGATGGCCGCGGCGCCCACTGCCCAAAGGGTCTCGAACTTCGGCACGAGATCGGGAGGGAACGGACGGGCGCAGTCTTCGACGACATGACCGAGCCGTTCCAGGAGGGTGCTGGCATGTTCGTAGGCCGCGATGCATGCCGGATCAATCGCCGTATCGACGATCACCGGCTGCACGTACCTTCCGATTCGCAGCGTGCCGGTCGCGCGGTCGACCGCCGAGAGAAACGACTCGCCAGGGGGAAGTGGGGGCGCCCACCATGGGTCGCCCGGCATCGGTCCGGCCATCGCATCGAGGACCGCAGCGGCGTCGCGCACGGTCCGGGCCAACGGGCCGTTGACGCCGAGCCCGAGCGGGTCGGCCCTGACCGGTCCGCCGCTCACGCGGCCTCGTGAGGTCTTCAGACCGACCAGACCGCAGACGCTTGCCGGGATACGGATCGATCCGGCGCCGTCGCTGCCCTGCGCGACCGCGACCAGCCCTGCCGATACCGCGGCTCCAGCACCCCCGCTCGACCCTCCGGCCGAGCGCGACGGATCGTGCGGGGTCCGCGCCGGGGGCGCGACGTCCGGCTCGGTGTAGCAAGGCAGGCCGAACTCGGGCACATTTGTCTTGCCAAGGCTGATAAGGCCCGCCATGCCCAGTCGCATGACGACGTGGTCGTCGACGGGGGGCACGAACCGCCTCGTCACCGCGCTCCCGAACGTCGTCACGACGCCGGCCGTCCGGTTGAGGTCCTTGATCGCCGTCGGCACTCCGTACAACGCGGGCAGCTCGTCGCCCGCTAGCACGGCCTCCTCCGCATCGCGCGCGGCATCGAGGGCGCGCTCGGCCGTGACCGTGACGAACGCGCCGAGCCCGGCGTCGAAATGCTCGATACGCGCCAGGTAGTGCTCGACCAGCTCGATCGGCCGGACGTCGCGGCGACGGATGGCTGCAGATTGCTCGAGGGCGGTCATTTCGTGAAGCTCGCTCACGTCCGCAACCTACCGTTCCCGAACACCGCGAGGACTAACACCGCGAGGACTAACACCGCGCAGGACTAACACCGTGCAGGACTAACACCGCGGAGAACTGGGTCCTGCCCGGCGGGTGGCCACGAACGGTCTTCGGCCACGTGGTTCCCCGCGGCTGTCCGATCAGCCCTTTGGGCCTTCCACCGCATCCAGCCGCACCTTGCACGGCGGATGCCAGCTGTCTCTTCGCGATGCTCTGATCGCGTCGAGCTGCACCCTGCCCGTCGCCAGGCTCGGTGTCCGAGCCCGCGTCCTCCGACAACGAGCGCCGCTTCATCCGACGCGGATCCGGAGTTGGTCGAGATAGACGCCGTCGCGGCTCAGGCCAGCGCAGCGTTGACGACCTCGAGGATTTTTCGTGCATGGGCCGCGACGGCGTCCACGTCACCGGCACGCGCCGCCGACCGGTCGATCAGCGCGCCACCCATGCAGATCGCGTGGGCTCCGACGGCGACGTAGCTCTCGACATCGGTGACGCCGATGCCGCCCGAGACGACCGCCTTGATCTCCGGCAGCGGCTCGCGCAGTGCCCGGAGATATGCCGGGCCTCCCATGGATCCGACGGGGAACAGCTTGGTCGCGTCGACCCCGAGGCGGAGCCCGGCAACGACCTCGTTCGGCGAGAGCGCTCCGGCTATGTAAGGAATGCCGTTCGCGTGCGCGACGTCGAGCACGGGCTCGTCGGTCACCGGCGAGACGATGAAGGCCGCGCCCGCGTCGGCACAGGCGCGACAAGCCTCGACGTCGAGCACCGTGCCCGCGCCGATCGTCGCTGTCATCCCCGCGAGCTCGGCGAGGACCGAGACCGCGCCGGGTACCGTCATCGTGATCTCGATGGCCTCCACGCCGGCATCGGCGAGGCCGCGCACGATCGTCCGGCACTCTGCGCCGCTCGCCGCCCGCACCACGGCGATGAGCCCGCTCGGAACCTCGTTCATCAGATCTCCCCTCGAATGGTCAGCGCGCACTCCAGGTCAGCGCGAGTGCGCTCGCCGCCAGATAGTCCTCGAACAGCTTCCCCGAACGGGCGCGGCGAGTCTCGTCGACCTCGAGGCGGCGCGTGCGGTCGCTGAGACGGGAGCCCACCGTGGCGAGATCCCACCCGAGACTCATCGCGGCGAGCATCGCGGCTCCCCTCGCCGACATGTCGGGGTCCTCGTGGAAGCGGAGCGGGACCATCATCGAGTCGCCGGCGATCGCCTCGAAGCTCGAGTCGCCGACGCCTCGTCCGACGATCTCGACCTCGCGGATCGGCGAGCCGGTGGCGCGGGCGACGAGCTCGAGGACATGGCGCGCGCTGAAGAGGACCCCGCTGACCACGGCGCGGGCGAGCTCGGCGCGACCGTGCTCCTCGGCGACGCCGACGAGCAGCGCCCGCACGTCCTCGTTCCACAGCGGTGCCCGCTCGCCGGACAGGTACGGCACGAACGTCGGCTGAGAGCTCGTTGCCTGCGCCCCCAGCTCGGCTACCTCCTCGGGCTTGCAGCCGAGAAGCCGAGCGGCCCAGAGGATCGCAGAGCCACTCGACTGCGTGGGGCCATAGAGCAGGGGCGACGGCGCGCACGACGCCGGAACACTGAAGAGGCCACCGGCTCTCACGTTCGGGTCCTCGACCGGTGAGCCGACGATCGAGGAGGTGCCGCTGAAGGCGAACGCGCTCGAGCGGCTGAAGCAGCCAGCCGCGAGCACCTGGGCGAGCGCGTCGCTCCAGCCGACGGTGACCGGCGTCCCGGCCGGAAGGCCGAACTGCTCGGCCGCGTCCTTCGTCGTCTCGCCTCGCGCCTCCCAGGCCGGTGCGGTCACCGGACAGCAGCTCGTCGGCCATCCGCACGCCTCGAGCACATCGATCGCCGGAGCGCCGGTGTCCACCCGGCAGAGCCCCTTGGAGGACCACGGATCGGAGCCGGACACGCCGGACAGCTGCATCGCCACGAAGTCCTTCGGCTGCAGCACCGAGTACGTCGAAGCGAGGAGCGACGGCTCGTGGCGGCTGAGCCAGAGGAGCTTGGCGGGCATGTTCGCCGCCGACCAGGGCAGCGCCGTGCCGACGAGTGGCTCGGGGTCGCCGAGCCGAGCGGCGAGCTCGCGGGCCTCGGCGACCGCCCGGACGTCCTGCCAGAGCAGCGCCCGGCGCAGCGGGCGCCCCGCGGCGTCGACGAGCACCACGGTGGGGGTCTGGCCACACAGGCCGATGGCCGAGATGGCCCAGCGCTCGATCTCAGCGCGACCCAATGCGTCGGCGAGGGCCGATGTCCAGTCGCGCGGATCCTGCTCCGCGACTCCGGGGCCGTCGCGCGAGGTCGAGTAGCTCGCCGATCCCGTGGCGATCTGCGTGCCGTCCTCGGCGATGACCGTGACCCGGGTCGCGGTCGTGCCGACGTCGATCCCGAGGAAGTGACTGCCGTCTACGCCGCTTGACGCGCTCATCCAGGCGTCCGGCCTACGCCGTCGGTGCGGCGAGCAGGCCGGCGCCGAGTGCCGCTCTGAAGCGCTCGATCGTCTCGGCGACCCCGTCGGCCAACGGACGGTTCGGCGCCTCGCCGATGGCCTCGGCGAGCGTCGGCGATTCGAGGAGAGCGGGTACCTTGAGCGGCGCCGGGTCCCACGTGATGAGCCCGGCGGCTTCCGGCACGATCGACTCGATGAGCTCGACGAGCCTGGCGACCGCGATGCGTCGGCCCGGAACGTTGAGACAGATCGCATCGCCCGAGCCGGCAGCGGCACGCGCCGAGGAGATGAAGGCTTGGGCGCAGTCAGCCGCATAGGTGAGAAGGACGTTCCCCCCGAACTTGATCGCGAACGGGACGCCGGCAGCCGCGGCCAGCATCGCCTTGGTCGGATCCGAGGACATTCCCTGGTCACGCCCCGGTCCGTAGACGATGAACGGTCGAAGGCCGATCGAGCCGATGCCGTGGTTCATCGAGTAGATCCGAGCACTCGACTCGTTCGCAACCTTGTACACGCCGTAGTGCGTATCGGGGTACGACGGCGAGGCATCGCCGACGAGGCCACTCGTGAAGAACGAGTGGCTGCCGAACACCGAGGCGGAGCTCGCATAGACCAGCCCGATCCGGCGGTCCGAGGCGCGCGCCGCCTCGAAGAGGTTCACCGTCCCGACAACGTTCACGAGCGCGCCGAGCGGCGGGTTCGCCGCGCAGAAAGGCACTTGCAAGCCGGCGAGGTGGACGATGTGGGTGATTCCCTCGTCTCGCACGAGGGCCGCGAAATCGTCGGTCTTCGAGACGTCGAGGGTGCGGAACTCGACCTTCTCCTCCGCCAAGCCGTGAGAGACGAGCCGGAACCGCCGCAGATCTTCGCTCAGGTCGCTCGCCACGGTGTCGACGCCGGCGTCGAGCAGCAGTCTGACGGTCCACGCTCCGATGCATCCGGCAGCGCCGGTGACGAGGAATCGCTCGCGCTCAGGTGACATGTGTGGTCGTACCTCCGCTTGTCGGTGGTTGGAGTGGAGATCGCACTAGCTAGTCGGCGTGCGGCACGGCGAGCGCCACGCCGGCGAGCAGGCCGCCGTCGACGCGCACGTCAGCGCCGGTGACGAAGGACGCGAGAGGACTGGCGAGGAAGGCAATGACGTCGGCGATCTCCCGGGGTTGGCCGACGTGGCCCGTCGGGTGGAGCGCTCCCCAGCCGGCGATGACGCGCTCGGGCTCGTCAGGGTCGACCGCCGCCGCAGCCGCCCGGAGCATCGGCGTGTCCACCGAGCCGGGTGAGACCGAGTTGACCCGGATGTTCTCGCCGGCGTGATCGACCGCCATCGCCCGGGTCATCGCGACGACGGCGCCCTTGCTCGCGGTATACGCGACGACGTTCGTCTGGCTTGCCACGGCCTGACCGGATGCCACGAGCACGATCGAGCCTCCACCGTTACGTCGAAGCAGGGGCAACGCATATTTGGCCGACAGGAACATGCTTCTCACATTGACCGCAAGAACCTCGTCCCAGACTTCGACTGGAGTCGTCTCCACGGTCCCGTAGCGCTGGATCCCGACGCAGTTGACGAGCACGGCGATCTTGTCGTGCCGATCGGCGATCGCCTCGAAGTAACCGCGCACCTCCGCGTCCAACGACGCGTCGAGGACCGAGCCATGCGCGTCGAGGCCGGACTCGAGGAGCTCGGCATCGAGCGCCGCGACCGAAGCAGCGTCGTTCGCTGCGAACTCGACGGTCGAGCCGAGCTCGGCGAGGCGCTCGACAGCGCCCCGTCCGATACCGGTGCTACCCCCGATGACGACGGACACCGCCCGGCCGAGCTTGTGGTCCAAGGAGCCGATGGAACTCGTCATCAGACTCCCCTCGTCTCGAGCCGTCGTCTCGTCACAGCCTCACACACCTTCAGAGAAGTGGGCGTCGATGACGCCGAGCTCGCCGAACTCGGCATGGACGTCGTCGCCGGGCGCGGCGAAGCAGTGTCCGGTACAGGTCCCCGTGCTCACCACCTCGCCGGCATGGATAGTCCGACCGTGGCGGCTGAGCCAGTTCAAGATCCACGTGAGGCTCGTCACCGGGTGGCCCATCGCGGCCCGGCCGAAGCCGGACTTGATGAAACGGCCGTTCAAGTAGAGGCGCATCTCGAGATTCGGGAGGTCGATCTGCTCCCACGCCTTCGTGCGCGTCCCTTCGAGGAGCGCGGCACCTCCCCCGTTGTCGAAGCAGGATCCGAAGTACGCGCTCGCGCCGTACCAGTCGAGGAAGACGGTGTCGCCGAGCTCGAGCGTGGGCAACATGCACTCGACACCCGCCCGAGCGTCGGCCTCGGTGTAGGGCTGCTCGCGCGGGGGAAAGTCGGCACCGAGCTCGATCGCGATCTCGCATTCGATGTTTCGGTAGTTGATGAACAGCTCGGGGCCGAGGTCGGCGCCGCTGGCAAATACCGTCGCACGGTAGATGCGCCCCGGCGACGGACTCGGCAGACCCTCGGCGCGGCGGATCTCCTCACTTGCCGCGCCGATCTTCCATCCCGCGCCCGGCAACGCGATCCGCTCGTCGAGTGCGAGCAGCACCGACTCGACCGATCCCCAGTCGCGGGTCTTGAGACGTTCGGGCATCGCCTCGGCATGGCGCTCCGCCCGCCCACGAGCGATGAGGTCGACGACCTCCGCGATCTCGCGCTCGCTGAGCGCGGAGGTCCGGGCGCACGGAACGGCGCCACCCGGCGGAGTCGAGCCGTAGAGATACCTGCCGCGCTCACCGAGCTCAGGGGTCGCCACTATCGTCCCTGGAATCGAGGCACGCGCTTGTCGACGAACGCAGCAATCCCCTCGCGAGCGTCCTCAGTCGAGAAGAGCATCGCACCGACGGCCTGCTCGAACGCGAGGGCGCTCGCGAGCGGACTGTCGAACGCCGAGCGCACGAGCACCTTGGCGAGCTGCACGGCGAGCGGCGCCTGTCGGACGATGCGGTGCGCGAGCCGCTTGGCCGCCTCGAGAACGCTCTGTTCCTCCCCGAGTCCGAGCGCGAGCCCCCAGTCGACGGCCTGGCGGCCTGAAAAGCGGCCGCCGGTGATGAGCAGCTCGAGGGTGCGCGTTGCGCCGATGAGCCGCGGTAGGCGTTGCGTCCCGCCGCCACCGGGCAGCAGCCCGAGACGGGCCTCCGGTAGCCCCAACTGAGCTTCGGGGTCGACGACGATGAGGTCGCAGGAGAGCGCCAGCTCGAAGCCGCCACCAAGGGCGTAGCCATGCACCGCGGCGAGGACGGGCTTGGTGCTCGTGACGAACTTCTCCTGGACCCTGTTGCCGTAGCGCATGAATTCGAGATACTCGGGAACGGAGATGTCCACGTAGTGCTCGATGTCGGCGCCCGCGGCGAAGGCGCGTCCGTTGCCGTGGACGATCGCGACCGCGGCGTCATGGTCGTCGTTGAACTCGGTGATGAAGTCGTCGAGCTTCGAAAAGACCGCCGGGTTGAGCGCGTTCAGCTTGTCGGGCCGGTTGAGCGTGATGAATGCGATCCCGTCCTCGACGCGGTAACGGACGACCCCCGAAGCGGGATCGCCGTCATCGCCGCCCGAATCAGAGGGCATCGGCGGGCGCCGCATCGTCGAGCTCCATCATCTCGATGAGCCCCTGGATATAGCCGAGGGCGAAGGCACGCCCGCGGTGGCCGTAGGGCGAGTCGCCGATGAGCGCCGGAGTGTGGTCGTCGAGGACGAATCCGTCGAAGCCCGCGCTGCGGAGCTCGCGCAGCACGGTAGGCGGGTGGTAGTTGCCCTCGCCGAGGAAGCACTCGGCGAAGGAGGGTACGGAGCCCTTCACGTCCCGCAGATGCACGTAGGCGATCTTGTCGCGTGGCGCGAGATAGCGCACCGCCTCGAGCACCGCCTCCTCGCCGCCCATCTCCGAGACCGTGCCGAGGCAGAGATCGATCGCCAGGCCGGGTCCGGGCCAGATCTCCGTCGCCCGTTTGAGCGCCTCGACCGAACGGAAGATCCTCGCGATTCCGCCGAGCGTCGCCACGGGCGGGTCGTCGGGATGCAGCGCCAGCGTCACCCCGGCGTGCTCGGCGACCGGGGCGACAAGGCGCACGAAGTGCTCGAACGACTCCCACATCTGTTCGTCGCTACGCTCGACACCGAGCTCGTACGCGGCGCCTCGGCTCCAGGAGTCCTTCTTGTCCTCGACCCGCCGGTCCCGGCGAGCGACGTAGATCTCGTCGACGTGCTGAGGATCGAGCGCACGCTCGAGATCGAACTCCGAGACGATCGCCCCACCACGTCCGGTCGGCGACAGCGCCGTGCGCCACACCGAGTTGGGTAGCCAGTTGAAGCCGAGGATCGGGATCCCTGCGCCACCGAGGTTGTCGACCGTCGCGATGACGTGATCGATCTGCTCGTCAGCGCGAGGACCTCCCACCATGGCCTCGTCGTAGAAGGAGTTGGGCAGGTTCTCGATCGCCTCGAGGCGCAGCCCGAAGCTCTCCACCTTCTCACGCAGCTCGACGAGGTCGCCAAGCTCCCAACGCTCCTCCCCCGGCAGCTCAGGGGTGTTGAACTGCACGCCGCCGACGCCGAGCTGCTGGGCGAAGGTCAGGTACTCCTCTGTCGGCCGGGCGGCCTGGCCCAGCGCGATCCGCATCGCCATCAGCGTCTTCCTTCATTGTCGTCGATCGTCGCGGTCGGTCCGCGCCGTCCACCCGCCGGAGCGACCCGGCGCCGCGTCACAGGCGAAGCGCCCGTTCGACGAGCTCGCGCTCGGACTCGATGCAGGCAGATAGCAGGGCGGAGCGATCCTTCGCTGGAGCGAACTCGAGGCGCCTGATGCCGATCGGGTCGATCTCGTCGCGCAAGCAGGCGAGCATCTCGGGCGACGGCATCTCGGTCTCGCCGAGCCCATCGGCGAGCAACGGTTCGAAACCCATCGCGCCCCCCATCTCGTCGAGTGTCACTCCGGGGTGCAGCGTCTCGAGGACGAGCTCGCCGCGCGCGGCGTCGAAGCCGAAGACACCGAGATTTGTGATCAGCCCCACTGAGCCGGGTCGCAGTCCCGCACGACGCCGGGCGTCTGGATCGTGCAGGGAGCGCGACGCGCTGACGTGCTCGACGGAGTCCACGAGGGAGAGCGACGACTGGCGGGTGAGATAGAGAAGGAAGTTCTGGTGGAGGTCGGCAACGTCGGCCATACCCCCCTGACCGGGGAGCCTGACGGTACGGCCACTCGGGCTCGTCACCGAGATGTTGTTCGTGCGCGCCCGGCGATCGATCTGCGCGGAGGTCACGACCTCGTAGCTGACACGACCCTGTTGGTAGTACCAGCGATAGGAGTCTTCGCCGCCGCACTGCACCGCGGCGCTCGTGGTGTCGAGCGCCTCGCCGAGGCTGAGCAGCATCGGCCTGAGCGCGACGTCGAGCAGGCCCCCGCTCGTCATGAAGATCGTGAGATTCGGAGCGTGCATCGCCTTGGCGAGCAGGTAGGCGGTCACGGCCAAGGGCGAAACTGCCCCGGCGGAGCATATCGACTCGTCGTCGAACTGCCTTGCGAGCCAACAGACCATCAGCTCGTCGATGCTCGCAGTCTCGGGAACGACCACAGCCTCGTCCAGGGTGGCGGCCGTCTCGCGGACGACGGCCCGCACTCGATCGACGCCGAGCGTCGCTGCCTCGCCGAGCCGGTGGAGCACCGCCGGGGCCGGAAGTGGAAGCTCGCGAGGTGGCGAGGAGGCAGTCAGGTCGGCGAGGGCCGCGAAGTCGGCGGTGTAGCAGGGAAGGCACGACGTCGGATACGCGCCGTGCGGGACGACTGCGATCGCCTCGACGAAGTGGCGAGGGATGACAAAGGAGTGCCGCAACAAGCCGAGCGAACCGACCGGGACGACCTCCTCGACGGTGGCGAGCACTTTCCGTGCGGCAAATGCCGCCGTCGTGTCCATTCCCCGCGCCCCACTGATCTCGAGGTTGCCCGCCTCGTCGGCGCGCTGGGCGTGCATCAAGAAGCAGTCGAGGTCGAGACGCTCGGCGAAGCCGATGTCCCGCTCACCCGTGGCGTCGTCGAGATGGGTTTCGAACGCATCGGTCCAGAACACGTCCGACCCGCCGGGTAGGCGGAACGGCATGAACGGCACGTTCTGCATCGCCGCCTCTAGGCGCGCGGTGAACGCGTAGGCCGGGAGCTCCTCGACCTCGACGCTCTTCTCCTCGAGCGCCCGGCGAAACAGCGGCGCGAGCCCGAAGATGTCCAGGCTCGAGAAACAGAACACGATGCGATCGACCGCCCCAGCACCGAGCAGGATCTCGAGCGGGATGCCACCGCCCCAGCTCGCATAGGTGAGATTCTTCGTACCGCTCCGGGCAAGTGCATGGAGCGCGCCGAGCGGCAGCCTCGTGAGCAGCGCGCCGCCCACGCCTATCCGGTCCCCGCTGCGCACAACTCCGACGAGCTCGTCGAGACCGACGATTCTCGAGACCCCTCCGACGGCAGCGGTCATCGCTCCACGCGCCGGATGATCACGTACGGATTGCTCCCCCTGAGAGTTTCATTTCGCTGAGTGATATCCCTACTTCGTCAACGAAATCCTCGCCGAGACCGTACCGCCCGCAGTTCGAGGTGTCAACGGTGCTCGGCGCTCAACCTCTCTCCTCGCTCCGGGCGCTCGGAAGATCTGTCTTCGCCGTGGACTAGCGGGTGGGCGGAGCGAAGGTCGCACGAACTGGGCCTAGCGATTCGTTCAGCACCTCGACGGTCGAGCCGGCCGCGACCCAGTTCGTCTGGACGAGCGAGCCGAGGAGTACGACGTCGCCGGCGAGAAGCGGCGAGCCCCAGGAGACGCAGCTGTTCGCGAGCCAGCTCAGCACCTCGAGAGGATCCCCGAGGATGTCGCTTCCGACACCGGATCCGACCTCGACCCCGTCGATGGCCATGGAGGCACGCACTTCTCGCAACGACCCCGCATCGAACGACTCGTGCTGGGATCCGAGCACACAGCCGTGATGAAAGAAGTCGTCGGCGATGAGCGTCGGCGTGCCGAGCGCCTGATAGTCGAGGTACCGGTCCTCGACTACCTCGATCGCAGCCATGGACGCGGCGACGGCGCCGGCGACGTCGTCGGCCTGATACGGGCGATCCCGCGCCCTGAGGTCGCGACCGATCCTCACGGCGATCTCGCACTCCACGCCGAGCCGGCCCGAGGTGGGCACGGAGAAGGTGTGGTCCTGTTGCCAGACATTGGCGAGGAACATCGCCCCGGCGCACGGACTGTCGATAGCGAGGTAGGCCTGCATCACCGGTGTCGTACAGCCGATCTTCCACCCCGCTTGCCTGCCGAAGCCACTCGACTCGAGCGTGGCGCGGGCGAGGCGCTGGACGGCGTAACCATCCGCGTCACTCGTGGGCCGGAGCGCCTCGGGCAACGGTTCGAGCAGATCCGGTGAGAGGCGGGTCGACACGATCAGCCGCGCCGCGGCCTCGATCCTCGATGCTGTCCCGTCGGTCATCTCGGTGCGACGACCGGGTTCGTCAGCTCTCCGATCCCGGTCACCTGGATGCTCACGGTGTCCCCCGGCTCGAGCCACGGCGGCGGATCCATGCCCTGCGCGACCCCCGAGGGCGTACCCGTCGCGATGATGTCGCCCGGCTCGAGGGTGATCGACTGGGAGATGTGCGCTATCAGCTCGGGAACCGACGTGATCATCTGGGAGCATCCTGCGTCCTGACGCACCTCGCCGTTCACGATCGTGCGGATGCGCATCTCGTCGATCGGGAGCGCAGAAGCGGCGTCGACGACCACCGGGCCGAGAGGTGCGAACGTGTCGAGTGCCTTTCCGCGGATCCATTGCGCCTCGGCGCTCTGAAGGTCCCTCGCAGAGACGTCGTTGATGATCGTGTAACCACCGACTACGTCGAGCGCTTCGTCGGCGCTGACCTTGCGGGCGCGTCGACCGATGACGACCGCGAGCTCCCCTTCGTAGTCGAGCTGAGCCGTGATCTCGTGGCGCACGATCCCTTCACCGTGGCCGACGAGGCACGAGGGGAACTTGGCGAAGAGGACGATGCGCTCTGGTCTCGTCAGGCCGCTCTCGGCAATGTGATCGGCGTAGTTGAGACCGACACAGACGATCTTGCCGGGTCGATTCACCGGGGGCGCGTAACGAGCCTCGTCGAGTCCCAGTGTCGGAGCCGCGCCGACGGCGACTCGCCGCAGTTCGTCGACGGCACTCTCGCCGAGAGCGAAAAGCTCGCCGACATCGTGAAGTCCGGCGAGTCCTTCCGATCCGGCGCCGGAGGCGAGATCCGCTACGGCGGCGAAACCCGCTCCCGAGCGCACGCACAACCCGGGCTCGCCGCTTGTACCCCGATACAGCGATGCCAGCTCCACGCGCCCCCCCCTCGTCTCGAGGACCTGCCCGCCGCGATCGCCGGACCGCGGCGGCCCGGCCCGGACAAGATCCCATTCGGCACCTTGCCGATATTCATTCAATGAAACTCCGACGTCACCTTACCGACTGTTCGGGCTGGCTTCACGAGCCTTTGGTGCGAGGGCCGAGCGACCAGCAAAGCGTGACCTTCCGCCGAGCTCGGCCTCGATGCGCAGCAGGCGGTTCCACTTTGCCGTTCGCTCGGACCGCATCGTCGATCCCACCTTGATCTGACCCGTTTCCCACGCGACGGCGAGGTCCGCGAGCCAGCTGTCCTCGGTCTCACCCGAACGAGCCGAGAGCACGGTCGCGTAGCCGGCGGCGCGGGCCGCTCTGACGAGATCGGCGGCGGCGCTCAAGGTCCCGACCTGATTCGGCTTGACGAGCACGGCATTGGCGACCCCTGCTCCGACACCCCGTGCGAAGCGGTCCGCGTCGGTGACGAACAGGTCGTCGCCGAGAAGCTGGACGGGGCCGAGCCGTGCGCTCGCGATCGCCCAGCCATCCCAGTCATCCTCCCCCATGACGTCCTCGAGCGAGACGAGGGGGAAGTTCGCCACCCAGCCGGCGACCTCGTCGATCCACTCCTCTGCCTCGAGCTCGCGGCCCTCGGCGCGCAGCACGTAGCGCCCGGTGCCGAGGTCGTGGAACTGGGTCGCTGCAAGGTCGAGCGCTATCGCCACATCCTCGCCAGGCACGAGGCCGGCTCGCTCGATCCCCTCGAGAACCAGCTCGATCCCCCGCCGGTTCGAATCGAGCGCCGGGCCGAGCCCGCCCTCGTCCGCGACGAGCGCCGAGACGTAGCCGCGCGTCGCGGCGACCTCGGCCGTGGCACGCCGCACCCGCCACGCCCACTCGAGTGCTTCTGCGAAATGCTGCGCGCCGACGGGGACGACGAGGTAATCCTGGACGTCGAGCGTGCCGCCGGCATGGGCCCCTCCGGAGATGACATTGACCATCGGAAGTGGCAGCAGCGCCTCGTCGACCGCGTCGAGCGAGGCGTAGCGATAGAGGGGCAGCCTGCTTCCCGCCGCCGCGGCGACGGCCGACGCGATCGAGACCGCGAGCACGGCGTTGGCCCCGAGGCGAGCCAGTCCGGGCGAGCCGTCGGCGGCGACCAGCGCGGCGTCGACGGACGACTGGTCGGCCGCGTCGAGACCGCGGACCGCCTCGCCGAGCGCGCCGATCACGTTCTCGACTGCTCGGGCAACGCCGCGCCCGCCGTAACGCTCGCCCCCGTCGCGCAGTTCGACGGCCTCGTGACTTCCCGTGGATGCGCCGGACGGAACCGTCGCGCTCCCACAGGCCCCGTTGGCGAGCTCGACCTCGCAGGCGACCGTCGGGGTGCCGCGCGAGTCGAGAGCCTCGAACGCCCGCACCACGGCGATGAGGGTGGGGGTGCGATCGACGCTCATCGGCTCCAGAGCTCCCCGAAGCTGGCGTCACGCCGGGCGATGAGCTCGCGTGCCAACAGCCGACATTCCGAGCGGGCGCTGTCGTCGAGGTACTCGACGGGAGACTTGCCGTCGACGCGAGCGAGCAGGAGGCAGGCACTTTGCGCGACGAGGTCGCCCTCGTCCACCGTTTCGAGCAGACCGTGCGTGGCTGCGTCGTAGGACTCGAGGAACGCGCTCGCCAGCTGGCGGTAGTCGCCGGCCGACTCCGGGCGGAACGCCGCTTTGCATCGCAGATGGCAGAGCATGAAGGCGAGGTCGAAGACGGGATCACCGAAGTGGGCGACCTCCCAATCGATCACCGAGATCCCCTCCCCGTCGATCAGGATGTTCTTCGGCGAGAAGTCACCGTGGACGAGGCAGCGCCTCGTCGTGAGAAGCCTCGTCGCCAGCTCGATGATCCGCGGAGCAAGATCAGGGTGGCGCCGGGCGACGGTCCGGTAGTACGGCTCGATCCGCAGCCGCTCGAACGGCTCCAGGTCGACGAAGGGCCCCAGCATGTGGGCGTCGCCGAGCGAGGCCCCGTGCCAGGACCCGAGCAGTTCACCGAGCTTGCAGCCCGTGCCGGGGTCGACCGTGCCCCTGAGCAGGTCGGACTTCCACACCCGGCGAGTCGCCGGCGCTGCAGCCATGACGAGGAGGTAGTCCTCCGAAGAGAGATAGACCACCTCGGGGACGGCATCAGGAGCGACGACGCGCGCCCAGCGCAGCGCCACGGCTTCGGTGGCGATCCGCTCCCGCGGCGCGAGCCATTCCTCTGCGACGCGAAGCCGAGGCAGGGCCTGCTTCACCACGAATTCGTCCGCGCCGGCCTTGACGAGCACGACGTCGTTGGAGACCCCGCCGCCGAGGACCACCGCGCTCACCGACGCCTCTGCGACGACGCCGTGTGAGGCGAGGTAGGCGCCGATCGTGGCCGGGTCGAGCACGTACGAGTCGTCCACCTCGTTCAACGACGCGCCGGACTCTCGCACGAACGGCTGGGAAGCGTCACCTCAGAACTCAACCGGGGTGCCAGGCGGCTTGCCGTAAGTAGCCTCCCGTAGTCCGGCGATGTAGCCGATGGCGTGGAGCCGGCCGAGCGTGGCGTAGCCGAAGTCCCGTCCCGACTCGCCCTCGAAGGCGGGCACGTGGTCGGGGCGCATCGGCCCGTCGAAGCCGACCTCCTGGTACGCGCGCATGCACTCGAGCATGTCTGTCGGTCCGGCGTCGTGGAACACCTCGACGAAGTGATGGGCGTCGCCGGCGACGTCGCGGAAGTGGACGAAGAAGATCTTCTTCTGGACGCCGAAGCGCCGTATGACGCTCGGCAGGTCATCGGTCATCAACCGGAAGTTCCCCTGGCAGAGGGTGATCCCGTTCGCCTCGCTGTCGACGGTCGAGACGACGCGGTCGAAAGCCTCCGGGCTCCCCATGATGCGCGGGACTCCCCTCACCTCGGCGAGCGGCGGGTCGTCGGGGTGGAGCGCGAGACGAACTCCCGCCTCCTCGGCGACGGGGACCACCGCCTCGAGGAAGTAGGCGAAGTTTCGCCACAGGTCCGCGGGTGTGACGCTTCCAGGCTCGATGAGCGGCGGCGCTTCGGCCATCTTCGCCTCGTCGAAGCCGTTCGTGATGGCGCCGCCACGGAGCCGGATGTCGGAATCGGTGCGCGACCAGCTCGCTCGAGCAAGCCAGTTGTAGCAGAGGGTCCTGATGCCGAGAAGGCCCATCGCGCGGATCTGGTCCAGGAGCCAGTCGATCTGCTCGTCGCGGCGAGCGCCTCCTAGACGGACGTCGTCGAGCGGGGGCGTGTCCTCGATCACCGTCAGGTCGAGCTCGTAGTCGGCGTAGGCATCCTTCATGTGCTCGAGGGCCTGGAGCTCCCACGGACGTTCACCACGCGGGGCAACCTCGAGCTGCCTCGGCTCGAAATCCTGGGATCCGCTCTTGAGCCATCGCGAGCGCTGCTCACCTCCGTCGAGCAGGGAGACGATCTCGGTGACGCCGGCCTGCTTGACGAGTCGCCACAACGGGGTCGGTGTCGGTTCGAGGAGCTCGGCGATCTGGATCATGTGGTTCTCCTTCAGCTCGTCTTGTCGTAGCGGTCACGAAGGCTCGGCTCGTCGAGCAGCATGCGGAGCTCGGGCGGCAGCTCGTCTCTGTGCGGGGCACCGTCGTGTTCGCCGACTCGCTCTACGACGCGGGCCCCGCAGAAGCTCGCTAGGCCGAGCGAGCCCAGGAGCGACGCGCCTGCGAGCCGAGCGGCGACGAATCCGGCGTCGAAGGCGTCTCCGGCGCCGACGGGATCGAGCGCTCTCGCCGATACCGGCGGGCAGTGCACGACCTCACCGCTTGCGCTGCGCCCGATCGACCCGTCGGCACCGAGCTTGACGACGGTTGTGGCGACCCCGAGAGCGCTCGCCCTGTCGAGCGCCGCGACGGGGTCGGAGGTGCCGAGGAGGAAGTCGATCTCCTCGAGACCGACCAGAAGTACGGCGCAACGCGAGACCATCGGCTCGAGCGCAGCGCGCGCGGTGCGGACGTCCCACAACGCCGCCCGGTAGTTCGGGTCGAACGAGACCGGGATTGCTCGATCCTTGGCGAGGGTGAGCATCGCCTCCACCGCTTCGGCACAGCTCGAGCTGAGCGCCGGCGTGATCCCGCTCACGTGCAGCCAGCTGCAGTCCGCGAGATCCTCGGGGCAGTCGGACGGAGAAAGCGTCGAACCCGCCGAGGAACGCCTGTAATAGTACGGGCGTCGCTCCCCGTCACTCAGCCACTCGCGGAGATAGAGCGCCGTCGGCTCAGGCGCGACCCGCAGCAAGCTCGAGTCGACGTCCTCCTCGTCGAGCGCGCGTTGCACCAGGCGTCCGGGGGGGTCGTCGCCGACGACCCCGAGGAACCGGCTCGCGACACCGAGCCTGCGAATCGCCACGGCGAAGTTCAGCTCGGCTCCCCCCACGCTCAGGTGCAGCTCGCCAGACGACTCGATACGCACCGGCTCACTCGGCAGCGCGGCAACGATCGCCTCGCCGAGCGTGAGCACGACGTTCCGGCTCGCCGGGCGGCCGGCCGGGTCGGTCACCGACCCCGCCGGTCAGGGCCGGGGATAGATGGCACGTTCATGTATCCAGGAGTGCATGCCGTCGAGGTCACCGATGCGGCGTGAGATCCGGTGCGCGCAGGCGGTGACGAGCTTGCCGAGGCGTTCGCGCTCGTTGTCGTCGAGTCGTACCCCATAGGACGCGAGACTGACCGCACCGTTCTGCGCCCGGCGACTCCCCATGATGGGCGCCGCCACACACCAGAGCGCGAGATTGAACTCTTCGCAATCGACCGCATAGCCCACGCGCTGGATCGTCGCCACGTCGGCCATGAGGTCGTTGTAGGTGACGATCGAGTTCTCCGTCCTCGCGGGATAGGGACCATCGCCGACGATCTCTCGGATCGGGCGCGTCTCTGCAGCGAGCATCGCCTTGCCCATCGCCGTGCACGTGGCCGGCACCCTGCTACCTGGTCGCAGGTTCAAGGTGACGACGTCGCTCATCTCCACCCTTCCGAGGTAGAGCACGTGGTCCTGCACGAGGACGCCGAGGTTGGCCGTCAGCTGGGCCTGCTGAGCGAGGCGCTCGATCTCGATGGAGGCGACGTCGCGCATGGTCGTCCGGCTCGCCACTTGGCAGCCGAGCTCGAAGAGCTTGAGCGTGAGGCGGTACTCCTTCGACTCCCTCAGCTGCTCGACGTAGCCGGTCCGCTCGAGAGTCCGCAGCATCCGGTACGCCGTGGCGACAGGGATCCCCATGTGGCGCGCGAGGCGCGTGACACCGATCCGGTCGAAGCCGGCGAGCTCCTGGACGAGATTGAGCAGGTCCCCCGTCGTCGAGCGCGCCGTCGCAACTCGCGGGGTCCCCAGATCGTCCCCGTCGATCGCCTCTGCGACTTGCGGTGCAAATTCGGCCTTGGCGGCCGTAGCCTTCGGGCGATCGGTGGGCATCGAACTCATTCCGCTAGGTGAAATTGTAGAGCCCTCACAGTATCCCCACGCCTCTGGCCTGCGACGTCTCCGCGGTCATGAAAGCACCGACCGTCTCCTCAGCTCGCGCTATCGAACGCGAGGAGGTGGCGCCGACGGTAAAGCTCATCGAGCTCGTCGAGGAGGGAATCGGGGTCGGTCGAACGCTCGTACCAGTCCGCGAAGAGCTCGATGAACGCTGTCTGAAAGACAGCAAAGTCCGGTTCACGCGGGCGCGTCCACGACGTAGACATCGTCCTGGCGAGCCCGGAGAAGAACCCGCCGGCGTCGCGATCGAGCGCCACGTCGGCCCAGGCGGCGTGGTGCGCCGGCTGACCGCCGGCGTCGAAGTAGAGGCCACGCTGGATGTCGGGCGCGGCGACGTAACACGCGTAGTCCACTGCTTCTCGCTGAGCGGAACACCGTGCCGAGACAGCGAGACCGACCCCCCCGAGCAGCGCGCCCCTCGGCACCCCGCCGCTCTCCGGCGTCGGGACGTCGCCGTACGCGAGGCGCCTACCGGGCGAGTCGAGGCGCGAGTAGTTCACATAGAAAAAACACAACGGTGAGTACGCGAAGTCGTCCGAGCGGGACATCGTCTCGAGGACGGCGATCGGGTTCATGGAGAGACAGCGGGGATCGCTCGACTCTGCGACGGCCCGCATCGTCGCGAGCGCGACGCGCCCCGACTCCCGCTCGACGAAGCGATCTTCGCTCTCGGGCGACGGACGGCCCAGGGAAGCGACGATGCTGAGCAGGCTCGCCGCCGAATCCACGTCGCATAGCGGCCACAGCACCGTTCCCGACGCGCTGAGCGTGACGACCTCGTCCCACGTGTGCGGCGCGCTGTCGAGCAGATCGGGGCGGCGCACACTCGACTGACAGGCGGCGTCGACGGCGAGCGCCCACTGGTGTCCACCATAGGAGTAGCTCTCGTGCGAATGTCCGGGCGATGCCTCGGCGAGCGCGGCGAGCACCGACGGCTCGACGATCTCGTCGAGCGCGAGGACGCAGCCGGACGCCGCCATGGCGCCGACATGCGGATGGTCGATGAGGATGAGGTCGAACTCGCCAGCGAGTTGTTCGACGGATCGCACGCCGAAGTCCTTCAGCGAGCGCGGCACCCATTCGATGGAGACCTCGCGGTGCCGCTCTCGGTAGCCGGCCGCGGTGGCCAGCATCGGGAGATGGCCGCGCGGGTGGTCCCACGAGGAGCCCCGGAGCGAGACGGCGCTCATCGCGAGCGCACCGGCACACCGAGGGCGCGTCGGCGACGCGGCCGCGTGATCATGCTCAGAAGGCCGCTTGCGCCGAGAGCCCGGCATCGGCGACGTAGGCCGCCCCGGTCACCGCACTGGCATCGTCGCTCAGCAGGAACAGTACGACGGCCGCGATCTCGCTCGGCTCGATCACCGTGCCGCGGGGGTGGATCCGGCCCCACTGCTCGATCGTCTCCTCGGGATCTCCCGGGGCGAGCTCGGCGGCGTGACGGAGCATCGGCGTGCGGACCGAGCCGGGGAGCACGGCGTTCACGCGGATCTTGTCCTTGGCGTGATCGAGGGCGAGAGTCTTGGTCAAGGTGACGATCGCGCCTTTGGAGGAGGCGTAGGCCGCGACCTCACGCTGGCTGATAAGCGCCTGGACCGAGGCGAGGTTGACGATCGCCCCGCCGCCGCGGTGTCGGATAGCTGGGATCGCGTACTTCGACATGAGGAAGTCGCCCTTCAGATTCGTGTCGAGCACGGTGTCCCAGTCCTCCTCGGCAAAGTCGGGCACCTCGCCGTAGATAACGACTGCGGCGTCGTTCACGAGCATGTCGAGCCCCCCGTAGGTCTCGACCGCGGTCGCCACGGCCCGTTCCGCGTCCCGGGCGAGAATGACGCTGCCGACGACGGCGACCGCGCTCCCACCGGACGCCTCGATCTCCTTCACGACCTCTTCAGCCGCAGCGCCATCGAGATCGAGGACGACAACCGCGGCGCCCTCGGCAGCGAGCGCCTTCGCGACGGCGGCGCCGATGCCCATGGCGCCACCCGTGACGACGGCGACCTTGCCGCCAAATCGATTGTAGGAATTCACGTGCTCTCCCCTTCGTTGGTCATGTGCCGATCTGCGCGCCACGTTGGTCCCCGCCGTCGTGTTGGGACCCCGCGAAGCGAACTGCGCCGCCTTCGTCCATGCCGACGACGGTCGAGCGGCTCGCGAAGAGCGTCGCTTCGATGACGATCTCTTTCGACTCGTTCGCGGCGAAGCGCACCCCGCCGTGCCCCTTGCGTCGAGCCGATTCGAATCCCTGGCCCGGGATGGTCGAGGCCGGCTCGATCGCCGCGACATAAGCACGGCGATACCACGGCCAGCCCCTGCCGGCATGGACCTCCTGCCACAGCCACGCCTTGGGGAACACTTCGAGTGGCCAGCGCAGCGCGACCCCGAGACCGAGTCGTGGGTTCGTGATCGCATAGAAGCCGGTCTCGAACTCTTCGAGATACGCGAGCACGGCGCGGGGCTCGCCCGGACCCGGCATGACCGAGAGGTCGAGCGCTTCGCCTCGGCCGTCGCGCACCACCGGCCAGGGGTGTCGTGACCCGGCATCGAGGAGCGTCCCCGGCGCTAGGTCGTCGGCGAGCAGGCTCGTGCTTCCCGCTGTGAATACACAGCGCGCCTCGAGAAATGGCGCGCCGAAGGCTGGATGATGCGACCACATCACCTCGACGTCGTCGGCGGACTCGTTCGTCACGGTCTCTCGCAGGCGAAGCGTCGGTCCGTCGAGGTGGAACTCGCGACGGATATGGAACGGCACGGACACGAGTCGAGTCTCGAGCGTCGCCCGCTCCGGGGCCGCCGACACGATCGACCACGGCACCATCGCCGCTTCGCCGTGATAGGGCCAGATCGCGCCGTCGACGGTGCACTCGTCCCCACCGTTCGGCAAGAGGAGTTGCCAGCCCCCCGGGTATGCGGCGATGAAGCGGTCGATCGAACGCGGAGCCTGGGTCCAGGCGGTCGCGGGGCGTAGACCCCACGGCGACTTGAACAGGACGTCGACACCGCTCGCCACGTCGACGAGCGAGTAGATGTCGCATCCCTTGTCGACGAGGAGCGACACGGCGAGATGGTCGTTTCGCAGCCCGAGCGCTCTCACGCCTGGGACCAGTTCGGTCAGCGGTTCGGTCACGGTCAGCCCCTCGCGGCCGCTGCCCCGGTGATCCACATGACGATGTCTTGAACGCTCGCTTCGCCGCGCTTCAGTTCCGCGACGACACGACCTCGCAGCAGCACGATGATGCGGTCGCACAGCTCGTGGACCTGCGGCATGTTGTGGCTTACGAGCAGAACGCCCACGTCGCGCTTCGCGACCTCGGTGACGAGCGCGCCGATCTTCTCCGCCTCCATCACGGCGAGCGCCGCGGTTGCTTCGTCGAGGAACAGCACCTTCGAGCCCCACATGATCGCCCGGGCGACGGCAACCGCTTGGCGCTGCCCGCCGGACAACAGACCGCAGCGGGCTTGCACGCTGTGGATCTCGATCGCGAGCGACTCGAGGGTGGTCGCGGCCTCACTGGCCATTCTGCGACGGTCGAGCATGCCGAGACGACCGAGGAAGCCGTCGCGCTTGCGCTCCCGACCGAGGAACACGTTCTCCGCAACGGAGAGCTCGGTCGCAAGGGCGAGGTCCTGGTAGACGACCTCGATACCGAGCGCGCGGGAATCCTTCGGCGAGTGGAACCTCACCGGCTCGCCGTCGATGAAGAGCTCGCCGGACGACGGTTGCACGGCCCCGCAGAGGATCTTGAGCAGGGTTGACTTGCCGGCGCCGTTGTCTCCGACGAGTCCGACGACCTCACCCGGTCGAACCACGAGATTCACGTCGGTCAGCGCCGAGACGGTGCCGAAGTGCCTCGAGATCCCGCGGGCCTCGAGAAGCGGGACGTCACTGGCGCTCATCGTTCTGCCCTCCGCACGAGCCGGTCCGTGAGTACGGCGAAGATCAGCAGACAGCCGATCACCGTGTTCTCGAGGAAACTTGAGAACTGCAAGAGGGCGAAGCCGTTCTGCAGCACGCCGAGAATCGCAACGGCGACGAGCGTTCCGAACATCGTCCCGCGCCCACCTCGCAGGCTGGCCCCGCCAAGGATGACCGCCGTCACCACCGACAACAGGTACGGGTCGCCGATCTGCGGCGCCGCCGAGCCCAGCTCGGACGTGACGAGGATCCCCGCGACGCCTGCGCTGAGCCCGATCGCGACGAACAGACCGACGCGCAGGCGGTCCGCCTGGATGCCTGCACGCAGGGCCGCCTCGTAGCTGTCGCCGGTCGCGTAGATATGGCGACCGAGCACGGTGAAGCGGGCCACGAAGAAGACTGTCGCCCAGATGGCGACGAAGAAGAAGACCGGGACCGGCACCGACAAGATCGTGCCGCTTCCGAGCTTCCCGAAGCCCTCGCCACCGATGTTCACGGTCATCGTGTTCGAGACGACGTAGGCGATCCCGAGGAAGATCGAGTACGTCCCGAGTGTGGTGACGAGCGAGTTGATCTTGAAGTACACGGTGATAATGCCATTCACCGCCCCCACGGCACCAGCGAATGCCAGTCCGATCACGGCGGCGAGCCACACGTCGACACCGGAGGTCACGAGTAGGCCGATCATCACCGAGGTCGCGGCCATGACGCTGCCGATCGATATGTCGATCTCGCCGACGATCACAATCAGTGTCTCGAGGACCGCCATGATCCCGAGGATGCTCACGACGCTGGCAGCGGTGAGCAGGTTCGCAACCGTCAAGAAGTAGCGCGAGCTAGCCCACATGACGGCGAAGACGAGCCCGAAGACGAGCAGCAGTCCCTCGCCCTGCAGTCGCTCGATGAATCGGCGTCGTTGGGCGAGACGCTGCTCCTGGAGTGCTGCGACTCGCTCGTCCTCGAAGTCGAGGTGTGCCAGCTCGGCGCCCGAGCTACCGGGGATCGCCGGCCCGGCTCCGGGTATCTCCAACCTGCTCGTTTGTGGTGCTACATCCATTCAGGGCCTCTCTCGACATCGGACCGGGCGCCGGCTGGACGTACAGCTCCGGCCGGGCGTGCCCGGCGTGCTCCACCGCCGGCAGCGCCTCGCGAGGCGTCACCGGCGATGGGGCATCCGGTATCAGTGGGTGGTCGTCTCGCGGTCAGCCGCGGGACGACACTGGCAATTACTTCTTGCAGGCCGCGATCGGGTTGGTCCGCGTGACCTCGGTGCCGGTGATGTTCGTGACCGCGGGCACCTTCTGGCCGTTCATCTCCATCATCACGAGGGAAAGGAGCACCGGTCCCCAACCTGCGGGGTTGAGGTCGTAGTCGCCGACGTAGTGCGTCGGGTACAGGCACACCTGGTTGAGGCCGTAGGAGTCGCCGCCGTAGCCCTCGGCGAGGTACTTGGTGAACCCACGGGCGACCACTGCCTTGTACATGCCACCGGTGTCCTCGTCGTTGACGGCCTGCACCATGACAACAGCGCTCTTTGGAACCGCCGACAACGCGGAGAGTGTGTTGGTGTAAGCGGTCGTGTCCACGCCGTTGGTGTTCACCTCGATGATGTGACTCGCCGGGATGCCCGGGAAGACCGACTTGATGCCGGCCACAGCGCCCTTGTAGCGAGCGAGGACCGCGGCCCCCGAAGCGGGCTCAGCACCGCCCACGAAGTACGGGATCTGGCCGGGAAAGCGCTTCTTCTCCTGTTGGGCCATGTAGGTTGCGCCGGCCTTCTCGGTGTTGAACGGGTCGAGCCCCACCTGTGGGAAGCCGGGAAGCGTCGCTCCGACAACGGTCACCGCTGGGATCTTCTGGCCCTTCAAGAGCTTCGAGATCGCCGGCTGGAACGCCTGCAGGACCTGGAAGTCGACGAAGCCGTTGATCCCCTCGTTGAACAGCGTGTGGATGTTGGCGATGGCGGTCGTGCCGTTCATGTTGTCGACCGTCTCGACGATGGTTGCGCATCCCACACTCTTCGCAGCAGCCTTCAGGCCGTTGCTGAGCTGGACCGCGAACGGTTGGCTGTCCGAGAAGACGTCGTAGCCGATCTTGTAGGCCTTCAGCTTGCACAGCGCCTTCGTCGGGTGCGTAAGGTCCGTGGCCACTGCCTTCGCGGGAGCCGCCCGGTGCCCTGCCACGGTCGTAGCGCCCGCGCCGGTCCCGAAAGCGACGATTCCCGCGGTGAGCACCAACGGCGCCGCCACCTTCCCGAATCGGACTGTTGATCGCTTACCTTGATTGAACATTGAGCACATCCCCCCATCTTCTGTGTGTCGCACTTCGGCGACACCCCCTATGCACTGCACCTCCTGAGTCTCCCCCTCCTTTCGTGTCAAGGTCTGTTACCCGCTGGTGACCGGACCCCGGGGTCCCCAGCGTGGAAGCTCCCCGGCGCTCAACCGTCACGCGCCTCGATAGTTCGGGGAATCCAGGCAGCGTCGAGCAATCCCTCACGGGCGAGCGCATACAGATGGGCCCGCGCAGTCGGCACGGTCTGCGGAGTGAGCGGCGGATCCGTGCCGGTCAGGTCGCTGATGCGTATCGCGAGCTCGCTCGTGAGAAGCGGCGCTGGCGACCGCTCGGACACCATCTCGCGGGCGAGAGCGTCGACTTCGTCGATGAAGTCCAGACTCGCCTGGAGAAAGCGCAAACCCTCGTCGCGCGTCATCGGCGGAACATGGGCAGGACAGAGCCTCTCGAAGGGCAGCGCTTGGAGCCGGCGCAGACCCCAGCGCGCCTCGGCGACGTCGACGTACAGCGGAGCGAAGACCGTCTCGCCGTCACAGCTCGCTATCCCGCGGCCCTGGACAGCGTCGCCGGTGAAGAGTGTCGAGCTCCTGCGGTCAAAGTAGGCGCAGTGCCCCCAGGTGTGACCGCGAGTCTCGACGACGTCGAGGGCGCGGTCGCCGATCGCGACGCTGTCACCGTCGCGCAGGAGCACGTCGACGGTCGGCTCGGGCACGCACAGGCCCGCCAGGAACTCGCGCGAGGAGCTGAGATCGAGCGTGCCGGGGTAGTCGTCCCAGAAGCGCGTCCACTGCCGGTCGAAGGACTCGACCCACGGAGCGTCCTCCAGCGGCGCGGCGATCCTTGCAGCCGGCGCCTCGACGCCCCACGAGCTCTGTCCGCCCGAGTGGTCCGGGTGGCCGTGGGTCGCGAGCAGGAGGTCCAACGCGTCGAGCCCGAGTCCGAGCTGGCGAACAGACCCTTCCAGCGTGGCCCCCATGGTGCTGCGGATCCCCGGGTCGATGAGGGCGAACTTGTCCCCGTCGAGCAGCAGATAGGTCCACAGGGGCGCGTTGCACACCTCGGGATAGTCGGTTGGCAGCTGGAAGACACCGTCTCCGAGATCGACGGGTCCCGGGTCCCCGCTCCTCGAGAGCTCCTCCGTCACCGTCACGTCGCGCTATCCCGCTCCGAGGGTCGGTCGGCGCCGAAGATCTCCGCGGTGTGTTGTCCGATCTCGGGGACGCCACGATGGATCGCGACGGGCGTCTCGGAGAAGATGAACGGCGAGGCGACAGTGCGGAAGATCTCGGTGCCGTCGCCGATCGGAACCTCCCAGAACATCTCATTGTGAAGCGCTTGCGGGTCCTCGAGAAGCTGGTCGTAGGTCTGCACGGGCGCGCACCAGACGTCATAGGCAAGCAGTGCGCCGATCCAGTGCTCGGTCGTGTCGCCACTCAGGCGCTCCGCGATCGCGAGGTAGATCTGCTTGCGGTACTCGAGCATCAGCGCATTCGTGTCGTACCTGGCGAGCTCCGGCATGTCGAGGGCCTGGCCGACGATCGGGCAGGGCGTCATCGCGATCGCCAGGTAGCCGTCGGAGGTCGCGTAGATGCCGAACGGCGCCGTCGCCCAGATCGAACCGTGGTTCTCCTCGGGCCGGGTCGGTATCTCGCCGTGGTTGAGGTAGTAGGTCAGCTCCTGCTGCTGTGCCGCGATCGCGCAGCTGAACAGATTGAGCTCGACGCGTTGGCCACGACCCGTCACCTGGCGGTGGGCGACGGCCGCGAGTATCCCGATGACGATGTGGAGGCCCGTGTACTGGTCCGCGATGCCGATCCCGGCGGCGGTAGGCGGGTCTCCCTCGCGCCCGGCGAGAAAGAGCATCCCCGAGATCGCCTGGATGAGCAGGTCCTGGCCGGGCCGCTTCACGTACGGTCCGCTCTGGCCGTAGCCCGAGGAGCTGACGAAGATGATGCCCGGGTTGTGCTTGACGAAGTCCTCATAGCCGAGGCCGAGCCGTGCCATCACGCCCGGTCGGAAGTTCTCGACGACGACATCGAACTCGCTCGAAAGCTCAAGGATTCGGTCCCGCGCGGCGGGATCCTTCAGGTCCGCGGTGACGCTTCGCTTGTTGCGATTGAACGCGAGGAACGAGTCCGTCTGGCCGTGCGTGTGTCCGTCGGCGATCCCCCAGTGCCTGCTCCACTCGCCCTCGGGACGCTCGATCTTCACGATGTCGGCACCGAGGTCGCCGAGAATCTGGGTGGCGATCGGACCCTGGACCAGCGCGCTGAAGTCGAGGACACGCACGTGGCTGAGAGGGCCGGAGCGGCCGTCACCGACCGAGGTGTCAGCGCCGTCCGGGTTCGCCGGCACTCTGGTCTCGTTGCTCACTTCGCCTCCCTCTGCGACCGGACTGACTCCGGTCGCGTCGCCGCCAACACCTGATCTGACTCGCCACCATCGAGGCCGGCGAGCACCGCCCCCCTCGACGCGGAACCCACGAGGAGCGCGTAGTGGGCAAGCGCGCCCCCCGTTGCGAACGCCGGGCGGACCGACAGCGCCCGGTCGTCGAGGTCCACGCCTTCGACCTCCAGGCGCCGCGCCGCGATGTCGATGGAGATGATGTCACCGTCGACGAGTCGGGCGATCGGGCCGCCGACGGCGGCCTCCGGGCTGACGTGTCCCACCATAAGTCCTCTCGTCGCACCCGAGAAACGTCCGTCGGTCACGAGGGCAACGCTGCCGCCGAGACCCTCGCCGACTATGGCAGACGTCACTTGCAACATCTCTCGCATCCCCGGTCCGCCGCGCGGTCCCTCGTGGCGGATCACCACGACGTCACCCGCGACAACCGCTCGGCTGAGAACCGCCTCGATCGCGTCCTCTTCGCACTCGAAGATCCGAGCAGGGCCGCGGAGTGCGAGGAGCCCCGAGTGGGCGATCTTCGTCACGGCGCCCTCGGGAGCGAGATTGCCCCAGAGCACGGCAAGGCCACCTTCCGGGGCGAACGGACGGGACGCGGACGCGACCACCTGCTGGCCGGGTCGCTCGACCGCAGCCTCGCAGGCCGCCCCGAGCGTCGTGCCGGTTACAGTCAGGGCCGTCCCGTCGACGTGGCCGCTCTCGATGAGCCGGCGCAGTACGAGCGGCGTGCCGCCCGCCTCGTGCAGCGAGCTGGCCGCGAAGGCCCCGCCCGGCTTGAGATCGCAGATGAGCGGGGTCCGCCGGGAGATCTCGTCGATGTCGTCGAGGTCGAAGTCGACGCCGACCTCGTGGGCGAGGGCGAGCAGGTGCAGGACGGCGTTGGTCGAACCGCCCGAAGCTGCGACCGCCGCAGTGGCATTCTCGAACGCCGTTCTTGTGAGGATCGCGCTCGGGCGAAGGTCGGACTCGATGAGGTCGAGCGCGATCGCACCGAGCCCCGCGGCACGTTCCTGCTTCTCCGGCGCGGTGGCGGGGATCGAGTTGAACCCCACCGGGGAGAGGCCGATCGCCTCCATCGCCATCGACATGGTGTTGGCCGTGTACTGGCCGCCACACGCGCCGGCGCCGGGGCAGGCCACCGCCTCCATCTCGGAGAGGTCGGCGAGCGACAGCGTCCCGGCCGCGTACTCACCGACCGCCTCGTACATCTCGCCCGCGGCGACATCCCGACCGCGAAAACGGCCGGGCAGGACGGTGCCGCTGTAGGCGATGAGCCCCGGCCGGTTGAGTCGGGCGAGCGCCATCGCCGCAGCGGGAGTCGTCTTGTCACAACCTGTTATGCAGACGAGAGCGTCGAAGTAGTGGCCAATCGCCATCAGCTCGATCGAGTCGGCGATGACCTCACGACTGATCAGCGAGGCGCGCATCCCGGCCGTGCCCATGACGATCCCGTCGGCGACGGCGATCGTCGAGAACTCCATCGGCGTGCCGCCCGCCGCGCGCGTGCCCGACTTCACCTGATCGGCGAGCTCGCGATGGTTGATGTTGCACGGCGAGGTGTCGGTGAAACAGTGGGCGACGCCGATGATCGCGCGTTCGAGGTCCTCGCTGTTGTATCCGATGTTCCTCAAGTACGAACGTGCGGGCGCCCGTGCCGGGCCCTCGAGCAGGACGCGGCTTGTCGCCAGCGTATTCCGCACCTTGGCGGCATCCCCCAACTTCCACTCCCCTGGTTGTGCACGACGCGCCAACACGTTGCCTTGCACTAATTTCACTCAGCGAAACGTTTTTTCGACTGAGCAATATTTTGTCTCGTCGCGTCACTGTGCCATACCGCTGAGGTCGGAGCAAGGGTCTGCGGCTGGATCAGGCACCACTCCGGCGTCCCGAGCCCATCGGCGATCTCGGCGGCGCCCGACGATGACCTCGCTCCGCGAGAGCGCTGCGCCGTTATAAGGGACGGATGATGGACGTGCGGGCTGTCACTGTCACGGTAAAGGGGAGCTAACGAGGGGCATGACGATGCCGCGGTATCTCCGAACTGTCAGATACTCGAGGAGAGCGTGCATCACCCAGTGAAGAACAGATTGTGGACCTGCGGGATGGATCGTGAGCTCCTACTCAAGATGGAACACCTCTCCAATCGGGAGCCACCAGTCTTCGTCGTCCGCGGCACGAAGCGTCTCTTGCATTGGGCCGGTGAGCGACCACCATCGCTTTGTCGCCGGGTCATCAGCGATGGATGCCAGGTCGGTCGTAAGGTCGCTACCTCGATATTCCACGTAGCTGAACAGCAGATCGCCGTGGAGATATATCGAATAGTTGGTCATGTGGGCTTGCCTGAGCGCCTCGAGGACTTCTGGCCACACCGCGCTGTGCAGCTGCACGTACTCTTCGACTCGGTCCGGTCGAACTCGGATCACGGACGCGAGTCGCTGTGGTTCGGGCATAGGAAGATCGTACGCGACCCTTCCCCCACCCGGTCATCTCGCGGTGCCCGATTACTTGACGTAACGAATCCACGAGGACCCGTAGCGCAGAGGCCGTCGCGGGCGAGCCATGCGATCGGGGCCTCCTGAGCGGTGAGCTCGTTGTCCGTCTCGACAGAGCGTTTTTGAGCGGTCTCGCCGGTGGCAACGAGCTCGCGCCGAGCGAGCTCGGCGAACGCCTCGATGCCCATGGCGTCCAACATGTCGTGGGCGGCGCGCAACTGCAAGCGGGCGTTCGGCCGCTCGCGGCGTGGCCGTTCGCCGTAGAGCAGATGGGCGCGGGCCAGCTCCGGCGGTCGCAGGTCGGCCGAGGGGCGAGACCCAGGTGATTCCACGCGTTCACGAGCTGCTCGCGTCATAGAAGGGACCCTCGGATTCAGCTCGCTCAGGGTTCAATGCGATGCGGCGGACTCTCACGCCGCACGGGTCAGTCGGTGTGCCGCTTGGTGCGCCGCAGGACAACGACGGGCCACTCGGCGGATACGAGCTCCATCCGGCCTGACGCAGGCTGGGATGAAGTCGCCGCCCGCCTAGAGGGGGCCGGAGAAAGTCGTCGACAACATGGTGGGCATTCACGGCAACCGCGGCCATATCCACATACTGTGGAACGCTGCTACCGCGACATCGGCTCCTCCGCGCGCTGTGACGACCCGCTCGGGGGGATCATCGAGCGCTTCCCGACGCCGTGCAGGCCCGCAGTGACTTCATATGTACTAAAGCCCGGCGTTGCCTCATCGGTGTCGGTGACGAGATGTTCCTCTTGATAAGTCATTTCCAATAACGTGTCCATCGCGGACACCAACGGGACCTCCTCCGCCAAAGTTGTTAAAGCACATATGCCGTGGGTAATCTCCCGGAGAAACTCATCGGCATCCGGCCGTTCGAGCTCGGTCAACGGCGATGAGACTCTCGTTGGGTACTACCATGAGTACGGTTCGTCGAGTAGTCCGTGGTCGATCCGAACAACGCGCTATTCGGCACGAGACGCATCTAGGCGCAGATATGGCGAGTCAAACAAGTCCAGCCCAGTCTTGCGCTAGCCAAGCATGAGGAGCATCTGTGGGACTGAGCACGACCGGCGATATTATCTCCCACGCGATCGCCAGGAACTTCGGCATCGGGGCCTTCAACGTAATCGGAATCGAGCACGCTGAGGCTATCGTGGCAGGCGCCGAGCAGGTCCGAGCGCCAGTGCTCCTGCAGTTGAGCGAGAACACAATCCGCTTCCATTTCGGTCAGCTCGCACCGATCGGCCTCGCCTGCCTTGCGATAGCCCGAAGCTCCACCGTTGCAGTGTCGGTGCACCTCGACCACGCAACATCGGTCGAGCTATGCCATGAGGCCCAAGCATTGGGGATCACCTCGTTAATGTTCGACGGCTCCACCCTGCCCTACGATCGGAACGTCGCCGAAACAATGCAAGTGGCGTCTTGGGGGCACGCCAGGGGGATGTGGATGGAAGCGGAGCTCGGCGAGATCGGCGGGAAGGCCGGCGTCCACGTGCCAGGCGCGCGGACGAACCCTGATCAGGCGGTCAAGTTCGTCGAGCAAACACGGGTGGACGCCCTGGCAGTTGCCATCGGCACCTCGCACGCGATGCTGGAGCGGAGCGCGAAGTTGGACCTGGCGCTCCTTGCTCGACTGCGGGACGCCGTGCCCGTACCCCTCGTGATGCATGGATCCTCCGGCGTTACGGACGATGATCTCGGTAATGCAGTCCGGGCCGGGATGGTAAAGATCAACGTTGGCACTCAGCTCAACCAGGTCTTCGTGGGCGCTGTCCGAACCGCTCTCGACGGCACCGATTCCGTCGATCCCAGGGTATTTATGGCGCCCGGTCGGGACGCCATCTCGAGCACCGTGGGAAGGATTCTCGTCGCGATCGGGGCGGACACAGACTTGTAGGCGAAACAAAGGGGGCTGGGATCGAAGTGCGCCGGACGCGCGAGGTCTCGGCGTGAGTTCGCCGCCCATGACCTGTCAGCTCTTTTGGGGCGACTTGAGGCGTTGCCGAACCGTTGTGTCGACCACCGTCATGCGAAACCGGCGAACTCCTCGTGCAAGAGACTCAGACGGTCAGCAGTGGAAATTAAAAAACGACGTATCCGCCGTCAGCCACAATGACGGCGCCAGTCATGAAGCTCGAGGCATTGCTTGCGAGATAGACGATCGAAGCCCCTAACTCTTCCGGGACGGCGACTCGACGCATCGGAACATCTTCGATCCACCGCTGTTTGAACGCCGGGGGCATCTCCTGCGCAGCATCGACAGCAACGTAGCCTGGCGCTAGGGCGTTCACGCGGATCTGATAAGGAGCCCATTCCGCCGCAAGCGACCTCGTCAGGTGGTGCACTGCGGCCTTCGATGCGTTGTAGGCCGGCTGCCACTGCGGGCGATTGACAATCAGGCCGGACATCGAGCCGATGTTTACGATCGAGCCACCGAGCCCACGATCGATCATCAGTCGCGCGACCGCGCGACTGTAATTCCATACGCCGGTGACGTTCACATCCCAGACGGTGTTCCAATCCTCAATGGCGACCTCCAGCGCCGGCGCATGGATCGAGACGCCCGCATTATTAATGAGGATATCGATCGGCCCGAGCTCGCTATTGACTCGATTGACGGTCTCCTCGGCACGAGCGGGGTTGCGGACGTCAGCCTCAATGGCGAGAGACCTGCGGCCCAGCTCGCGAATCTGATTGGCCGTCCGCTCGGCCCCCTCCTGCGAAGTCGCAGTGACGGCAACATCGGCTCCCGCTTCGGCTAGCGCCAACGCGAACGCGCGTCCCAATCCTCGGCTACCACCAGTCACCACAGCCACTTTGCCGTCTAGCGCGAACATGTCGAGCACCGCCATGATGAACCTCCCGATGGACGCCTTTGATATCTGATCCCTGCACGCCCCGCCGGAGCGCGATGCTCACGGAACTCTTTAGGGCCTCACTGCATGAGGAGTCGTGCGCGCGCTCCATAACTAACCGGACGGAACTGGCCGCTCGCCAGCACTCGCGCGAGGTAGCACGTCCGCCGGCTTCGGTGCCTCGCGGGTACGGTCCACCCATTGTCCTTCAATCATTACTCCCTCGACGTCAAGCTCTTCATTCAGCACCACCAGATCCGCTCGCAAGCCGGTTGCAAGAGCTCCTCGATCGCCCTGCATCCCAAGCACGCGCGCCGGAACCGTCGATGCAGCCTGGACCGCGTCGAGGAGCGAGACACCCAAGTTGACGACGGCACGTTGCAGGGCGCGGTCCATCGTCAGCGAACTGCCTGCGAGGGAGGAGCCGTCAGCGAGCATCGCCCTCCCCGCCTCGACCAGCACTTGGTGCTCGCCGAGTCCGTACAGACCATCGCCGACCCCGGCGGCCTCCATGGCATCGGTGACGAGCGCGATGCGCTGCGGACCTGCGAGGCGCCAGGCCATCCGCATTATTGGGTCGGCAAGGTGGTATCCGTCATTCACAAGCTCAAGGACGACGCGCTCATCCTCTAGCACCGCCACCACCACCCCGGGCTCGCGATGGTGGATGGGCCGCATTCCGTTGAATAAGTGCGTCGCCACGCGCGCTCCCGCCTCGATCGCATCCATCGTCACCGAGTAGGAGGCATCCGTGTGGCCGATCGCCACCACACCGCCGACATCCACAATCGCCTCTACAAGTCTGAGAGCGCCTGGCAGTTCTGGAGCGACTGTAACGACACGGACAGTTCCTTCTCCTGCACTCAGCAATTCGGCGAGCAGCTTTAGATCGGGGGCACGCAAGCTCGCCGGATCCTGAGCTCCACAGCGGACCCGGCTGAGGAATGGTCCTTCAAGATGGATCCCGGCCAACAGTCCTTCCGCCACCAGACCTCTTAGCGAAGCCGTGGCCGCCAACATGGACTCCGGCTGTCCGGCGCAGACGCTCGCGAGCTGAGTCGTCGTGCCGTGCACGCGATGTAGCTGTACCACCTCCTCGGTGGCTCCCCGATTGCCCTCCTCGAAGCGCCTCCCTCCTCCTCCGTGAACGTGGAGGTCGACGAAGCCAGGAACAATCGTCCGGTGCGCACGCTGTGCGCTCTCACCCACAGCCTCCGCCGCGAGATCTCGCGTGTCTTGTGGCGGGTCCCCTTCCCCGAGGGCGGCAATAGCGCCGCCTCGAACCTGCAGCCAGCCGCACTCAATGACGCGACCGGGCAACACCAGTCGACAGTCACGGAACAGCGTCACACGACCCATCGTGCCCTCCTTCGCCCGCGACGCGCCGAACCCCGTCCGACAAGTACGGCCAGACCTCTGAGTGCACCGATAATGTTCTGCGGGACAGGTGGTCACTCCGCTTTCCGATCAACAACGCCCGGCCTGATGACGTTGAAGGACGTTCGGCGCGCCAGCTCATCTTTCCTCGACCGGACGAGGTCCCTTCCCGCTAACTTGGCCGTCCGGAGACCCGACAGTGCGCATCAACCAGCCTCGCGAGACAAACCTGCCGTCGCACGGTCGAGCTCCGCGGTACGCTCCACACCACCGCCTGCACGCAGCGAGGCGCTCGCCGCACACGCGGTAGCGACGGCATGCCACGCCGCAACGGGTGAGGTCACCGTCGGTCCTTCCAATCCCCTCAGGAGACCGACGAACTCGGCCACACAGCGTTCGTCCGCGCCCCCATGACCACCCAAGCCTTGCGCCACTGTCACACGGAGGTCACCCGATGGCTCATAGGAACTACGCCGATTCCAGACGCGGATGACGGTGCCGGGCTCACCATTTCCAAAGTTCTCAAGCCTCCCTTCATCGCCGATCACCGTGAAATTCCGCCAGTAATCCGGTGTGAAGTGGCACTGATCGTAGGTGGCCAGCACGCCGTTATCGAGTTGCATCTGGACCAAAGACAGGTCCTCGACGTCGACCACCGGGTTCACACCAGGCAGCTCGCGAGGGGGCCAATGCGTGAGCAAATCATCTTCACTCCAGGCGGGCGAAGGCGCCGGTCCCACCCGACGATGCGCGCTGTTAGCGTACACGAAGCCACCGCCGAACGCCTGTGTGGCCGTGGCGTATCCACCCCCGAGCCAGTGAATTACGTCGATATCATGGGCGCCCTTCTGCAGCAATAACGTGTTGCTGAAGCGGCGATCCGCATGCCAGTCGCGGAAATAGAAATCACCGCCATTGCCGACAAAGTGTCGGCACCATATGGCCATCACCTTGCCGATGTCTCCTCGATCGATCAGCCGCTTCATCTCAAGAACATAATTTGCGTGGCGCATATTATGTCCCACATACAGTGTGCTGCCTGTCCTCGCAGCGGTCTGAAGGATTCTCGTCGCTCCTTCGACAGTGATCGCCATCGGCTTCTCCAGGTAAACACCCTTACCAGCCTCGAGCGCAGCGCACGCGTGTTCTTCATGCAGATAATCGGGAGTCAGAATGAACACGGCGTCGATGTCACCATCTGCCAACAGCTCGCGGTAGTCGCCAGTCGTCGTTACGTCGTTGCCGTACCACTCTGTCGCGTTGGACAGATTCGCCGGAGCTATGTCGCAAACTACCGTGACACGTAAGCCCTTCTCAGGCTGATGTGCGATGCGTGCCAGCGGTCCCCTCAGCCCGTTGCCGATAACACCGAATTGGATATCCGCCATTCGCCTTGCACCCTCTCCTGAGCTAGCTCTTTCATGATGGTTGACCCAGTTGAACGAAAGAGCCCCGCGCCGATCAAGGCGCGGGGCTCTCTCGATCATCCGCCTAGAGCGGCGTTACCCGCCTGCACGGATGCGTAGACGCCGGTCTTCACGGGCACATTCTTGAGGAAGACCAGATTGAGCTCAGCGGAAGCCGCGCTCCACGCCGGCGCAAAGTTGAGCGCCTCAACGCCGAGAACCGTCCGGCCCTTCTCCTCCTCGAGGAAAGGTGAGACGTTCAGCCCCTTCCCGCTCCAATACTTCACGAATAGCGAATCGACCGAAGGCATGCTGCCCCAGACATAGCCTTCGCTGCTCATCAGGCTCTGAGTCGACTTGTTCGTCAGCCACGCCCAGAGCAAGCCAGCCGCCTGCGGATTCTTTGTATGCGAGTACACGTTGATGCCGAGCCCATTTGTCACCGACACACGGCCCTTCGGGCCGCTCGGCAACGGGGCAATACCCCACGGGAATTTCACCGACGACGCAATCGTCGAGAGATCCCAGTCGCCGTCCATGTACATCGCAACCTTGCCCGAGGCGAAGGAATCTGTGACTGCATTGTAGGTGGGCGACGCCGTGACAGTCGCCGGCGGAGCGACATGCCACTTATAGACGAGATTATTCAGAAACGTGAAAACCTGCACGGCGGTCGGAGTCGCATACTGCCACTTGCCGTTCTTGAAGTACGTGACGCCGGCCTCCGCTAGGAAGTTTCCGTAGCCCGTTTGCCAGCTCCCACCCGCGAGGTTCGGAGAGAACCCGTACTGCACAATGTGGTTGGGATCGAATCCGGGTTGACCCGCGTGCTTACCACTGCTATCTAAGGTCAGGTCCTCAGCATACTTTAGGAGGGTGCCACCAGTCGTCGGATTCCAGGTGAGATTCGCTGGTTGCGCGAGTCCCGCCTTATTCAACATCGTCTTGTTGAAGATCATCGCGACGGTGTCCCAGTCCTTCGTGAGGCCATAGTAGTGACCCCCGCTCTTAAACAGCGGGAGCAGGCTGCTGTAGTAGTCACTCAGATTGACGTTGTTGCTCTTGATAAATTGGTCCACGCTCAGAAGTCCTCCGTCCTTGAGAAAGGTCGGAAAATAGCTCGAGTTGTCCCAAAATAGATCCGGCGCATTTCCCCCGGCTATCGAGGTGGTCAGCTTCTGCCAATATGCCGCCCCGGTCACCTGCTCTACGTTCACATGGATGTATGGATATTTCTTTTCGAATTGAGCTATCGATTGCTTGTAGCCCACCTCCTGATTCGGATCCCACAGCATGTAGGTGAGCGTCACAGGCGCGTGCGTCTTCGCAGCCACCTTCGGTGACGAACTCGACCCATTAAGTGACACAGACGCTACCGACAGGGTGGAGAACAGCAGGCAAGCGCCAAACATGCCGCTTAGGCGCCCACGTGACCTTCCCTTATCTCCGGCTGTTATCTCGTGTTGCTTGCGTTGACTCATGAGGCCCTCCCTTTGTTGTAGTTTCCTTTGAAGACTTTCTCGGACATCGTTCAACACGCTTGACTCCGATCGCGATAGCTGCCCGATCATTCGCTCCCCAGATTGGGGCCCGTGGCTCGCTATCGGAAACCGCTCAATTGAACCGAGCTCAAGATATAGCGCTGGAAGATTAGGAACAGAACGACAAGTGGCAGGAGCGAAAATATGCTTCCGGCTATCAGTAAGTTCCATTGAGTTCCAGAGCTCGACTGAAATGCCGAAATCGCGACAGTGAGGACTCGTGCACTATCGCTGTTCGTCGCGATGAGGGGCCACAGGAAATTGTTCCAGCCGAAGACGAATGACATGATCCCGAAGGTCATGAGCACCGGCCGACTCAATGGAACTATTACTCGTGTCAGAACTTGCATCGAGCTGGCTCCATCGATCTTTGCCGCGCTGATGAGGTCCTCTGGAATGCGGAGAAAGAACTGCCGCATTAGAAAGACACCGAAGGCGCTGCTGGAGACATACGGAAGGATCAGTGCAGGAAGCGTATTCAACATTCCCGCGTCGCGGACGATGATGAAGAGCGGCACCGTTGTCACGATATTAGGCACCATGAGCGTGGAGAGGAATACCACAAACAGGAAGTTCTTTCCTGGAAATTCCATCCGTGCAAAGGCGTACGCGGCCATAGAGCAGAACAGCACCTGACCTAGGGCGATGCTCACCGCCACGATCACGGTATTGAGGAGGAAGCGCCCGAAGTTGTCTTGCTGGAAAAGTTCGACAAAATTGTGCCAGGCATATGGGTGCGGCAAAGTCAGCGGCGGTTCAGAGAACATCTGATTGAGTTGCTTGAGACTAGCCAGCGCCGCAAGAAGGTATGGCACGACAAAGATCAGACCGGCCACTATTAGAATCAGATAGCAGATGCCGTAGCTGACGAGTGGTCCCAACCGACTATGTCTAATGGGCTGTGTCAGTCTCATGGGCGGTGTCAGCTAACCGAGATCATACGTGAGACGGTTCCGGAAGAATAGGAACTGCACGCCGGTGATGATCAGAATGATCACGAATAAGACCACTGACAGGGCCGAGGCATAGCCTATGTTGAGGTAAGTAAATGCGTTCTGATATATACTAAAGTTGATCAGGTTGGTCGCGGCTCCTGGGCCTCCGTTCGTCATCACATAGACGGTGTCGAACGTCTGGAAGGACGAGATCATGTCGATGACTATGACGAATAACATGGTCGGGCTCAGGAGAGGCAGAGTAATCCGGAAGAAGGACTGGATACGACTGGCCCCGTCGAGCTTTGCTGCTTCTTGGATGTGCGTCGGGATTCCCTGTAACCCTGCGAGAAAGAAGAGCATGTTGTATCCGAGATATTGCCAGACATAGACGAAGGCGACGGTGGGAAGCGCGAATGCGAAGGAACTCAACCAGGCGGGGCCTTGAATGCCGATGTGGGCGAGGGCGCTGTTGATCACTCCGGTTTGAGGATTGAAGATCCACTCCCAGATCACCCCGATCGCGACGGGGGTGGCAAGCCAAGGCAGGACCGCAATCGTCCGGAACACAGATGCTCCAGCGAACTTTCGGTTGAGCAGGAGTGCCAATCCGAGTGAGAGAATCACGAGTGGGACAACCGTCATGACGACGTACTCGACCGTTACCCGAAGCGACTGCCAGAACTGGGATGACCGGAAGAGTGTCTCGTAGTTATTGAGTCCCGCATAGGTCGGCGAGCCGAGAAGGTTCCAATGGAAGAAGCTCAGGACGATCACCGCGATCACCGGGATGAGGACGAAGATCAGCGTGCCGAGAATGCACGGTAGGAGGTACAGATAAGCGACGCCCCATCGAGTCCGGTGATTCGAACTCGACCGGCGCGGAGTTCTACCCGCAGCGTTGCGGACCCAGTTGCGGCCTGAGCCTGATGCTTGAGTCCCTGGCTGCGCAGAGATTGCCGTAGGCAACGACATCACCTTGTTCCGAAGACGTTGCCGGCGGGCGTTCCGGTGAAGGTACTTAATGCGGAGTCGCTATCGACGAGCATCCAGGTGGTCGGACGGCCGCGCGAGTCCGCGACGAAGACCCTTTTTGCTGCTTCGCGGGCAGTCATCGGTCGAGGATCACCGAACGGGTGAGATGGAGCGGCGCGTTTGGATCGAGTCCGCGAGCTGCGGCCAGCTGCTCGGCTGCGAGGTGCACCCGTACGAGCTCGGCGACGGGGTCGCCCTGACCTGAGACAACCGATGCACCGGTGATTTGGATCTGCGCGGCGAGACCGGGCTCGATGGCGTCGAGTGACCACACGACTGTTTGGTCGCCAATTGCGGAGATGGGACCATGGCGGAATTCCATGGATGGGTAGGCCTCGGTCCAGGCCCGAGCGCTCTCGCGAAGCTTGAGTGCCGCCTCGCTGGCAATCCCAACCGCCATACCCCTGCCAACGAAGACGAACTGCGTCGCCTTCTGGATCTCTAACGGCGGCCCGCTAGCCAGCACGTGCTCTACCCGGGACGCAGAAAGCTCCACGTCCCACCCACATGCCGACAACAACAGTTGCAGCGCGCTGGTGGCGAACCGGGTCTGGACCACAGCCATCTCATCCGCGTAGTCCAAGACGATGGTGTTGGAGGCCAACGCGGACAGCGGCGTGCCGCCAACGGCCGTAATCGCAAGCACCTGCGTGCCACTGTGGCGTAGTTCCTCCACCACGTCGAGCACTTCCGTCGTCGTGCCGGACCGGGAAATCGCTACGGCAAGTTCGTATCGGCGCCCGGTGGGCATCTCCGATGCCGGGAAGGCATCGGTCTCGCCACCGCAGTGCTTCTCGCGGTACGCCGCGAAGGACTGGCCCATGAACAGGGACGTGCCGCATCCAACCACGCAGACCCGTTGCTCCTTGGTCGGCAGCAGCTCCTGAACCTTCGCGGCGACCTGCACGGTCCGTCGCCATGCGCTCGCTTGACTGCGCACTTCCTGCGCGAATCCGCTCATATGCGCTACTGTAGAGGCACTGCCGCGCATCTGCAAGCATTATTGATCACTTCAGGGGGTCCACCGAAAACGTGACATCAATCTGCACCTGCTCCGAGCTACATCAGCAACTTGAAACGAGGGGCGGGTGATCGCGCCCGTGAACAGGGGCGCGCGCTGGGTGCGCGACATCGTGGTGCTCCGACTCAGCTCGCCTAAGATAGACAGCGAGGAACTTGCCACCGCGAGTCAGCTCCGTCCGAGCGCTATGGAGCGCTCGATCGCGCAGTCCACCGGTACGCCAACTTGGATGGCCGCGCGTGAGCTCGAGATCGTCGGGGGCCTCGCGAGGACGGATCCGAACGGAAGTTCCTCCCCGCTCGCGATCGACTCACCGATCGCTCAGGACGACAGCCGCTTTACCCGCCGACTCGCCATGGATGATGTAGTCGAGGATCTGTTGCGACCGGCTCCCCCGAGGCACACCCAGCGGTCAAGCGCGAACATCTCCGGCCGGCTGGGCAACTATGCGCCGCATGTGCCGGTAGATCCGCATAACGTCGAAGCCACATACACGAGATCCCTCGCCGGACATTAAACGAGAAGCAGCGCGCCCTATCTCCGGATCGCGTCGTGTTCGGAGTCCCCACCGGCGCATCGCCGAGGTCGACCGTGGACAACTGGAGCCGCGAACCGCAGCTTATTATGGTCATATCACCATGTCGGCGATGACAGCGGAGTAGCCCCAAGAGTCCGCGCAGTCAGTCATGACCCAATGCGTCATCGATCCAATCCCATGCGAGGATCGCTGCGCCCCTCCACCCCGCGGCGTCGCCGAGCTCTGCACCGACGATCTCGAGTTCAGGTGCAGCTCCTAGCCGCTGGCACGCGTCACGCAAGGGCGCGAACAATGTTGACCCCGCCATCGACAGGCCCCCGCCGATGACGACCACATCTGGATCCACGGTCGCGTGGAGCAGCACGACCGCCTGCGCGATTGCAGATATCGCCTCGTCCCAAATCGTCCTCGCCACCGCGTCTCCTGCCTGCGCTCGCTCGACCACCTGCTGTGCGGCGAGCTGCCGACCGGTAATCGCTGCATATCGCCGGGCTACCGCCGCAGCGGTACCTACCGTCTCGATACAGCCTCGGCGCCCGCAGGCACATAGGTCTCCGTCGGGTCGTATGACTAGGTGACCGACCTCGCCAGCCTGGGCGTGCGCGCCGGTCCATGGACGTCCATCCACGACGATGGCCGCGGCGATACCTGTTCCTATTGCAACGAAGATGAAGCAGGGCTTCGACCGTCCCGCACCGGCCCGGGCCTCAGCGAGCCCACCGGCGCGGACGTCGTGGCCGACAACGACGGGACAGTTCGTGTCGCCGCGGAGTATCCGCGATAGCTCGAGGTCACGCCAGCCGAGATTGGAAGCCCCTCGCACGATACCGTTCGGTTCCTCTACCTGGCCGGGCACAACGACACCGACGGCGCGGGGCTGACGGACAGCAACTTCGTGGCGGACGAGGGAGCGAAGGTGCTCTAACGGGCCCGGGCGATCGTCACGGCGCGGCGTCTTCTCGTAGCGCATCTCGAGCATTCGGCCGTCTCTGGTAACCCGGGCCACCTTGATACGAGTGCCACCTAGATCAATTGCTAGGACGTGACCGTCCTCACTCATCTCCGACCGAGCGGCGTTGCACGGCTTCGCGACTCCGGTCTCGTCATGCGAGTGTCTCTGGTCGGCAATCCCGCCATTGTCCTCCAAATACGGCAATGCATCGGAAGCCCTTCCGGCGGTGAGGGTCGGCGATCAGCGGGATACCTCGCAGTCAGATTGATGGTGACGAGGCTAACGCCGCCCAAGGACGATAGCCAGACTGCAACGCGTGCAGGAACTGACACCGGCAAGGACGATGGAACTGCAGGCTGAAGACTGTCCCAGTACTTCGCAATCGATCGCCAACTCCAGGTGCGCTCCAATGCCGGTAAAGGTAGTGTTGAGACGGATGACGACATCCTTAGAAAAGAAGACACTCGCTCGCCTCACCGGTGGTCTCGTTGTTTCGTGCCAAGCCCCGGTGGATCACCCGTTCGCGCATCCCGCAATGATTGCAGCCCTTTGTCGTTGCGCCGAGCTGGGCGGCGCTGTCGGGGTGCGGGTCAACGGCACCGAGTCCGTGCGTTTGGCAAAAGCGAACGGGAACCTCGTAGTGATTGGGATACAGAAGGTTTCGATTGGCGAGGATAGGCTCACGAATGATCGGCCAGCAATCACGCCAGGACGACGTGAAGCGGCCGCTCTCGCCGACGCAGGCGCGGACATGATTGCCTTCGAGGCCACGCGGGAACTCCACGGCGACAGAGTCGCAGAAGTAGTTGCCGAGATCCGGTCGGAGGTGGGAATGTCGGTTATGGCAGATGTTTCGACGGTCGAGGAGGGTCATATGGCGTTCGCTGCAGGTGCGGACGTGGTGGCCAGCACGTTAGCCGGGCACACGACAGCGGCTCCGCTATCCAACGGTCCCGACCTCACGCTTGTCGCATCTCTTGCGAGCGAGGGAGTGCTTGTAGCAGCCGAAGGACGCATCAACTCCCCGCTAGACGCGGTCGCGGCTATGCAAGCTGGGGCGCTCTTCGTGGTAGTCGGGAGGGCGATCACCGACCCGGTGGGCATCAGTCTGGACTTTTCGAGGGCGTTAGCGTCAACGGACGTACAACGGGACAAGCGAATCGGGACGAACAAGTCGACGCTGCGCGAGCGAGACCAAAATTGACTATGCCGCGATCTCTCGCTGCTCACCTACAACTTCTGACCGGAACTACCGGCGTTATCAACGAAGGGCTTCCTCCAAATGGCGAGCGAGGCAGACGGTTTGAGTTTGCAGTGTCTCCTTACTGTGGCTTCGACTACAGCGTCGACGTCAACCGCTGCCGCTGATGGGAGCCGACCGGAGAGTGGCGATCGGGCTGGACCTCGGCGGCTCGAAGATCGCCGCTGGATTGGTTGCGGCCGACGGCGTCGTCATCGAACATAGTGTTCGGGGTACCCCCGCCGCTGAGGGACCCATTGCCGTGCTCGACGCGCTGGTAAGTGCCGCGGTCAATCTGATCGACGCCGCTCGACTTATTGGTGCCGCGGTCGAGGGCGTCGGGGTTGCTTCTGCAGGAATCGTGAACCCGGGCTCGGGGCGGGTGGCCGCTGTCACGGACGCACTGCCAGGTTGGTCGGAGATCCCCGTTGTGAGTCGGCTTTCCGCATCAGTCGGCATTCCGGTCGTGCTCATTAATGATGTGCATGCGATGGCTATCGGCGAGGGAGCCTTCGGCGCGGGGCGCGATGTGTCCGACGTCCTCTACCTGGCGGTCGGAACTGGTATTGGAGGCGCGATCGCTCGCGACGGGGTCGTGCTAGAAGGCAGTCATGGCGCGGCAGGCGACGTTGGTCACGTTGTGGTGGATATTGCTGCCACGGCACCGCTATGTGGTTGTGGACGTCGTGGACATCTTGAAGCGTACGTTTCCGGGCCATCCCTCGCTCGGACCTACGAGGAGCGGGTCGACTCGGCCGACGTGAACCTTGACCTGCGAACCATCGCCGATCGCGCGAGTTCTGGGGATGCGGATGCGGCGAGCGTGCTCAGCCAGGGCGGCACTTTGCTCGGTAGGGTGATTGGTGGGTTGACCAACCTGCTTGACCCAGACCTAGTTGTCTTCGGTGGCGGGTTGCTCGCGCTCGGACCACTCTTTTGGCCGTTCTTCGAAGATGCGCTCGGTGAGGAGGTACGGGCACCGAACGCCGTTCCGCGCTGCGAACCGGCCCTACTTGGCAATGAGGCAGCATTGGTGGGCGCCGCGATGCTCGCACTGCGCTCCTCAGACTAAAGCTCGCCCTGAGGGTGCCAGTAAGACTGCACCTGGATGCGATCGCATTCAGGGCGCGCCAAGAGCCGAGGTCGAACAGCGTCGTCCGATCCGCGGTGTAAACGGAGGAGGGCGTAGGTTCCTTCCAGTGTCGCCAACTCACAGTTCGTTTGTCGTCGGTGCGCTCGTATTCAGCACGTCGTCAGATCGGGACGATCGAGACCTGGCCGGCCACGGTGGCGAGGACGTCAGGGTCGACCTCACCCGCGACAGGGGCAGCTACCGCGGCGGCTGACCAAGCGACAGCCAGGGTGAGCTGTTCGGGCCATGAGGCTCCCGTCGATAGGCCGTAAGCCAGGGCGGCCACCACGGCGTCACCCGCCCCCGTCGGATTGCCGTCGACTCGGAAGGGCGGTCGCGCGCACCAGGCTTCGCCAGCAGCAGTCACTGCGATGAGACCGTCCTCGCCTGCGGAGACGACCACCGCGCCCGCGCCGGCAGAGCACAAGGCTTGCGCTCCGGAGCAGAGGTCATCGAGGCCGACCACTTCTCGCAATTCCTGGGCGTTGGGTTTCAGCACCGACGCGCCGGCCTCAGCCGCCGCTAGGAGCCCCGGTCCGCTTGTATCGAGTAGGACGAGGTGTCCGGAAGCTTTCGACATCTCGACAAGTCGGGCCGGGGCCGAACGGGTCTGGCCCGACTTGTCGACGTCGGGCGGAAAACTACCGGAGCACACAAGGACCGACGTCCGAGCAAGGTGACGATCGACGCGGTCGATCAAGGCAGACCATTCGTCTGTTGTTAGAGCGGGACCGGGCTCAGCAAACACATTTGTGACATCGTCTCGGAGGGGAGAGCAGCGACCCGCTTCCAGCGGCGGCCGGTCGGCCTGGCTGCGTTCAACGATCGTCACGGTCATCCGCGTTGCGCCGCCAATTTCGACAGGATCATGGTCTATGGCCGCCGCCGATAGATCGTCTGTCAGGAGCCGCCCGACGGCCCTTCCCACAGGAAACACCGCCATCGTCGGGATGCCTCGCTTAGCGAGGATCCGTGAGACATTGATCCCCTTGCCTCCTGCACGGGCGTAGACCGTGTGAACCCGGTGGGTCGTACCGGCGACGAGGCGATCGACCTCGTAGGTCACGTCCCATGCCGGGTTAGGTGTGAAGGTGAGGATCACGGATCAGGGAAGGCGCGCTTTTGCGGCTCTATGTCGGCTGGTGAAGCTCGGAGGAACCGAGACGAGCGACGGGTCCCGGCGGCGGCGTGCTGGCTTGGAACCAGGTGGCGGCGGACATCGCCGATCGAAAGGCTACGAGGACTGCGCGAACGCCCAAGGGAACCGCCATCAGCCGTATTCCTTCGGCTCTAGAACGATCACGCGCATCAGACCTGTTGTACCTCGACGCCAGCATCGACAAGACGACTCAGCTCGACGAGCACTTCTCGGACCTCAGGTGACGTGCGAAGGCCGTCCTCGTTGGATAGGGGCTCTCTCGGCGATGGCACGTCGGTGATCAGGACGTCGACGTCTTCGATCCCGCAGATCCCGGCGAACGTGACACGGCCGATCTTGCTGCTATCGGCGAGGACGATCACCTTCCGCGCCCTACGCACCATGGCCTCATTAGTGAGGGCCTCTGTGCTGTCGTGGGTCGTACAGCCGACCTTGGCCTCGATGCCGTCCACCCCGAGCAGCACGATGTCGAGGTTGTAGCCCTGGATCGTCTGTTCGGCGATCGATCCGACCAGCTCGAATGAGGCGGCCCGGGCTTCTCCTCCCGTCACCACCATCCGGATATTGGGTCGAAGTGTCAACTCGCTCGCGATGTTGAGTGCGTTTGTCACCACGGTGAGACCAGAGCGTCCAACGAGAGCCCGAGCCGCCTCAGTCGTCGTTGTCCCTCCGCTGATTCCGACTACGACATGATCGGGTATGAGGGCGGCCGCCGCAGCTCCGATGCGGCGCTTCTGCTCCGGTTGCTTTCCTGACCGGTATCGGATTGGGAACTCGTAGGGAACCTCTATCGCAACGGCACCACCGTGGGTGCGAGTCAGCAACGACTGCGCGCCCAGCTCAGCCAGATCCCGGCGGATCGTCGCACTCGAGACGCCTAGGTCGCGCGCCACCTCGTCGACCGCCAATTTCCCACGACCGGACAGACGCTCGAGGATTTCCTCGAAGCGATCCACTTTCCGCATTTGCCAGCCCTACCTTCGCGTCTTCGACTTGAGCATCCCAGCAACGAAGCCGGGCTGCGGAAATGGGTCTCCGTGAACACCCGAGCAGGATATCGTCAGATGAGTGCGCAGACACACAGCATATGTGCAGTTTCGTGCGCGGGTCGCTGCTTGCGGCATCGGTGGTCCTGCCCTCGACTGGCGAATCACCCCCGGTGTCGCGTGGTGCCCGTGGTCGAGTGCGGAACATCACTGGAGATTTGCCGGCGGACGCGATTGATGCGGAGGACCTCGAGATCCAGGTCACGCCGCTGAGACTGTGGAGAAGCGGTGCGATCGCCAGACACGGCCGCTACGTCGGTTGGCATCTAAATCACCACGACGCCTCGCGAGCTCATGGTGGCTGAGCTGGCCTTACATGCAGTGGACCTTCGAGGACGGCAGAAGAACCGCTATCTGCTGATCGTGGGCACGAGCCTTGCCCCCTCTTCTGCCGACAGGTCATCGGGAGGCTCTGCGCATGAGCCAGGCTGACTGGCCCCTCACCGAGGCCGAAGCAATCGCCGACTCCGCGCGTGGCTCGTCGCTGCAGATCTACCGCCGCGACGCCGTGCAGCACAAGCCGTGTACCTGCGTCGGCGAGCCGGCTTGCGACGCACTGACGAGCGACGAGAACCACGGAGATGCTCGCCGACTACTCGGAGGCAGCGATCCACTAGCGACTTTGGATCTCGCCTTCTTTGAGGTGACCAACGTGGCGGTACATGCCTGGCGTGATCTCTCGACAGCACGGTCTGCGCGAGCGAGTAGTAGCGGTAGCAGGCGACGGAGGGCTCGTACGAGCCGATGCTGACCTCATTGCTGACGCGGCAGCTCTTGCCGACGAGCATGGCATCTCGGCGTACGACGCTGCCTACGTCGTGGCGGGCTCGTGCATCTGGTGGCGAACTCGTCCCGACACCCCTTCCCTGTGCGGCTTCGCTAAGCCACGACGAACTCCGCGAGGTTCGCTGCGTAGAACTCGGTGAGCTTCGCAATGGTCGGCGTGACGTACTGCTCCTTGTCGTAGAGGTCAACGTGGGTGGCTCCGTCGATCCAGTGCAGCTCCTTTGGGCCATGCGCGTTCTGGAACGCTTCCACGCTCATCCAGGAGGTGACAGCTTCACGCCCGACGTTCATGAGCAGCGGGCGCCTGATGAGGCCGACGAAGCGGAAAGCGTCGAAAAACGCCATGTGGTCGACGCTGGTCCAGGTGAGGAACTTGGCCGAGCGGGGGTGCTGGGCGCGGGCGGTGCAGTAGTACTCGAATCCTTCGAAGACGTGCTGGCCCAGGGCGCGGGCCTCCTCCGCAGTGTCGGGGAAGATCTTGAAGGTCTGGACGCTCTCGCCGTGGGCCTCGGCGGTGCGGGCCGCGGCGGCGTCGTCGAGCATGGCTTGGAAGACGGCCGGGTCCTGCGCCCCGTCGGCACCCTGGCGGAACTGCCGAGCGAGGTCGACAGCGCTGACCGTCGCGACGGCCTTGATGCGGTGATCGGTCGCGGTTGCCGTGAGCGCGTAGCCGCCGGAGGCACAGATGCCCAGCGCCCCGATCTGGTCGGTGTTCACCTCGTCGCGCGTTGTGAGGAACGACACGGCGGCCTTGAGGTCCTCGACCCGATGCGCCGGGTCTTCGAGACCGCGCGGCTCGCCTTCGCTCTCGCCCTGGTAGACGGCGTCGAAGGCGAGGGTGACGAACCCCTGCTCGGCTAGGCGCTGGGCGTAGAGGCCGGCGGCCTGCTCCTTCACACCGCTGCCGGGGTGACCGACCACGATCGCGGGCCGGGGACCCTTCGCGCCATCGTCGGGGGTGTAGAGGTGCCCCGCGATCTTCAGCCCAGCGCTGTCGAATGTCACGTTCGTCTTCATGAGATGGCTCTCCGATTCGATGTCTTCGCCGGGCCCGCATCATTGGGCCCGGATGCCCGGCGGTTCGCCGGGCACATCAACCAGGCTGACGTCCGAGTGAAGCGCGTAAAAGAGACGAGTCTTCGCCTAGGAAACCTGCATCCGGGGGAAGGAACCTGCCCACTGACAACGCGCAGGAGCCGGTCCTACGCTGGCGTTGTGACCCTCGCGCCAAACCATGCACACGAGTTGGGCGACTTCCTCAAAGCCCGTCGTGCTCAGCTGAGGCCCCAGGAGGTCGGCTTGCCCGACGTGGGGTCTCCGCGCAAGGTCGCCGGGCTGCGCCGCGAGGAGGTCGCCCAGCTGGCGGCGATCAGCGTCGACTATCTCACCCGGCTCGAGCAGGGCCGGGTTCAGGCATCTGCCTCCGTGCTCGTGACGCTCGCCCGTGCGCTGCGCCTCGACGACGACCAGCAGACGTACCTGTACCAGCTAGTCGGCAAGACTCCGATTCTGCAACGACGCCGCGCCGCGCAGAAGCTGCGCCCGGCAATGCGACGCCTGCTCGACCAGCTCACCGAGACTCCGGCCATCGTGCTGGGCCGCCGTATGGACATCCTCGCCTGGAACGCCGGCGCGGCCGCTTTGTACACCGACTTCGGGCAGATCCCCGCCAACCGCCGCAACTACGTGCGCCTGCTCTTCACCCACCCTGCCGTGCGCTCCCTCCATGCCGAGTGGGAGCACGACGCGAGCACCGCGGTCGCCGCCCTGCGCATGGAGGCCGCGAATGACCCTGACGACCCCGAGTTGGCTGTGCTTGTCGGCGAGTTGGCCGTCCAAGACCCGGACTTTCGTACCTGGTGGGCGACCCATCAGGTCACGGGCACGGGCTACGGCACCAAGCACTACCGACACTCAATCGTCGGCGATCTCACCCTGGATTGCGACACCTGGAACAGCCCCGACGGCAGCGGGCAACGTCTCATGGTCCTGAGCGCCGAACCCGGCACTCATTCACACGAGGGGCTACGCATCCTTGCTTCGTGGGCTGCTCCGGCCCCGGCTCTCCAACCGGAGGCCGCGGCCCCAAGAGAACCGTCCTAACGACCGACTTCGACTCCGGCGGATCCTGAGGCCCAACGTCACATGATTGGCATTACCAATGGATATAATCGGGGTATGTCCAAGGTAATGGTGTCACTCCCCGATGAACTCGTCCGAGACATCGACGAGGAGGCCCGGCGAAGATCCATGAGCCGAAGCGCACTCCTCGCAGCAGCGGCCCGGAGAGAGTTGGCTCGCCGTGATCCCGCAGCTGTCGCCGCGGCTATTGCCCGCTCCGAGCAACGATTCCGCGCAGCGGGCGGATTCGACGCGGCGGAGCTGCTCCGGCAGGACCGAGACACCCGGCGGTGACGACGCTCCTCGTCGACACCTCGGTACTCGTTAAGTGGTTTCACAGCGAAGGTGAGTCCGAGCTCGCCGAGGCCCGCTCCATCCGCGACGCCACGCAGGTCGGCGAAGTTCAGGCTCGTGTGATCGATCTGGCACTGTACGAAATGGGCAATGTCCTTCTACGGGCACTCGGTTGGAGCGGATCTGACGTCGCCGATCAGCTTGAAGATCTCGTCATCATCTGCGGCCCTCCCTTGGCGATGGCTGCCGAATGGCTGCGTCAGGCCGCGGAGCTCGGCGAACGACACCGGCTCACCTTCTATGACGCTGCATGGGCTGCCGCGGCCGAGGGGCTTGGCATCTCGCTCGTCAGCGTCGACGCCCAATTGCTCGCCGCCGGGCTCGCAGAATCGCCGGCAGCGGTCGTCCAACGCCTACGGCTCCCCCGTTGACGCCGAACTGTCGCGGTTCCTCGACACCCAACATCCGGCCGGCGCTTCGAAACGACCGAGGGCTGGCGGGTCGGCACGTGGCCTGATCTGCAATCAGACGTGCCGAAACCCGGCCGGTGAGGTCTTCAGGTCTGGGCCTCACCTGCGCCTGACCAGCCACCCACCCGCGGGATGAGCGGACCGCACCCGCGCGCCGTCCACGGCCGAGGTGACGCGGATCAGGCTCGCTTCCGCGCGTGCGGGTCGGATTCGAGGACCGACAAAGCGAGGGTCTCGAGCTCGCGCACGAGGGTGCATAGGCGCCTTCGTTGTCGATCCAGGCCCGCTACTGCTCGAGCTCTCGGCGCTGAGGTTCTTACTGGTCGTCTTGGCGGCGACCTTGCTGTTCCACTGGGAAGTACGGCCCGTGGAGCTTGGGCGGGTCGTCGTGGCAGCGACAGCCCGCATGAGTGGCAGTTGAGGCGTCGCTCAGTCAGGCTGCCCGGAACCACGAAGCCGACCGTGGCGAGGGCTTTGGCAATGCGGGCCTCTTGGCAGCCCGCTCCGGGCTGATCGGCTCGTTCCCAGATTCCCACGAGAGGTCCACCACATCGGGTCTCAAGGATGACGTCGCCACCGGCCAGCACGTCGCGCTCATCCACCGGAGCGAGCGCCTCACCGGGTGACCTGTGTCATCGAGGAGAATTGACACACCCCAACGTCCTGGCGGGCCTCCTACGCGCGGCGCGGCGCAGCGGAGCGCTCGAACGCGCGGGTGAAGGACCCCCCCACGATCGACGTCAACAAGGACTGGTGCCGCCAGATGGGGCTCGTGCCGATGACCATGCTCCTCGCCTGCGCGCTCGTCGTTCGCAACCTCGCCGTGACAGACGCCTTCTGCGAGCGCGAAGCCGAGAACGAGCGGCGCGAGAGAGCCGGCCAGGCTCCAGGGACCAGGCGGCGTCGGCGTCGGGCGATCGCGGACCTCGTCGGGGCGAGGGGATGCGCACCGCCGTAGTCGCGACCGGCCTCGAGGGTGACGTCGGGCACCGGCCAGCTCCGTCGCGCTCATCCACCGGGAGCGAGCGCCTCACCAGGCGACCGGGTCGTCGAGCGGCCCCGAGGAGCGAGTGTCACAGCCAAACGTGACGATGTGGGAGGTCTAAACGTGAAGACCTCCGGGTGGGCGCTGAGGGACTCGAACCCCCGACCTCAGCCGTGTGAAGGCTGCGCTCTAACCACCTGAGCCAAGCGCCCGCTGACACGATGGTAGCCGCTCGGGCACTCCGGCTCCCCCCGGGCCGCGAAGGGTTGAGCAGGACCTTCGTCTCGTGCCTCGTTCGAGCTCGGCCGCTGTCGCTATGACCACCGGCGCGCAAGTACCCTGGTGCACCGTGGCTACCGAGGACGTGAAGGCCGATACACCGCCGCCAGACATGGATGCTCCCGAGGAGCCCACTGCGGCGCTGCCCGCTCCGGACGATCACGCAGCAACCGAGGCTGCGCCGGTGCACCAGCAGCCGAAGAGTCTCCGGGAGATCGCGACCGGCCTCTGGAACCAGAAGCCGGGCGTACGCGAGTCGAGGTCGGGAGCCAACGACAGAGCACTGGGCGCGAAGGAGGTCGTCAACGGGCTCGACCGCAAGGAGCTCATGATCGGCACCGGGCTGATGCTGGTCGATCTCGCGCTCACCGTCATCGTCTTCTTTTACTGGCGTCACTCGACTGATCTGAAAGCCCGCCACTACGCGCCGGACTTCCTCGTCGCCGGGCTCGTCGGAGTCGCGATAATGGCCTTCGGCTCGGCGCTGCGCCGCCGGGCGCTGCTCGGTTTTGCCGCCTTCATCGTCGGCATGGAGCTCATCTCCTTCGGCCTCGTCTACGGAATCCTCTACCTCTTCTTCGGTGGCTGGCTCATCATTCGAGTCATGCGCAAGCAGCGACAGGACCAGGCACGGGGCAAGTTCACCGGCACGATCGACACCGGGTCGAAGTCAAAGCGCGGCCCGTCGACGCCGCAGACTCCCACCGCATCGAAGCGCTACACGCCGCCACGGCGCGCGAAGACGGCCGCCAAGAAGCGATGAGCACGATGCGACGGCCGGTACGACTTGCCGGCTGCACCTCCGCCGGTGAGTGTTGAGGCGCTCGTTCCCGGGGCCGGCACGATGATCGCCGACTCCCTTGCAGGCAAGCGCATCGCCATCACCGGCGCTACCGGCTTCCTCGGTACCGCCCTCGTCGAGCGTCTGCTCAGGACCGTCCCCGGCTGCGAGCTCGTGCTGCTCGTCCGGCCGGGGCGGCGGCTCAGCGCGACGGAGCGCACGGCTCGCGAGATCATCCGTAACGACTGCTTCGATCGCCTGCGGAGCGAGCTCGGCGACGCCTTCCCCGAGCAGATCGCCAGCCGCGTCGCCACGATCGCCGGCGACGTGGGCTCGGATGGTCTCGGGCTCGACGCCGAGGGGCGTGCCCGCCTCGCCACCTGCGACATCGTCGTGCACTCGGCCGCGACCGTGAGCTTCGACGCCCCACTCGACGGTGCGGTCGAGGTCAACCTGCTCGGTCCGAGCCGGGTGGCCCAGACCCTCCTCGACGTGGCGCGCGAGCTGCGGCCGTCGGATGCACCGCTCCCCCACCTCGTCGGCGTCTCGACGGCGTACGTGAACAGCGGACACCACGGCGATGCCGCCGAGGAGCTCGTCACCGAGAGCCGCTACCTCGCGCTGCCGGACTGGAAGGGCGAGGTCGCCGCAGCTCGCCGGGCCCGCTCCGACGCCGACGCCGAGAGCCGCGCCCCGTCCCGGCTTGCCGAGCTGCGCAAGGCGGCACGTCACGAGCTCGGCGCCGCAGGGACCGCCCTTCTCGCCGAGCGCACCGAGAAGCTTCGCGAGGAGTGGGTGGACGACACGCTCGTCGAGCTCGGTCGTTCGCGTGCGCAGGCGCTCGGTTGGCCGGACGCGTATGCGTACACGAAGTCGCTCGGCGAGATGGCCCTGGCGGAGACGCGCGGGGCCCTGCCGGTATCGATCGTGCGGCCTTCGATCGTCGAGTCGGCGCTCGCGGAGCCACGACCGGGCTGGATCCGCGGCTTTCGCATGGCCGAGCCCGTGATCATCTCCTACGCGCGTGGGCTGTTGAAGCAGTTCCCCGGTGTCCCTGAGGGCGTCGTCGACGTCATCCCCGTCGACCTCGTCTGCGCGGCGATCATCGCCGTCTGTGCGCACGGACCCGAGGGGGCCGAGCCGACGATCTACCAGATCGCCTCCGGCGTGCGGAACCCGCTCCGCTACGGGACCCTTGTCGACCTCTGCGAGCAATGGTTCACCGAGCGCCCGCTGTATGACGCCAAGGGTCAGCCGATCGTGGTGCCGACCTGGTCGTTCCCCGGTCGCGGCAAGGTCCAGGGCGAACTGCGGCGGGCAGCAAAGGGCCTTCGCGCCGCCGAGCGCATCGTCAGCATGCTCCCGGTGCGTGGCGAGCTCGCCGAGAAGGTCAGCGCCCTCGAGGAGAAGCGAGTACTGGCCGAGCGCGCGCTCGGCTACGTCGAGCTCTACGGCGCCTACAGCGAGACCGAGGCGCGCTTTCGGATCGATCGCACCCTCGAACTCTACGAGTCGCTCGACGAGCTCGATCAAAAGGCGTTCTGCTTCGACCCCGCGATCGTCGACTGGGAGCGGTACGTCACCGAGGTCCACCTCCCCTCGGTGGTCGACCATGCGCGCGTCCGCACCTCGCCGGGAAAGCGTGTCAGCGCAAGCCGCGAGGAGCGGGCCCGCAAGGCCATCCTGTCGTCCGAGCCGCGCTGCGCTGTGTTCGACCTCGAGCAGACGCTCATCAATTCGAACGTCGTCGAGTCCTACGCCTGGCTGGCGACGCGCCACCTCTCCCCCATCCGTCGAGCGCAGTTGGCGCTCGAGCTCGCCGCCGAGGGACCGCGCCTGCTCGCGGTGGACCGGCGGGACCGGAGCGACTTCCTGCGCTCCTTCTACCGTCGCTACGAGGGCGCTCCGGTAGAGCGCATCCGTTCGGATGCCTGGGAGCTCTTCAGCGACCTCATCCTCACCCGTTCGTTCCCCGACGGGCTCCAGCGGGTGCGCGAGCACCGGGCGCTCGGGCACAAGACGCTGCTGATCACCGGTGCCCTCGACTTCGTCGTGGCACCGCTCGAGCCGCTGTTCGACGAGATCGTCTGCGCACGCCTCGGTGAGAAGGACGGGAAGTTCACCGGCGAGATGGTGGCGACGCCACCGACTGGCGAGGCCCGGGCGATCCTCATGGAGCAGTGGGCAGCCTCGTTCGGCCTCGGACGCGACTCGACGGTCGCCTACGCGGATTCGACGAGCGACCTGCCGATGCTCGAGGCCGCCGGGTACCCAGTGGCGGTGAACCCGGAGTCGAAGCTTGCAGCCGTCGCCCGAAAGCGCGGCTGGCTCGTCGAGCAGTGGGCACAAGCCAGCGGCGGACCGAGGCGTCGCCTCGCGGTCTCGACGCGCACGGTCGGGCCGCGCACCACGCTCTCGGCCTCCGCGATCGCCCCATCGGGCGCGAGCCGCGTCACCTCGGCGCGTCGAGGGGAGGCCTGACCGTGAAGGAACTTCTCGTAGAGCGGAGCGTCGCCCGTTTCGCGGCGGCACGCGCCGCCTCGGCGCTCGTCGGGTCGGGCAACGGCATCGGCGTCGGTCCGCTCCGCCTGGCCGAACGAGACCCGCTCGCGCTGCCCGGTCCGGACTGGCATCGCGTGCGCCCGATCCTCTCCGGCATTTGCGGCTCGGACCTCGCGACGGTGGACGGCGCGAGCTCGCGCTACTTCGAACCGATCGTCAGCTTCCCGTTCGTCCTCGGCCACGAGGTGGTCGGCATCGTCGACGGGGGGCCGCTCGACGGCGTGCGCGTCGTGCTCGAGCCGGTGCTCGGCTGCGAGGCCAGGGGCATCGAGCCGCGCTGCCCTGCCTGCTCCTCGGGGCGCAAGGGCGCGTGCGAGCGGATTGCGTACGGCCACCTCAAGCCTGGCCTGCAGACCGGCTACTGCGCCGACACCGGCGGAGGCTGGTCGGAGTCGCTCGTCGCGCACGGCTCCCAGCTGCACCCCGTCCCCGAAGAGCTGTCGGACGACGCCGCGGTCATGGTCGAGCCGACGGCGTGCGCGGTCCATGCGGCCCTTCTCGGCGCGGTGGTCCCGGGCGAACGTGTCGTCGTGCTCGGCAGCGGCACCCTCGGACTGGCGACGATCGCCGCTCTTCGCCATCTCACGCTGCCGGCCGAGCTCCTCGCCGTCGCGAAGCACCCGGTCCAGCGCGAGCTCGCCGCTGCGCTCGGCGCGGACCACGTCGTCAAGCCCGACGAGCTCGAGCGCGCCGTGCGGCGCCTCACCGGCTCGCTCGCCCTACCGCGCGAGGGCAGCCTCGAGCGTCTCACCGGTGGCGCCGACGTCGTCTTCGACTGCGTCGGCTCGTCCTCGTCGATCGCCTCCTCGCTCGCCGTCGTGCGCCCCGGCGGTCGAGTGGTGCTCGTCGGCATGCCCGGAACGGTCCGGGTCGACCTCGCCCCCCTCTGGCAGCGCGAGATCACCCTCGTAGGCGCCTACGCCTACGGGTGCGAGATGACGCCGGACGGACTGCGCTCCACCTTCGACGTCGCCTTCGAGCTCGTAGCGGCCGCCCGGCTCGAGCGGCTCGTCTCGGCCCGCTACCCTCTTGAGCGCTACGAAGAGGCCGTTCGCCATGCAGCGAGCGCCGGACGTCGCGGCGCCGTAAAGGTCGTGTTCGACTTGCACCGCGCGGAGAAGGCGAGCTGGCGCACCGCCCGGGCCGCCGACACGGTCTCGCAAAACGCCGCCCCCGAGAGCACGCCGCCGAAACGCACGCCGAGGGTCACAGAGTCATCGAAGTTGTCGGAGCCACGCAAGATCACCAAGCAAGTGGAGGCGCACGAGTGAGTCCGAGACCTGGGTTCGTCCTCGAGGTCGACCGCTCGACGCCGCCGACGCTGTTCTGGCACGGCGAAGGGTTTCGGCTCGAGCGCCTGCCGGTCGGGAGCCGGGTCATCTACCCGCCTGAGCCTGTCGCGCCGCTCGCCGACCCTGAGGCCGCGATCCGCCAAGCGCTCGAGCACCCCGTCGGTGACTCGGCGCCGCTCTCGGCGCTGCTGCACCCCGGATCGAAGCTGACTATCGCCTTCGACGACATCTCACTGCCGCTTCCCCCGATGCGGCCTCCGGACGTCCGCCAGCGGGTGATCGAGGCTGTCCTCGACACTGCCGCGGCCGCAGGGGTCGACGACGTCGTCCTCATCGCCGCGCTCGCGCTGCACCGCCGGATGACCGACGACGAGCTTCGCCATGCCCTCGGGTCGAGGGTGTTCGACGCCTTCGCGCCGCACGGCCTGCTGCTCCAGCACGACGCGGAGGACCCGTCGGGCCTCGTGCATCTCGGCATGACCGAGCAAGGCGAGGACGTCGAGATCAACCGCCGGGCGGCCGAGAGCGACGTGCTCGTCTACGTCAACATCAACCTCGTCGCGATGGACGGCGGGCACAAGTCGGTGGCGACCGGCCTCGCGAGCTACAAGAGCATCCGCCATCACCACAACGTGCGCACCATGCAGCACAGCCGCTCGTTCATGGACCGCCACAACAGCGAGCTGCACACGTCGAACTGGCGCATGGGCCAGCTGATCGCCAAGGCGGGCGTCAAGATCTTCCAGATCGAGACGACGTTGAACCTCGACACCTTCCCCTCGCAGTTCGGCTTCTTGCAAAAGCGCGAGTGGGAATGGTCCCTCAAGGACCGCGCCGCCTTCCACACGACACGCGCCGCGCTCGACCGGACGCCGCCGGCAATGGCCCGCCAGATCTTCCAGTCGATCCGCTCCCCGCACGCGCTGACCTCGGTGCAGGCCGGCGAGGTCGAGGCGGTGCACGACCTGACGCTCGCGAACGTCCACCGCCAGCAGCTCGTCGAAGTGCAGGGCCAAGCGGACATCTTGACGATGGGCCTTCCCTACATCAGCCCGTACAACGTCAACTCGATCCTCAACCCGATCCTCGTCGCCTGCCTCGGCCTCGGCTACTTCTTCAATCTCTACCGGGGGAAGCCGCTCGTGCGGGAGGGCGGGGTGTGCATCATGTCGCACCCGACGCCATGGGCGTTCAACCCGGTGCACCACCCGAGCTACATCGACTTCTTCGAGCAGGTGCTCGCCGAGACGACCGATCCGATCGAGATCGAGGCGAAGTTCGAGGAGTCGTTCGCGACGGACCCGTGGTACATCCACCTCTACCGCACCTCCTACGCCTACCACGGGGTTCACCCCTTCTACATGTGGTACTGGTGCGCGCACGCGTTGCAGCACCTCGGACAGGTGATCATCGTGGGAGGCGACCGCGCGGCCGTGCGCCGGCTCGGATTCAAGCCCGCCTCGACCCTCGCCGATGCCCTCGAGATGGCCGAGGACGTCGTCGGCCGGGACCCGACGATCACCCACGTGCACAACCCGCCACTGTTCATCTCCGACGTCCGGTGAGCGAGTCGCCGCCGCGCCCCTCCGCCGTGCGCTCCGTGGCGTCCAAGCTCAAGGCGCAGAAGGCCACGCTCGTGTCGATAGCGAAGGCGCCGCTTCGCCCGTTCGAGGCGCTCAAGACGCCGACGTGGCCGGGCACCATCGAACGTCCCGTGCCGCGCCGCAACGTCGGCGTCGACTACGACACGAGCTGGTCGAGGACGCCCGCGGCGCGCCTCGCGAGGGCGATGATCGTCGACAACCTCACGCGCCCGTTCATCCGCGCCGTCGCCGCGCCGAGAGTCATCGGCGCCGAGCTCCTCGAGCCGATCGTCGGTCCCGTGATCTTCGCTGCCAACCACTCGAGCCATCTCGACACGGCGATCGTGCTGTCGTCGCTCCCGACGCGCTATCGCCATCACACCGTCGTGGCGGCGGCCGCGGACTACTTCTTCGACCGCCGCTGGAAGGGCGACCTCTGGTCGCTCACCCTCGGGACGATCCCGATGGAGCGCTCCAAGGTCAATCGGCGCAGCGCCGACCTCGCCGCCGAACTGATCGAGGACGGGTGGAGCCTGGTGATCTTCCCCGAAGGAGGCCGGACCGAGGACGGCTGGGGACAGGAGTTCCGCGGCGGTGCCGCCTATCTGGCCAAACGCTGCGACGTGCCGGTCGTGCCTGTCCACCTGCATGGAGTCCGACCGATCTTTCCGAAGGGCGGCAGCAGGCTACGGCCGGGAGAGGTCGAGGTCCGATTCGGCGCGCCGCTACGCCCTCTCTCCGGGGAGGATGCTGCCGCCGGCGGACGGGACGAGGACGCTCGCCGGTTCTCCGCCAGAGTCGAGCAGGCGGTCGCGGCGTTGGCGGACGAGGCGAAGACGGACTGGTGGTCCGCCCGGAGGCGAGCCGCTACCGGGCGGACCCCGGATCCCCGCGGTCCCGAGGCGTCCCCGTGGCGTCGAGCGTGGTCGCTTCCCGACAGCCAGCGCAACCGACCGGTCCGCGAGACGAAGGGACCGACGAAACCCTGGTGAGGCTGGCCGAGCTTCGGCGGGTCGGCTCTGGCTCGAATCCGAGCCCGGACGCGAAGAACGGGCCGGTGGGGGGTACCGGCCCGCTCTTACTAGACTCATCAGGTACCGGAGGGGGGATCCGATATGTCCCTGAGGTCTGGCTTCAGTATGCGCCCGGTACGCCCATCGGTCAAACAGCTTTATTAGATACCTGCTATCATCTTTAGCGATGGACCTCCGGCAGCTGAACGCCATCGTCGCCATCTCGGAGCACGGCTCCTTCTCCGCCGCTGCCGATGCGCTCGCCACTGTCCAGTCGAACGTCTCGACGCACGTGAAGAAGCTGGAGCGCGAGCTCGGCACGGCGCTCGTCGACCGAAGCACGGGCGAGCTCACCGAGGCGGGGCAGCTCGTCGTCGACCGGGCCCGGCGGGTAATCGGCGAGCTCGACGCCATCACCTCGGACGTCACGGCCCTCAGCCACGAGGTCGTCGGGACCGTCCGGCTCGGCGCCATCGGGACGGCGGCCCGCTGGATCGTGCCGCAGCTGCTCGACATCGTGCCGAGCCGCCATCCGCTGCTGCATCTCGTGTTCGTCGAGGCGACCGCTTTCGGGCTCGACGCCCAGCTCGCCCTCGGCCAGGTCGACCTGGCAGTGCTCACGTTGCCGACCTCGGGATCCGAGGTCCGCACGATTCCGCTCTTCGAGGAGGACCTCGGCCTCGTTGTCCCGCGTGGCCATCCCCTCGACACCGGCAATCCCGTCGACCCGGCGCTCCTGACGGAGCTCCCGTTGATGCTGCCGCTGCCCGGGAGCGCGTACCGCAACGAGCTGGACGCGGTCGCGCGGGCCGCCGGCGTGGCGCTGCGGCCACGCGCCGAGATGGACAGCTTGCGCCTCATTGCCACGCTCACGTTCGAGGGTTCTGGATTCTCGATCCTGCCGGCGGGCGCGCTCCCCTCCTTCCTCGAGGACTCATGGGTGCTCGTGCCGGTGCGGGGGCTCCAGCCGCGGCTCGTCGGCGTTGCTCAGCGCCGCCGCGGCCTGCCGGGCGCACCGGTGCGAGCTGTGCTCGACATCCTCTCCGAGGTCGTGCTCGACGAGAGCCGCACACCGAACGGCGTCCGGCCGGTGGTGATGCCGCCCGGCGCGGCCATCACGACCCAACCCGGTCGGCCTGCTGTCGTGAGTCCTTCCGGCCAATCCGCGGGCACCCGGTCCGGGAGCGCCGCGACGTAGCTCAGCTCGCTCACCTCGCGACGTAGCCAGGTCGCTCACCTCGCGACGAGCGGCTCCCGCCACATGAGCCAGAGCGGGGGGCCTCCGCCAGGTGCCGCGACCTCGCCGGTCACGGCGAACCCATGGTGGTCGTAGAAGGCGACGTTCTCCCGCCTCGAGCACTCGAGGTACGCGGGTAGCTGCCGGGTGTCGCACCGGGCGAGCACGGGTGCCAGCAGCGCCGAGCCGACACCCCGACGCTGATGCGCCGGGTCGGTGCCGATCGTCCCCAGGTAGTAGTGGCTCGCGCGCGGATGGTGCGACGCGAGCATGAGGGAGAGCTGGCGGGTGGCGAGGAACCTCCCCGCGAGCAGGGGCAGCAACGGCACGTGAGCGAGCAGGTCGACGACGCCCACGTCCTTTGGAGCCGGCGGCATCCAGAGCGCCGCGGCGCTCCCGTCGTCGGCCGTGTAGACCTCGCCGCGAGGCAGGTAGTTGTGGCGCAGCTGCATGGTGAAGAACCGTCGCAGCCGAGCCTCGCGCCGGTACGAGTCGGGGAAGATGTACGAGGCCACGGGATCGTCGGCGAACGCGCGACCGAGCGCCGCCGCGACGACGCTCACGTCCGCGAGTTCCGCCTTGCGCACGACCGGCGTGCGCTCGTCGTGCCACCCTGCCTGGTCGTCCCAGGGAGAACGCCCAGAGGTCGTCAGCGGGACCGCCTCTCGAGGACCACGGAGCTGGTCATCGTGGGATCGTACCGTCCACGACCGCGAGCGGCGGCGCTTGGCACCTCACGCGGCTAATCGAAGGGCCTGACAGCCCGTCCGGGCGGAATCAACGGCGCCGACCAGGCGTTGGGAAGAACATGAGCCTGATCGCCCAACCAGCAACGTTCTCGGTCAACTTCGACTACCGGTGCCCGTTCGCCCGCAACGCGAACGAGCACGTCCTCGCCGGACTGGAAGCGGGGGCACCGTGGGTCGTGACGTTCCTCTCGTTCTCGCTCAGCCAGACGCACGTCGAGGACGGGGAGGCCCCCGTATGGGACCAGCCTGCCAAGCGTCCCGAGCTCACCGCGGTGGCCGCCGGGATCGTCGTGCGGGACCGCTTTCCGGCGCACTTTCGCGACGTCCACCTCGAGCTCTTTCGTGCGCGCCACGACGAGGGCGGCGACCTGCGCAGTGACGAGGTCATACGGGCTGCGCTCGAGCGTGGCGGCGTCGACCCTGACGCCGTATACGCCGAGCTCGCCGACGGTTGGCCGTTCGAGACATTCCGCAAGGAGCATGAAGCATCGGTCGCGGAGCACTCAGCGTTCGGCGTGCCGACGTTCGTCATCGGCGACGAGGCTGCATTCGTACGGGTCATGACGCGGCCCGAGGGGGACGCCGAACTCGCCGGCCGCACGATCGGCCGAATCATCGAGCTGCTCACGGGAGCCCCGGAGCTGAACGAGTTCAAGCACACGACCGTCTCGCGCTGATCGGCTAGTGGTGCTGCCGATAAGTACAAAGGTGTAAGTTCACCGCGAGGCTGTTCCCGCGCCAACAGCCCGATGCGGAGGTCCCGAGGTGTCTCGCCGGTCGCCGTTCGAGGTCCGATTGTCGGTCGAGGACCGGACCAGACTCGAGGAGCGGGCATCGTCGCGTTCGTTGCCGCACGCCCAGGTCGTCCGGGCGCGGATCGTGCTACTTGGCTCCGAGGGCGCTCGGAACGTCGACATCGCCCGGCAGGTCGGGGTCTGTGTCGACGCGGCTTCGAAGTGGCGAAAGCGCTTCTGCCAACAGGGCATCGTCGGACTGAAGGACCGCCCGCGATGTGGGCGGCCGCGGGTGTTCGGATCCGAGGTGGTGGCCGGGATCAAAGCCATGGCGTGCGAGCCGCCCGAGGGCCGCGAGGTCCCGTTGTCGAGGTGGAGCTCCCTCGAGCTCGCTTCTCAGGCGGTCGTTGAGGGGCTCGTCGAGGCGATCTCATCCTCGACAGTGCGTCGCTGGCTGCATGGCGATGCGATCAAGCCCTGGCGCTACCGGTCGTGGATCTTTCCTCGCGACCCGGACTTTGCGGCAAAGGCGGCTCGGGTTCTCGACCTGTATGCGCGCGTGCTTGACGGCGTCCCGCTCGGCCCGGACGACTACGTGATCTCGGCGGACGAGAAATCCCAGCTTCAGGCGCTCGCCCGCTGCCATCCCGACCTTCCACCGGGCGCGGGGCGTCCCCGCCGAGTCGAGTTCGAGTACAAGCGGGGTGGCACGCTTGCCTACATGGGCGCCTATGACGTCCACGGCGCACGCCTCATCGGCAGTGTCGCCGAGAAGACCGGGATCGCGCCGTTCATGGCGCTCGTGGAGCGCGTCATGACCCTCGAACCCTACGCGAGCGCCCGAAACGTCTACTGGATCGTCGACAACGGATCGTCGCACAACGGGCAGCGATCGATCGATCGGATGGCCGCTTCTTGGCCGAATGCCCGCCTCATCCACCTGCCCGTCCACGCCTCCTGGCTGAACCAGATCGAGGTCGTCTTCTCTGTCATCCAGCGCAAGGTGGTCAAGCCGGCCGACTTCGCCGACCTCGCCGCCCTGGCAGACCGTCTCGAGCGCTTCGAGGACCGCTACAACGCAACGGCGCGCCCCTTCGACTGGCGCTTCACGAGCGGCGATCTCGCCGCCATGCTCGAACGCCTCGAGGCCCACCGGCCCCGGGAGGTCCTGCTCGCCGCCTGAGCGATCAGACAGGCCAAGATGGGGCGCGATGAAGGCGCCCCCCGGATCGACCAAGGACAGCCTCACCTCCCGCCTCAACAGCCACGCACGCACCCACTGGCCGGATCTCGCCCGCGTCGAGGTCCGCTTCCGGGCGAACTTCGCCTACGTCGACGGACGCTACGCGGATGGGACCGTGATCAAGCTGTGCCGGCTGCGCTACGGCGGTTCGGCCCACACCTGGGGATTTGCCCTCTATCGGGCCAGCCACGACGACTACGAGGACTCCTTCCTCCCAAGCGGTGTGACCGCGGGAAGCGCCGAAGAGGCCCTCGACTGTGCCTGCGGCCTCTACCTCAACGACCCATCCGCATGGCTTCCGGATACACCGACGAACTAACGCGCGGGACCACTAGC